>DAOUDD010000092.1:0-19330 GCA_034431765.1 Ktedonobacteraceae bacterium | reverse complement strand
GGCGCATTCGTCTAGCGGCCTAGGACATCGCCCTCTCAAGGCGGAGATCACGGGTTCGAATCCCGTATGCGCTACCCGACGTCCATGGGATTCCACGGGCGTCTTTTTTTCGCTTGCATCCTCGATTGTCTACTGTCGTTCCTGTCAAATGAATAACAGTTCTGACAGTCTATCAACAACTCGGAAACCTGCATGTGATAACGGTTCATCTGCACACCCTGGCAGAGGACTTGCTGCTCTCTTCACTCCCACATCTCTCCTGGAGAAAAACGAGCTTCTCAGTTCTAGAACAATTCAGGATGAGCCATAATTTAACTATCACAACTATATTTGTTCATTTGAAAGTCATCACTAAAAGACATTAGATGTTCTAGTATATTGAAAAATTTTAAGTATTAATATATTCGTAAAAAGAGGCATATTATAATATATTGACTTTTGCTCTCTAAGATATTAAAATGTAGTGTTGTGGTAGAACATAATTTATGCTATTACAGAGTTAGCACACCAAATCTGTAATGTCATATATGCTCATAATCGTATCCGAGCATATTTCAAAGGAAATTCATCATGAAACGTAAATCACTAACTGTACTACGGCAAGAACGAGAGAAAAGAGGTTGGTCACGCAATTATATTGCTGAACATGTTGAGGTTGATGTTATCACCGTAGGGCGTTGGGAGCGTGGTGAAAGATTGCCTCATCCTCACCATCGTCAGAAATTATGTGCACTCTTTGAAATGAATGCTCAGGAGCTTGGCTTTGTCTCAGTGGAGCCACAGGAGGTACATGATGTATCGCTTCTCACTGTACCTCCGAATGCGTCCCGTTCTGGAAATGCTGGTACAATCGCACATGATACTACTATACATACAGTTATTCCCGCTGAGCAAGAAGCTGCTGGTACAATTATATATGATATTATGAGACATGCAGCCAATCCTTCTAAGCGAGAAGTTGTGCTAACTAGAGATATTCCTTCACGATTGTTTGCTCATCGACGCAAATTTTTGATAGGCGCACTAGAAACAGTCAGCATATTTGCACTGACAGGAAGCTATTCACATTCGTCATCTCGTTCATTGCCTGCTCCTATCTCCATGCCTTTGAGCACGCGTTCTCACTATTTTCTAGATCTCAACGCGCCCAACTGGGTCAACCGTGTTGCGTGGTCCCCTGACGGAAGGAGTATTGCTCTGGCACATGGCTCAAACGTGATCTCTATCTGGAGTATAGAGAAAAGTACACTTATTCTGTATTATCCTACGTTCAACGGTTGGGTGAATGATATCTCCTGGTCAAAAGCAAACGTTATTGCTACGGCTACGGCGGACTTTCACACGGGTTCAGTACAATTATGGAAATTTCCTGAGGAAAAACCTGTATTTACATTACAGAGGGCATATGGGCTGCGTTCTGTCGCTTGGTCTCCCGATAATACATACCTGGCGATTTCCGGTCGAACGCCAACGGTTGAAGTTTGGGACCCTTTTGCAAATCGGGTAGTGAGTCAATATACAGATACAAATCTTGGCCTTCTGGGAATCACGCGTGTCAGATGGTCTGCTTCGGGGAAGTTTCTTGCCTGTGCCACTGATAATCACACTGTTCACGTCTGGGAGGCGCTAACAGGTAAGCCAAGAATTACATATCAGCAGCATAAGAAAAGAGTGATTGATCTAGCCTGGTCGCCTGATGAACGGCACATTGTCTCGTCCAGCGCTGATAAAACCAGTCATGTTTGGGATGTGTCAAGTGGTCGTCCTGTACACATTTATCAAGGTCACACCGATGAAGTTGAAGGTGTTGATTGGGCTTCACATGGACAGCATGTTGCTTCGGGGAGTGCAGATCATACCGTTCAGGTCTGGGAGCCTTTTACTGGCAGGCTGATTGCTATATATGCAAAACATAACTGTACAGTGGAAACTGTGCTCTGGTCGCGGGATGCACGCACTCTTGCCATCGGTACACAAAAGGAAGGAGCTGGAATCTGGCAGGCTCCCTAATTGTAAGAAGAGAAAGAAATTTGTCACAGACTTTTTTGCTTTATTTCTTTCTGACGCCTCTCGATTTCTTCATAGTTATATAGTACGTGCTCCTCAGCATCCTCTAACGCTACAAACAGTCCATGCCCAATAATGAGATCGTAATATCTAGCTCACCACCACTCCGCTTTCTGTGCTTTCGAAGAAGCTGATCTTCCATTGATCTCCAATCTACGCTTAATATTTTATATTATAGCTACCTATGCCTGCTATTGTAAACCCTTCAGCAACACGTCATCGCTCCCAGTTTGATGGGCGTCTGACACCTTCTGAGTGTTCTCAAAAGACTCATACTTGCTCTCAACTTGATCTGTGATTGAGATCGCTTTCTGGCTATGCTTGTTTACGTAGCCTCACACAGTATCTAGCTGGTGCCCGACTCAGGCCGAATGCCCCTTTCATAAAGGATGGGCAGAAAGAAGCATTTGCCGGCAGCTTGTTTGTTAACACCTATTAAGAAGGAGATTTCTTTATGAGCGATAACTTTGACCTTGATGTTCGTATCTCTTCTGCGTCTACCTCTGAGGTAAGACCAGACTCAACCGATGGCTGTGATGGTTTTACACAATGCACCTATTGCTGGGGTACCTGTACGGGATGTGCAGCGACGTTCGATACAACCTGTGGCTCGTGCTCTTGCAATTGTACCGCGTCAATTCATTGTACTGGTCCCTGCTGCTAATTGCTACCCGATCTACCGATCCCGTACAAATCTGAACTTTAGTAGTATCAGCATTGCACGTTGACACATGTTTGGGGCTATTGCTGATGATACCAAAAGATACTCTATGTGAGGAATACACTTGCTATCTGTTAAACACGTAATACAGCTAATTTTCTCGTGAGATACAGTTTGCATCAAAACACTGGGATCTCACGAGAAAACTAGTGAGAAACTTGAGGCCATATATCTGTCATCTCATGCTCAATCTACATATGGAAAGGTAAGGATCATTATATGAAGCCGGAGGGTACAGAAGCATCTTCCCTTCAACGTAAAGACGAATGGCAGGCCCTACTGCCGCCCGGGGTACGAGAACGGGCGCTGGAAGCGGCCGTGGTGATCGGCGAACACCTACGCGATCCAGAGCGTGTGCAGGCAATTGCCAGGGTGGCACGGGAGCAGTGGCGCTTTTTCTCCTGGGGAGGCGCATCCTTTTCGTGCGGACAGGGAGGACTGGCACTGCTCTATCTCTATCTGGCACGCGGGACGGGAGAAGCACAGTGGCTGGATCTGGCTCACAAATACTTGCGCCTGGGGGCGGAGAGCACCCAGCGGGTGCCTCTGAACAGGCCTGGTGTCTTCGATGGGAGCAGTGGCTTCGCGCTTGTCCTCTCGACGTTTCAGCAGGATGAACCTCTCTATCGCCGAACAGCGGAAAGAGTCCACGAGCAACTGGCCGAACTGGTGTTGGAATGGCAGTTGAGGCGCGAGAAGCCAGGTATGCCACCGAGTGATTATGATATCATTGGCGGTGCAGCCGGGGTCCTCGGCTATCTGGTCTCTCTTCCCTCTTCCAGTGGAAAAATACAGGATGCTATTCAAAAGTTGCTGGAGTATCTCATCTGGCTGAGTGGTGAAGATGGGCAGGGGCGCAAAAACTGGTTGATTACCCCCGAACATTTTCGTATGGAAAACGAGCTCACGGAAACCCCCGATGGGTACTTCAATGTTGGCTTCGCTCATGGCATTGCTGGCCCTCTAGCTGCCCTGGCTCACGCATGGCAGGCGGGCTATCGCATGCCCGACCAACTAGCCGCAATGCGTGTCATGAGCAACTGGATTGTCGCACACCAAGTACAAGATACATGGGGGGTGAACTGGCCTAGTCTCATTCCAATCGCAGACTCTTTTTCCCCGGAACAGTGGACACGACTTCCTCCTACAAGAACTGCCTGGTGTTATGGGACACCTGGCATCGCTGCATCGCTGCGGCTGGCGGGAGCGGTGTTGAAAGATCATGAACTGCAACAGTTGGCATTAGCTACCCTTGAAACGACGCTCAGGCGCCCACCAGATGTCAGCAAATTGATCTCACCCACGCTTTGTCATGGCTTCGCCGGCTTGCTGGCTGTTTGCCTGCGTTTTGCTCATACCTCGCCTAGTCAGATCATCAGGACAAGCCTGCCACAGCTGACGGAGCATATCCTGGCAACCTGTAATCCCGCCCTTCCCTGTGGAGTACAGGATATCGCGGCACAGGAGACACCGGTGGACGATCCCGGCTTTTTAACAGGAGCTGTTGGCGTCGCTCTAACGCTACTTGCCGCCGCAACTTACATTGAACCTGCATGGGACCGCTCGCTCCTGATCGCTTAATATGTCAATGGTATTAGGGAGATGAAAGCCAGAAGGGAAGAAAGTATGTCTGAAACGAATAATAGGTCGCAACTTTATGAGCCTGCGGGCTTTTTCTTGCTACGAGCACCAGTGCTGCCAATCGGTGTATTCCAACAATTGACGTCCGGAGGTGGGGTAAACTTGGCCATATTGGAGGACGACGCCGCTCTTGATACCTGGTTAGCACAGGTAAATCAGGCATCCTGCAATACAATACAGACACTTGTGGCACATCCGCTGGTTGTGCAAGCGCTTACCGTGGCTAGCAGAGATATTTTTGAAGGACTGACGTATATTCGACGAGATGAGACATCACGGCGCGCAAAACGAGCCTACTCAGGGCTTTTTCGCTACCTTACCCGCATGAGTACCCGGCCTACTCCCTTCGGCCTCTTTTCTGGAATCGCTATGGGCCAGTTCGGACCACACACAACACTGCAATTGAATAGCGACACAGTTCAGAGCACGCGGACACGACCAGATATGGGATGGCTGCTTTCTCTGCTTGAGCAGATCGAAACAGAGTCCGCGCTGATGTCGCATATGAATATCGTCATCAATCAAACTGCCTATATCACCGGTGGACGGGCGATCATCCCCTACGCAGATATTTATGGCAAAGGTGATACCCGTTCAATTACGTTGCGCGCCACGCCAGTTGTACAGTATGTGTTTGAACGTGCACGTCAGCCTCTACCATATCAAACGCTCTTCCATGATATTGCGACCGCCTTCCCTCAAGCAACTGATCAGGCCATCGAGGGACTCTTGCAACAACTCTGGAAACATCATTTCTTAATGAGCGACTTGCGGCCTCCTCTAACCAGCGCACAGCCAGAGCACTATGTATTAGATCGCTTACTTAAGATCGCAGTGCCAGCGCTCGATACTGTAATAAAGGACATGGAAGCCATCGTTGACGATATGAAAAAAATCGATCAAATGCGGGGAGTAGGGGCCACCGCCTATATTCATGCGCTTGTAGAACGGCAGCAAAGCATGATCACTGAACCCGCCTCGGACTATCAGCCCTATCAGATGGATACGACGCTCAATTTGCTTGGAAATCATCTCAAGCAGGAAATAGGCGAAGCCGTGGCTGACGCGGTCGAAGCACTGATGCGTATGACCCATGCCCCAAAGGGTGCCCCCCATCTGCGAGAATATTACTTTGCCTTTGTTGAGCGCTACGGCCAGGAAGCTGAAGTGCCGCTCCTGGATCTTCTCAGTCCTGAAGCAGGTCTGGATGCTCCCCCAGGCTACACCGAACCCCGGCGAACGTATCCTCTACGTTCGGTACCGCCGCCTGAAACACAGCAGCGTGACGCTTTTCTGTGTTCTCTCCTGAATGTCGCGCTTTGTCAGCAGGAGACAGAGATCGAGCTAACGGATGCCAGACTTCAGCAACTGACACTTTGGGAACCAACTCCGTTCAATCCCCCACTTCCGGCAATCGAGATGTTTCTTCAGATCCATGCCGCTTCGGTGAAAGCAATGAATCGCGGAGAATGGCGCGGGATTGTTTCGCCAGCCTGCATCGCCCATGGTGGTAGAACGTTCTGTCGCTTCTTCGATATCCTTGGGGAAGAGGGTCTCAAGCACCTTCAGGAGTACGCCAGACGCGAAGAGGCTCTTTTCCCCAATGCCGTTTTTGCCGAATTAAGCTACCTGCCGATTCGCGGGCGCGCCGCCAATGTGATGATCCGACCCGCTCTGCGCCTGCACGAAGTCGTCGTGAACACCACTCCATCGGTTGCTCCCAACCAGGTCATTCCCTTCAACGATCTGGTCGTTGGGGTGAAAGATGAACACTTCTACTTGCGTTCGCTCCGCTTGAGGAAAGAAGTGGTGGTTACTCAGGGCAATATGCTCAATATTATGCGCGCCCCAAACATCTGTCGCTTCCTGCTGGAGGCTTCGGAGGATGGCTATCCCATGCTCTCGCCTTTCCGCTGGGGCGTGGCCGAACCCTCGCCTTTTCTGCCACGCGTTGTGCGAAAAAAAATTGTACTCAGCCCGGCGCAGTGGAATGTCTATCCATCCTCAATTCAGTCCATCGGCCAGGGAAGTCAGGAAGCACGCTTCTTCGCCGGAGTACAGCAATGGCGCAAGAAGTGGAACATTCCACGCTACGTCTACCTTACGCAATTTGATCACCGCCTGCTGCTCGACCTAGAGCATCCATTTTCCGTAGTGGAATTGCAGAAAGAAATAAAAAAATCCGGTGGGCAACAGTCTGTTCGCCTGCAAGAAATGCTCCCCGACGCTGATCACCTCTGGCTGCGTGATAGTGAGCAGAGGCCCTATCTGAATGAGATGGTCGTGCCGGTTCTTTTAAAAGAAAATGCTCCTGTCATGCAGCAAAAGCGCGCGATTGAGAATGCCAAAGCGCACAATGATGACCAGAAGAGCTATCCCCACTATCCCATATCCCGGAGACAGAGGCAGCAATTGCCTGGAGATGGCTGGACTTATCTCAAGGTCTATGCACCTTTTAAGCAACATAACGAGATTATTACCGGGTCACTGCGCCCAATAGTACAGGCATTGCAGAAGCAACAACTCATCGACCAGTGGTTTTTTATTCGGTTCACTGATAGCGAGCCGCATCTACGTGTGCGTTTTCACGCCTGTAGCGAAAGCGCTAACTCTGCCGTCCTCAACAGAGTCCTGGACTGGGGACGAGGATTGGTACAGAGCGGTCTGGCGCGAGATATTGCCCTGGCTACCTATGAGCGCGAAATCGAGCGCTACGGCGGTCCAGAGGCTATTGAACTGCTGGAGAAGCTCTTCTCCGCTAACAGTGATGCTATTATGCAAATGGTGGCTGCTATACACACCGGACAACTGACGCTCTCTCCCTCACACATCACTATCTTTAGCCTTGACAGGCTTTTTGAAGCGTGGGGTAAAGATTTTTCTGCTCGCCTGACCTTTCTTCAAAATCGAACCGATAAGAATGAAGCGAGAAATGCGTTTCGCAAGCAGAGACGTCTCCTCTGCGAACTGCTCCAACCCTGGGGAGATAGTTCAGTTCATCCGTCGCTTCCAGCGCAACGCCAGCAGCTTGACGAGCTCTGTGCCCTGCAAAGACCTGCAGTACAGGAAGTCGCCGAACAGATTCGTCGCATCACCCTTCAAGGGAAACTCTGGGTATCCGAGCCGCAACTCCTTTCCAGCCTGGCACATATGCATATCAATCGCCTGCTCGGACCCCAGCGGGATGAGGAGCGCAAAGTCTACACCTTCTGGCACCACACCCTAGAGAGCATTCAAAAACGTCCCCCCAGCAAAGAAGAAGGAAGCAGGGAAAGTAATACAAATGAAGTAAAAACGACAAAATGACATTGAAAAATACGCGAGGAGAAAAAGATGGTATATCAATCTTGATACGATTACTATCTACCTTCTCCTTCCCCCAGATGATGTTGATTGAGCAATAATAACGGAGAAAGGCGTATTGTATGCAAGATAAAAAAGGCGTGTTCTCTTATCTGCACGAGACGTTCATTTCCTGGCGACGTGTCATACTCATGCTATGGCATATTAGTCCAGCCGCCATTGTCATATTCCTTCTTCTGACCATCTTAACAGGACTTCTACCGGGAGCGCAGGTACTGGTCACAAAGAACTTGACGGAAAGTGTTATGGAGGCAATTCAACATAAAGGTGCCTCAACGTTTCTCTCGCAGGCTCTTTTCTGGGGCGTTCTTCAGGGTGGGGCCGTATTGCTGTCATCATTCATCGGCTCGATACAGCAATATATTCAAAACATATTTCAGAAGCGCCTCTCCAATGAGATTAGTGTACAAATTATGGAGAAAGCTGTCACGTTGGAGATGCAGCACTTTGAGGACAGCGAGCTCTATGACCAGCTTCAGCGAGCTACGCGTGAAAGTGGCTATAGACCGTATCAGGTATTTTCTCAGATAACCGGAGTAGGATCACAGCTTCTTGCGCTAGGCTCCGTGATAACTGTGTTGTTTACGTGGAACTGGTTTATCGCCTTGTCCGTTATCCTCGCGCCTATCCCCAGTGCCTGCTCACAGTTCTTCTTCGCCAATAGAAATTATGCCATTGAGCGCACTCGTTCCACCGATCGCCGCAAAATCGCATATCTGCAATATTTAATCACAACTGCACGCACAGTTAAAGAAGTGCGCCTGTTTCAGCTCGGGGGCCTGTTTTTACAGCGCTTTCGCCAGCTCTATGATCAGTTTTACCGTGTCGATAAGCAGATCGTCCAGAAACAGACTATTGCTTCCATGGCACTGGGTTTCATCGGCACAACCGCAATTGTCGGAGTTCAGATCTACGCTATTCTCGCCACTATTGCTCTGGGACAGATCGGCTGGCTGACAGGCTCTGTTCAGGCGATCAATAGTGTGCAGAGCAGTATCCAGGGGTTTCTAGTGGGTTTGAGTCAGTTATATCAAAACAATCTCTTTTTGCGCAACCTGTTCGAATTCTTAGATGTACCAGCAACGAAGATTAAAAGTGGTACTCGCCCTTTCCCCGAAATGCTCCAGAAAGGGATAGAATTTCACCACGTCAGCTTCCGCTATCCTGGCACCTCCCGTATGGTGCTTTCAGATCTCACGTGCTGCTTCCCAGCCGGAAAGTGCGTCGCGCTGGTTGGCCATAACGGTGCGGGCAAGACGACGATTGTGAAGCTGCTGGCCCGGCTCTATGAAGCAACTGAGGGACAGATACTCATCGATGGCATCCCGATCGAAGAATACGATTTAAACGATCTCCGCAGGCATATCGGTGCCGTTTTTCAGGATTTTGTGCAGTATGAAATGACCGTACAGGAAAATATTGGGTTTGGCTGCCTGGAGCGAATCGATGAAGAAGACGCTGTTCATCAGGCGGCTGCAGCGGGAGGAATCTCAGAGATTGTGGAACAATTTCCCCAGCAATATAAAACCATGATGGGAAGGATGTTTGAGAATGGACAGGAGTTGTCAATTGGACAATGGCAGAAAATAGCTCTATCGCGAGCTTTTATGCGCCGCGCCCCGGTGCTGATTCTCGACGAGCCAACCGCTTCAGTCGATGCTACTGCGGAAGCCGATCTCCTTGAACGCTTGCGTGCCATCGCCCGGGACGCAACAACCCTGCTGATTGCACATCGTTTTTCTACTGTACGGACTGCCGATTATATCATCGTCCTAGATCAGGGACGCATCATTGAGGAGGGCACACACGACCACCTCTATCGTCAGGAGGGTGTCTACGCTCGCCTCTTCCGTTTGCAGGCCGCTGGCTACATTGATACACCAGATCTTTTGGAGAAAGAGGATAGACAAACCGTCGCGTAAGGGCTGTGTCGATGTCATTACGCAAATAGAGAGAGGAGCATGTTATGGTCACACTAAGCGTACTGGACCAGGTTCCAGTCTTTGAGGGCAGCGATGCTGCTACTGCAATTCAGGAATCTCTCGACCTGGCAATCGCGGTCGAACGTCTCGGATATCAGCGTTTCTGGATTGCTGAACATCATGGCACCCGTACTCTGGCCTGCCCTTCACCGGAACTCCTGACCGCCATCGTCGCTGCTCATACGCGCACGATCCGCGTTGGACCGGGATGTGTCGTTCTCCCACACTACAGTCCACTCAAAGTCGCGGAATCATTTTGCCTGCTACAAACGCTCTTCCCCAACCGCATCGATCTCGGCATTGGAAGAGGGCCAGGGACAGATCCGCAGGTGAGTAAAGTCCTGAATCCTTCTGTTTCGGTTTCAACAAAACAGTATGCGGAACAGGTAGAAGAACTTGTAAACTTTCTGACACAAAACTTTGCGGAAAACCACCCATATAAATACATACCAGTGATACCAGATGGGACTAGTGTGTCCGAGCTGTGGCTCCTGGGCTCAAGCCTGAATGGAGCACAACTGGCAGCCTCTTCAGGTCTCTCCTTCTGTCTCGCGCAATTTATCAACAATCGTACGCATCCAGAGATCACAGAAGCATATCGACGCGATTTCCGCCCTTCGTCCCTGTTAAGCCGACCTCGTGTTAGCCTTGCTGTACGTGTGCTCTGCGCCGAGAGCGCAGAAGAGGCTCAGCAGCTCGCTTTGAGTTTCTGGGCCACCTGCTTGCGTAGTCGAAAACACTCTCCTCACCTCACAACGGGTGTATCGCCGCTTGTTCCTTCACTGGAAACCGCGCTGCACTACCACTATACGAATCAGGATTATGCTTATATGCATGATAACCAACTCATGATGATTAGCAGTAATCCCATTCAGGTAAAAGAGCATCTGATGCAGCTCGTAGAGATTTACGGCGTCGATGAATTAGTCATTTTAACTATTTGTCCAACCTATCAGGCCCGTCTTCGTTCATTTCAGCTTCTGGCCCGCGCTTTTGATCTCACACCAGCCACAGATCCTGACGATGAGAGCGTACAACAATCTGTCTCCACATTTGGGAAATAAAGAAGGGGGGTCATATGCTGGTAACGATCCTTTTCATAAATGTCGTTATGCTCTGGATCATCGTTCTCTACCAGTTGCTCATGATTTTTACGCTGGCGCGACGGCAGAAAACCATCCGTCCGGACTCTTTTCAACGTGATCCGATTAGTTTGAAAATCGGGGAAAAAGCACCAGACTTTAGCGCGCAAACACTGGAGGGGAGAACTGTTGCCCTGGCTGATTATCTCGGTCGTCCAATCACCGTTGTTTTTCTCAAGTCGCAGTGTAAATCCTGTCGTCAAATCCTTCCTCTCCTGAATACCCTGGAATCTGTAGCGCGCCAGGTTGGGGTTACACTACTCATTATCATCGGCGATGAATTGGAGAAGGCACGGCACCTCCTGGAAGGAAATATGCCCGGATTGCCCGTGCTAGTTGCTCCCCCATCTAACAACACACTTTTCAAAAAATATGAAATATCGATCACTCCTTCCTACTGCTCAATCGATATCCATGGGAAAATACATGCAACTGGTTTCGCTACGCCAGATTGGATAATAGGCAATCTAGCACAAGGGAAATCTTTCTAGAGAGGAGACAAAGATCCTATGGGTAGAGTAGGTTTGCTGTATCTCCTGGCATTTTGCCGGCTGGTAATCGGGTTAGTGTTTCTTCTCTCGTTCAGCAGCAAAGTCGTAAACATACAGCGCTTCCGACTAACCATCGAGAGCTTCCATATCCTCCCTAAGCGACTGAGCGGTACTATCTCTATTCTCTTTCTCGGAAGCGAATTGACTATCGTCATTTGTCTTACTCTGGGTGTCTGGCTGCTCTTTCCTGGATTTATGCTGGCCCTTCTGTTATTACTGCTTTTCGCTGGTTCTCTGTTATCTATTCTGGCGAGAAGAATTTACACCACTTGCAACTGTTTCGGGACTAGTGAGAAGCCCATAACGATACTTGACATCTGGCGTAACGCTGGCTTTATCCTTTGCACTGCCGTTGGAGGAAGTATCGCACTGTGGTCACAGCAGATCGAAGTGTCCCTGGACTGGGAAATGTGGCTATTAGCTAGCCTAAGCGCAAGCGCTTTTCTCCTGATCTGGCTGCGATTGCCAGAAATTATACATGTATTTTCTTCTTTAAGGAGGTAGCTCACCGCATTGCATTAACGAGTATGCTGCAAAAACCAGGAATCTTGTCCATATTATCACCTCAATGTCGTTTGAAGATCCTACTCCTTTTGAAATGCTTTTTCACCTCTCTACAAAAGAATATCTCTCTACACATATCTTCCCTCTGGCCTTCATTTTCTCCCAGTGGTCAAGACTTTGGAGGACCGCTGGAGGAATTGCAGGAAAGGCCGCATTGAGAGCAGCCAGAATTCTTCTATGCCATAGATGTTGTTCCTGGTCACTCATACGCTCTTGCAACACCATTTGAACCAGAGGATGAAGCGAGAAAACACAGGCCTGCACCTGGCGATAAATCAATGAATGGGCACAGAGTTCGCTAAGTAGCTCGTTGAGCGCAAATGCGTCTACAACCGTCGCTGCGAGGCAAGGTCCCAGTTGCTCTGCCCCGCGAATAAATAATTCTTCAGGAAATTCGTCTAGAGGAAGCAAAGAGCATACTTGCAGTATATCAAACGCCGCTGGATTTTGCCGTATGATCTGCTCAAAGGAGCGTTCCCATGTGCTTGCTACTGAGTGGGGATAATAGAGGGCAAGGCGTCCACGTCGCTGTAGCAGGGCTTTGTGTCTCCTTTGATACATCTGCAGATAATCGGAAAAAGAGCATTTAGTCTCTTCCATATACGCTCCAATCTGATCAAGGGCCAGCGGAAGGCTGCCCATTGCCTCCACCAGTTGCTGGGCTGCCATCTGTTCTGCGGAGGCTTGCTGCAAATGCTCCTGATCTCTATCGAGTGGAAGAAGTTTGACCCGACGTAGCAGGAACAGGAGCGCTTCCTGTTTCGTTAGGGGGGGGATTTCCAAGGGGACCGCCAGCGTTCCTACCGCCTGCTGGCGCGTCGTAATCAATATGCTTCCATCCTGTTTGATTGGCAGATAGCGTGAGAGCAATTCTAGGTCTTCTACCTGATCCCAGATGAGGAGCCAGTCCTGGTGTGTATTTAACCACTGCTTCACCTCTTCTATTCCCTGCTTCTGTTTATCGATTGGCTGCTCAGTTGCACCATCGCACAGGCATAGAGTCGCTGCGATACGCAGGAAACTCCAGAGGATACTCTTTTCACTTTCTGCTGTTATCCAGAAGACAGAGATATGCTTCTTACTCTGCCGATGAGCATACTCCAGTGCAAGCTGAGTTTTACCAATGCCCCCCAGGCCACAGAGCGCTACCGGAGGTGGCCACTTCCCTTCTGTCTTCTTTTGCAACAGGGCCACAAGCTGTGCCAGTAAACCTTCTCTCCCTGTGAAAAACGGATTACTAAGCAAAGGAAGTGAACAATGCTGTTCATTCTCTTTGATTTGCTCCCCTGGGATGGACAAACCTCCTACTACATTGCGGGCTGGCGAGGATGTGGTGATGTCCACTAGGAAACCAAGTTCGTAAGCATTTTGACCAAAGAGCGCACAAAGTTTTTCACGATAGTAAGGACTGGGCGTTGCCAGCCCGCGCTCCCAGCGGCCAACATAATAAGCGTTAGGGGCGTGAATACATTCAGCAACGTAACTTTGTGACCAACCTCGCAGCTCACGCTCTCGCCGTAGCCTCTGATTGGGACACACTTCTTTTGCTTTCATCCTGATCCTTTCCTTTATCTACTACATATTTATCACACAGTACGAGTTCCTCTTGAGGTATCTCCCGGATAATTGAAAAAGAGAAAAGAGCAAATGAAGTCACCTGATAAACCTGAAAGTGTTAAACTGTTTACGACGATAATGTTACACACTGAATCTGTAGTATGACAAGCACATTTATGTGATATTTTGCTGACATTTATCGTGTCATTTTGTGATTTGCCAAAACCTTTTTGGACAAGATATGGCTCATGTCCACTTTGAGTCAGGGATGTAAGATGACATTGGTGGTCGTGGGTACCACTTTGGATTATCTACCTCTTTCTCTTTGCCATGTCAGCAACTTTTTGCTATAGTTAAGAGTAATCTATTGGCCAGATCTTTGAGGAGGATTTCAAGTAGTACTCATGAATAGAAAATTCTTATTTGCCCTGTTAGCGCTCTCGCTTCTGACAGTTCTGATCTCGGCATGTCGCATCGTTGATGCTAGCACTCTGCCTAAGAGTAAGGTGGTTCGGATGGGTAGCTCTGATTTTATCGACAAGGAAGTTTCGATTGGGAAAGGTGAGACCATTAGCATGGTCGATACACTGACTAGTCACCATGTGCTCGTGAATGGCTACTGGGAGAGTGGGAGCAAACAGGTGACGCAAGCAGAACCAGGTGCTCCAACAGTCAATGGCGCGACGAACAGTACTGGTGATAGTGTTATAGCAGGCCCCTTCACAACAGCAGGCGATTTCAAAATCTACTGCAATGTTCACCCGTTGATGAATCTCGTTGTCCATGTGAAGTGACCCAATCGGTTCGCAGTTCCAAAGAGAGCAGGATACCACGGTCTCAGCTCTCTTTTTTTGTCTTCCTTGCCAACCACTCAACACAGCATAGTACTTTTATGGCAGGCTTTTCACAAATTATCCTTGTCGAAACGTTCACTATGCTATACTGCTTCATAGTATTTGTACAGTAGGTAAGGATTCTAGCAGATTATGCAAGCAAACAAAAAACAGCAGCAAAGAGTTTTCCGAAACTCTCTGTATCTCAAATATAGCTTTATTTTACTTCTTGTCTCCTTGAGTATACTGGTTGTCGCCTGTGGACCAACAGCAGATACTACGTCTGGTGCCGCTAGCACGACCAACCCCACACCTACAGCGACCATCCGTTTCAACCAGAATCTCTCACCGATCCCCACACTCCCACCCTACAATTGTAATGCCTGGGTTACTACTTCGACGCCACAGTTCATTCCGAATAGCCAGATTGCGGTCTATGCCAAGTTCACGCATCTTGTCGATAACAACCCCGTCGGTGTGAATGGCGCAAGTGCAACTGCGACACTAACCTGGGCCGATAACTTTACCGATAACGCTCAAACTACTACAACCTCAGATGGATTAGCTACCTTCACTTTTAGAATGCCCAACCGTCAACAGATCGTTAACAAAAATAATCTAGTTGCCGTTAGCTTCACAAAGCCAGGTGAAAGCGATTGCAAGGTCGAGGGCGAACGCTCTGCCTTCTTTACTATCACTCAAGGCGGTCCCCAGGCGTCGCCAACGAATAAAGCGAACAATCCGTAGTGAGAATGGGACTAGAAGTCCCATTTCTCGCTCTTTTCTCTCTCTACAGCGACGCTCTTCACGATTGACAAGCTAACCTTCTATGTGCTACCTTTCTTTCATTCTATCCACACCATTACCCCACCCTTAACAAGAAACAGATGGAGCAAGGTCGATGAAACATGCAATCACAGTGACTGTGAATGGACAAGAGCATCATTCAGAGGTTGAGCCACGAACATTACTAGTACACTATTTACGCGATGTGCTTGATTTAACAGGAACGCATGTTGGTTGCAATACGTCGCAATGCGGTGCATGCGTGGTACTGCTCAATGACCAGGCAGTGAAATCCTGTACTGTTCTGGCAGTGCAGGCCGATGAGAGCAGTGTTACGACTATTGAAGGACTCGCACCTGAAGGCGATCTGCATCCGATTCAGGCAAGTTTTTGGGAGAAGCACGGCTTGCAGTGTGGCTTCTGTACCCCTGGCATGATCATGGCCTCCTACCAGATCCTTAAAAACAATCCCCATCCCACTGAAGCCGAAATTCGCAAGGGGCTGGAAGGCAATATCTGCCGCTGCACTGGCTATCAGAATATTGTACGTGCGGTTCAGGCCGCCTCTGAGCAGATGCAACGGGTTGCCGAGCCTGTAAGTAGCGGTGATTAGTTTTATCAACAGTATTACGTATCGAAGAATGTAACACGCTCCAACGCTTCTGCGTCATTCGCGCTGTTTCATACGCGAGGCGCTCGCTTCTTTTCCGAAAAGAGAGCTATTTCGTACTTTTGCTTACTCCGCAAGGATGCCCGAACGCAAGTTGTTTTGAGTTTCGTGTCTCTTCATCGCAGAAAGGACCTCACTCTTATGGGCATTGCCTCCATGCTTGGCACGCCGATTAAACGGCGCGAAGATCCTCGCTTGATTACAGGCCAGGCAACCTACGTTGATGATCTGAAACTGCTGGGGATGGTGCATATGGCTGTCCTACGCAGTCCCTATGGGCATGCAACCATTCGCAGTATCTCTACAGATGCGGCCCGTCAGCATCCAGGTGTCCATGCTGTCTACACAGCACAGGACCTTGTTGGCAAAGTGGGAACTGTTACTGTTGCCGTTCCTCTGGGCCATATGAATCAGGGCATGGGAATTCGTCGCCCTCTGGCAGAGGGCAAGGTACGCTTCTATGGCGATCCTGTTGCTATTGTGCTCGCAGACGACCCCTACACTGTACGAGATGCGCTCGATCTGATCGAGGTTGACTACGAACCCCTCCCTGCCGCTATCGACGTGGAGAAAGCGATGCAGCCAGACGCTCCATTGCTCTACGAAGAGTTTGGTACCAACGTTGCCTACAGCACACATCCAGATAGCACTGAAATCGACAGGGTCTTTGCGCAGACCGAGGCCAATGGCGGTGTGGTCATTAAAGCACGCCTGGTCAATCAGCGCGTCGCGCCGGTCTCGATGGAGACACGCGGTGTCGTAGCAGAGTATCGCAAATCTGATAAGAGCCTGACGGTCTGGAGTTCCTCGCAGATTCCCCACCTGCTGCGCAACATTCTCGCTGGACAGCTCAGTCTGGCTCAACATAAGGTACGCGTGATTGTACCGGAGGTCGGGGGCGGTTTTGGCTCCAAGCTCAATGTCTACCCCGAGGAGGCGCTGGCCGCCTTTGCCTCGATGAAGCTTGGTCGGCCAGTGAAATGGATTGAGGATCGCAGCGAGAATCTGTCTGTGACGGTGCATGGTCGTGACCAGATCGATTACATTGAGGTCGCGGCGACAAAAGAAGGCAAAGTGACTGGACTCAAGATCCACGGTATCTCAGACCTCGGTGCCTACTCGCAGTTGTTCACAGATGTGATTATGATTGCTTTTGGGTGGCCCGTATCGGGTGGCGCGTACGATATACCGATTATTCACCTCAGTGGAGACATCGTCTTCACCAACAAAGCCCCCACCGACGCCTATCGCGGCGCAGGTCGTCCCGAAGCGACATATATTGCAGAGCGTGCGATGGATCTGGTGGCTCGCGAGCTGCAGATGGACCCGACACAGGTGCGCAGCATCAATTTCATCAAACCTGAACAGTTCCCCTACAAGTCTGCTACCGGTGCAGTCTACGATACGGGTGAGTATCAGGGTGCGCTGGATAAAGCAATGCAGCTCATCGACTATGCTGCGCTGCGTCAGGAACAGGCACGTAAGCGGGCAGAGGGGAAGCTGATGGGCATCGGTGTCTCATCATACATCGAGATTTGTGGCTTCGGTCCGAAGGGAACCGCTCCCGTTGGACTCTATGAGAGTGCACGTGTCCGGGTAGAACAGACAGGCACAGTGATGGTTTACACCGGTGCATCTCCTCATGGACAGGGTGAAGAAACAACCTTTGCGCAGATCGTTGCTGAAGAGTTTGGTATTCCCGTTGAGAACGTTCTGATCCTACATGGTGATACCGATTCAACGCCAGAGGGACGCGGTACGTATGGAAGCCGTACTACAGCAGTTGGTGGTGCCGCGATCTACAATGCGGTACAGCGACTCAAAGAGAAAATGAAGTTAATCTCCTCGCATATGTTGGAGGCCAGCGTGGACGATGTAGCGTTGGAAGATGGTAAGTTCTTTGTCGTCGGTTCGCCACAGAAGTCTGTGCCCTTCGCTGATGTTGCGGCTACCGCCAACCTCTCCAACACGATGGCACCTGGGATCGAGCCTGGACTGGAGACAACGGTCTTCTTCGAGCCGGAGGCCTGTGTCTTTCCCTTTGGCACGCACATCTGCTCTGTTGAGATCGACAAAGATACCGGTGAGGCTCATATCACACGCTTCGTCGCCGTTGATGACTGTGGCCGTCAGCTCAATCCAATGATTGTGCAAGGACAGGTGCACGGTGGGATCGCACAGGGGATCGGGCAGGCAATGTATGAAGGCGTGGTCTATAATGAAGATGGTCAACTTCTCACTGCAACATTGATGGATTATGCAGTACCATTTGCGTCAGAAATGCCCCTTTTTGAGCTGGATCATACCGTCACACTGACGCCGGTCAATCCATTGGGAGTCAAGGGTATCGGTGAGGCTGGCACTATCGGCTCAACACCTGCTGTCGCTGCCGCCATTGCAGATGCCCTCAATGTGCCACACCTGGACATGCCCTTTACATCTGAGAAACTCTGGCATGTCATCCATGCTCAGGATAATGCAATTGAATAACAGGGAAGAGGTGAAAGTCTTATGTCTGTACCTGCAGCCTTTGATTACCATACAGCCACAACGGTGGACGAGGCGATTGCGCTGCTACAACAATACGGTGATGATGCAAAGCTTCTGGCAGGGGGGCACAGCCTGCTCCCAGCGATGAAGCTGCGCCTCTCACAGCCCGAGCACCTGGTCGATATCGGCAAGATCGCCAACCTCTCCTACATTCGCGAGGAGAACGGCTACATCGCTATCGGGGCCCTGACGACATATACGCAACTTCTACACTCCGACCCTCTCCGTCGCACCTTTGCGCTCCTCTCTGAGGGAATTGAGGAGGTCGGCGATCAGCAGGTACGCAATCGTGGCACACTCGGCGGCAGTGTCGCCCATGCTGACCCTGCTGGTGATACACCTGGCATTGTGCTCGCGCTCAAAGCTCAGATCGTTGTGCAGGGACCTTCTGGCTCACGCACAATTCCGGCTGATGATTTCTTCCTCGGTGCCTTTGCAACTGCGCTGGAGCCAACCGAGGTACTCACAGAAATTCGTTTGCCCTTGCCAGCCCCCTCTACAGGCTCGGCCTATCTCAAGCTGGCGAATAAAGCCTCGCACTACGCCATCACAGGCTGCGCCGCAGTGATCACGTTGGACAGCAGCCGCACCTGCACGGCAGCGAGCATCGTCATCACCGGAGCATCTCTACAGCCTACGCGTGCGAGTGCCGTGCAGGAGGCTCTGGTCGGCAAAGCTCTGACGGAGGAGATTGTTGCTGATGCCGCCAGTCATGCCACTGACGATATGGAGATCGTCTCCGATATTCACGGTTCTGAGGGTTACCGTCGCCAGATGAGCGCTGTCATCACGCGCCGGGCTATTCTGCGTGCACTCGAACGGGTGTGAGGATAAGGGGGGATTGGAGAGTGTCGCCATGAATGGCGAGGCGGACGCCGTGAACGGGGTCCCTATTTTCGCCCA
>DAOUDD010000091.1:0-5113 GCA_034431765.1 Ktedonobacteraceae bacterium | reverse complement strand
TCTTTTTTAAGATTGTTACATGTCACATTGTCACTTCTGGCAAGAGAAGACCTCCTCAACCTGCTCCCACTGAAACAACACTTGCACATCAACCCATTGCTTTGTACAACACAAACCTTCAGAGAGGAAAGATGTTCTATCATATACATCACTCCCCCCTGAAGGTTTGATAATACTTCCACTTTTTTTATTTAGTAATACCACTGCACATCAGGATGAACTTGCTTCGACGGCGCACTCTGCGTCGGGGCAGGCTTCGGAGCCGTTGCAGCGCCAGCCGCATGAGTCAGCAGCGGCGTCAGAACCAGAGCCGTCACCAGCAACAACATAACCAGAACCGGCACAACCCAAAGCAGAATTTGTTTACGCATGATCTCTATCCTTTCCTTTTCGGCATATCTCATCGTTTTCAGAACCGTGTAATCGCCATTCGCCTCGCACCTGGTCCCCCGCAATTCATTGCCCATCGAGGTCTTCGCATCCGTCTCTCATGCCTCTATCCACCGAGCCAGGATGCGTACACTCTGCCGGGGGATGCCCCGGAGAGAAGGGCCGCACCTCCTCCCGCGCGAGCCACGGCACGCGGAACGGTGAACGACAGATGTACGCCCCACCCGGTCAGACAACGCAGGCACATGAATTGGGAAGATCCACGCAACCCATACAGCTCTGAAAATGCACTCAACAATCTTTTTTTCACGCCCTCCACCCCTCCCTTAGAGGTGAAGAACAACTCTAATCTTGACCTTGACGCCGTCTTCGGAACGCAAAACTTCTTTGCCAAACCTCCAACAACATCCCACGTCTTCTACCAACACCACTTCCACCCAATTCATTGGGCGAAAATAGGGACCCGATTTATCGCGTCCGCCCCGATTCATTGCAAAATGTTGCACATCACGCAAATCATCGAGATCATCGCAAAAATCTACAAACCACGCGATTCATCGCTATCCACAATTCATTGCGCGTTGGTAGAAATCCAATTGGCCACATTCACTGCGAGTCGCGATCTCACAGCGAAGGTGCCACCATCAAGTCTCCGCCCCCCATTTCGGCCCAGCCGTCCTGGAAAGCAATGCCGGGAAAGCATGCATGCAATACTCTGTCTCGAAATCTGGCCCCCGCAAT
The DNA here is from genome assembly GCA_034431765.1 of Ktedonobacteraceae bacterium. GTDB lineage: Bacteria > Chloroflexota > Ktedonobacteria > Ktedonobacterales > Ktedonobacteraceae > DASYAN01. Next base: position 3,982 of record DAOUDD010000091.1, on the reverse strand, counting down.
CGTCCCTGTTCCAATCCATTTCATCTGACGCATTGTTTAGCACATCGTTAGCCGCGTAAGGAGCGTGTTTGTCCCGCTCAAGTCTCCTGGAGCGAGGCAGGCACGCTCCCTACGCGATGTTCGATTCTGCCTTAAGTGGATTGGATTGGCCGCTTGTCTTATACCGGACTCTCGCGGTTCCAAAGGGGATAGTATAAGATTTTTTTGGAATCATCATTTTTGCCTCAACTCGTGATAAAAAAGTACCATTGGGGTCCCAGAAGTTGAGGTTCAACGTCTCACGCGAGCACTGAAGCGGTCTCAGCCCACGCCCAAAACCCACATCTCACCATAAATTTCTGCCTCAGGTGGCGTTTCTATACATTAAGATTTTATTAGGGCTTCTAAACTCGTTTTTTCGCTCTCCCTCACACCCAGTAACCACTAAACCGGCTCCAGAACTCACATGAGAGCGATTTTTAGCATAAGGAAACATCTTCGAGGAGAAAATTGTGGAAAGAAAATGTCTTCTACCGGAAAGAAAAGACCTTACCAGAGAGTACTATGAAGTTGAAGCCTACAACCACCCTGCAAATAAACGAATTATCCCCTAAACAAGAGGCGACAGTTCCCCCAGCTAGCACTAACCCACAGTCTGTAATAATTAAACCGACAAATACATCAGAGCACTTCAAACGTTACAAACCGCCCTGAGCAACGTGCACTGGAGAAGGCTGGCTTTACACGCGAAGGGGTGATACGCAAAGCCCAATGGCGTAACGGTGCCTGGCACGACCAAGTCCTCTACAGCAAACTACGTGGAGAATAGTATAGCGCCCTATGTTTGAGGCAATGTACTAAACACGGTGAACACATAAGCGATAACCAGAAACCCTCCTGTTAGAAAGAATGCTAGATTCGAGGGGAACAACCTCACTCATCCCCTCGAAGAACTCCTACTACCGCTGTTGAACAAGCGCAGCCACCCCTTCCTGGAGCTGCGTACGCCCGCGTTGATCGTACAGCATACGGGCCTGCGCAACCTCCTGCAAATGCCCATATGCCCAGGTCCGTAACGCCTGCATCGGCTCTATCAGCGTTTCCCCCAATGACGTCAACGAATACTCTACAACCGGAGGTACAACAGGATAGACAACGCGTCGCACCAGCCCATTGCGCTCCATCGTCCGCAACGTCTGCGTCAACATCTTCTTTGAGATGCCAGTAATCCGCTTCAATAACTGACCAAAACGCATTGTGCCCTCTTCCAATGCATAGATCACCAACGGCGTCCACTGATCAGCGATCAATTCCAGCACTCGCCGCGATAGGCAGCTCGCCTGAAAAATATCCGGGCCTGTTTGTTCCTTAGTTTCCATGTGGAAACTATAGCACTTTTTGGTTCCTTCTTACAAATTACAATTTCTTCCGATATAGTATCTATATATTATGCAGACATCAAGGAGGATCTACCTTGGATATTCAAGATAAAGTCGTTCTTCTCACTGGAGCCTCAGAGGGCATCGGTCTCGCCACCGCTCGACTCCTGGCCCAACAGGGGGCTAAACTTGCTGAAGTGGCTCGCTCAGCCTCACCACTTCAGCAACTCGTCTCTGAATACCAGATGCATTCGCGGTTCCAACCGATATGCGCGATGAGACAGCCATTAGAGCAATGGTAAAGCGCGTCTACGAACACTATGGACGAATCGACGTGCTCATCAACAACCCGGGCCAGGGCATGTATGTTCCAGTAGAGCAAGCAGACATCCAGCAGTATCGCTCCCTTTTCGAACTCAATGTTGTTGGGGTGCTCAGTGCCATACAAGCAGTCATTCCCAAGATGCGGGAGCAAGGTGGTGGCGTAATAGTCAACATCAGCTCTGGTACCACAAAAATGAGCACGCTCAATACTGGCCTCTATGCATCAATCAAACAAACATTAAATGCACTTACGCTTATAGCTCGCCGTGAACCGGCACAGGCCAACATTCGCGTCGGACTCGTTTATCCGAGCGTTACAGCAACGAACTTCGTCAACAACGCCACGGACAATCGGGGGAGTTCTACACGTGGTGGCGTAATGGAGGTCGAGCCAGCAGAGCAGGTGGCCGAGAAAATTGCCGAGGCGATCCGCACAGAGGCAGCCGAGGTCTACACCGACAACCTCGCCTCCTTCCTTTCAAAATCATAATATCTTATGCCATTCTTTAACATATTACACCAAAACTTCACAGCAACGAATTTCTGTGAAGTAGGAGCCTGATTATACTCTTGCATACAATATTACCGTTCCCCATAAGTAATTCATTACTCGGAAATAGGGACCCGATTCTATCGCTTCCATCGAGATTTATCATAAAGTACACGACATTTGCACTCAGGCACCATTTATAAAAATACGTTATCAAGTCCATTGTTTTCGAAAAAGGAAGGAGAAAGACCATGCCAAAAGCAGTCAGATTTAATCAATACGGCGGCATCGACGTGTTACAGATCGTAGATGTCGAGCGGCCGCAGCCAGGTCCAGAGCAAGTCCTGGTCAACGTCAGAGCAGCCGGCATTAATCCAGGCGAAGCATCTATTCGTAAGGGCCTGTTTGCAAAGCAGTGGCCCGCCACATTCCCCTCCGGGCAGGGCAGCGACCTGGCAGGAATCGTTGCCGCAGTTGGCAAGGGTGTACAGAGTTTCGCCATGGGCGACGAGGTGATTGGCTTCACGAACAACCGTGCCAGTCATGCAGAGTTTGTTGTTGTAGAGGAGAGCAACCTTATCCATCGTCCGCCCAACGTCTCCTGGGAAGAGGCGGGCTCACTGTTTATAGCCGGCACAACAGCCTACGCAGCCATTCGCGCCGTCGCGCTCAAACGGGGTGACACCCTCGCCGTCTCAGGTGCAGCGGGTGGAGTCGGTTCAATCGTCGTGCAACTGGCCGTACGGGAGGGGGCAAAGGTGATCGGTCTGGCAAGTGAGACGCATCATCACTGGCTCAAAGAGCACGGCGTCATCCCGATCACCTACGGTGATGGCGTTGAGGAGCGTATCCGAGCCGCCTCCAACAATCACCTCGACGCCTTCATCGACACATTCGGAGCTGGCTACGTCGAACTTGCCCTCAAACTTGGCATCGCACGAGAACGTATCAATACCATCATCAACTTTGAGGCTGTGCAAAAGTACGGCGTCAAGGCTGAGGGAACCTCTGATGCAGCAAACGCCGAGGTACTTCGCTATCTCGCTGACCTCATCAACCGCCGAGAACTGGAGATCCCAATCGCCCGCACCTACCCCCTCACTGATGTCCAGGAGGCATATCGCGAGCTAGAGCAGCGCCACACCAACGGCAAAATCGTGCTCATCCCGTCACGGTAGAGACGACATCGCTATCCAAAACTAACGCTATTCGTCGCAAAACAGGAAACCACACCCGGCAAAGCTACAATTAGCCAGGGGGGGTTTCCTTATTTTGCTCATGACTGCTCGTTTTACCCCGCGTCTTGTTAATGATGTACCAGTAGCCATACAACCAGATATCACGATACATCCCCAAAAAATGTATGTGATTGTAGAAAGGCGTGTTTAGTATCTACTCCGTAAGCCCTCTTACCTTTAAACATTCCTTTTATACTAGACTTTATCGGAAATATATGGTATAATATAATTAGAGGCACAAAGAAGCAAACCAGGGTCATGGTACGATAGCGACCCTGGGCAGTTAGTCAGGAGCAAGCAAACAGCTTGTCAACAGGCAAAGCACAGCGTCACTGGACCGCCGAACCTTTCTTCTCCTGGCTCAACTGCTGGCGTCACCTCCTGGGCTACTGGGAAAAGCTCGATGAAATGTATCAAGACTTTTTGCAGTTGGCCTGTAGACTCTTTCCTACAGACGTGTCTTCTTCCCATACCCCAATAGTCCACATCGAAGCCCCTCCTTTTCAGGAGGCGGCTACTTCACGTTCTGATGAATAACCTCGCTGGGAAGTGACTCATTCTTCATCAAATGT
>DAOUDD010000090.1:0-4852 GCA_034431765.1 Ktedonobacteraceae bacterium | reverse complement strand
TGTGATGCGTAAGCCGTTTGAGTTCGAGGATGTGATGGAGATGGTGGAGAGGTGGGTGTAGTGCTTGCTTTTATGCAGTTGTAGTACGTTTTGCTTTGTTTAGAGTAAGCTTTTCGCCTTATTCTTCAAGGATTTGTTCAAGTTTTCTAAGGCTTCGCTTCTGAAGAATTTCCATTTTGTTGCTTGCTCTGACGATTTTCCTGAACAATTTCATAGTATAGCTCGACGCATTCATCACAAATAAAAGCTTCTGCTTTAGGTCCTGCAATGAGTTGCTCAACTTCATCTCCACGTTTATAGCAAAAGGCGCAGTGATATGCAGAATTTGTTCCGGTTTCTTCCATAGTAGTCATCATCCTTTTATTTTATTGCCTTAGTTTCAATTTCAGCAGTGATAGGATATACTCAAGGCATCCATTGCATCTTATTAGTGATAGGGAGTAATTGCGTTGCAAAGCAAGAACACTCTTCCTCCAGAAGTTATGGTCTCTAAAAACACCATCTATGCCATTCAGGGGAATATCTATGCGCTTGAGATATCCAATGGGACCATACAACAAGTATATCCCGTTGAAGGCATTGCTCTATCCTCAGTGGAAGATGATGTGCTTTACATGAATGTGAGTAAGTACCCAGACTATATCATTCAGGCTTTACGTGTGCAGGATTGTGCACTCATCTGGAATTATACTACGAAAGAACGTCTTTCTGGTGCCCCAATTGTTGCAAATAGTGTAGTTTATACGAGTATGACAGATGGAGCAGTCTCGGCTTTTCATGCCAGAGATGGCGCATTACTCTGGCAATATAGAGTGAATCTCGGCTCTGAGATACCTGCTTATCTTGGCCCGATACTAGTGGCTTCTCCTACTATTGTAAATGAGACTCTATACATCTCCCCAGCAGTCAATCGTCCTCTGCAACCATTTGTGTATGCTTTAAACGCATAGAAAGTTTCTACAAAAAATTCAAGTATTTTCCTTTTCCATCTTAATCCCGTACATATCAATCTTATCACGATATTGGGCAACAATCTGTGAAAATAAACTTTCTGTCGGGATAGGAATAAACCTTTGAAAAATATTCAACGGCCCGCCATACATTTGGACTTGTCCACCCGCCATTATACGTTTGATTGGAGAAGAATATGTAGATTTAATAAAAGATAGCACGTCCCGGGGAATAATTGCTAAATAGTAAGAAGTTTCAGGCACTCCACGCCTTTGCGTAGTAAATTCACCTGGATAAAGAGCTGCAATTTGAGGCCATGAAATACTCCCATGAAACCTAAGAAGAGGTGCCACAGGTAGATTGTAAGTAATCCCTTCCTCATTAACAACTACTGACGGATGCGTCTTCTGAGGCATATACAGAACAATATCTCGTGTAACACTCATCGTATTCCTCTCTTTCTAATACTATTTATTTGTACGAAAAAGTGGTCAAAAGGTTCAGAACACATCGTATTTGAGTAATAATCAGAGAGTTTCTTACAAGAAGTCTCGAAGCCAGGGAAGCCGTGGGGTTGTATTGCTTCCATAGCTTGCTTTTTCACCAATTAAACCCACGTAATGCTATTCTCGGCACAATTCTCAGGTAGGCCCATGTCAGCAGCTTCGATGAGTTCTCGAAGGTGTCCGTGAACAATCACATCAGCATCAACTTGTGGCCCGTTTCTTTCGGAATCACTCCACTGTGTTTGTTGTTCTTCAGTAGCCCCTTGGACGAATCCTTGATATAGAGGGAAGCGAGACCCAAATTGACACTGTGGACGACGTTTCTCCCGAAACACAATCACAGCCGTATTCTCTGTTCCTCCAGGCACCAAATATACCTCATCAACAGTAATTCGCTGATCTCCTGAACCAATCTGCGGGTCCTGTTTGAGCAACATCTCCTGTAGCCAAAAGAGAACCTTTTGTTCATACACATCTGTTATCATACTTTCACCACCATTTTCTTACGGATTGTGTACATTTCTCTTCCAAAGCTACTCAAACCCACGTGATGCCATTATCGACACAATTCTCCGGCAGACCCATATCGCCCGCTTCAACCTGCTCTTTAAGGCTTGAATAAATCTCTTGTGCATTTCCTACTATATATTTTTCATCCTCTGCATTTTCTTCAAAATAGGAAGGGTGCGAACGAAGACCGAAAAGACATTGAGGTCGTCGAGCTTCTCGAAACAATATATATTCTCTTCTCTCCTCTAGCTTGCTCCAATTGCACACCTTCGACAATAATTCGCTTGCCTCACGAACCGATATCAGGGTCCTGCTCTAGTAATGTCTTTCGCAGCCAATCTAGTACACCTTGTTCGTAGGTAGAAGTCATCTTTTAAAATCCCTTCACAAAGATTGAATGCCTAACCGCAACTGCCAGTTTTAGATTATAGTAACTCCATCAAACTATTCATGGAAATCATGAGGTAAATCTGTTGGTGGATTGTCAAGAGGAAAAAGATATCCTTTTCTAGGTCTGGATAGTTGAGGATTAAGATGCCCTATCAGGGTGTCTACTTTCACTACAACGTCATTAAAGTTGAATGGTTTTATTATATAAGCATTAGCATTAATCTCCTCAAATATCTGCTCATCAGTTTTTTCTACTAACACAATGATGGGACAATTTTGTGTTATGTCCTCTCTTAGCCTTTTAAATAGCATGAAATCACTATTAACAAAATTGTTGATGTCAACAATAATAATGCTAGGGTTTAGGCTCTTAACAGCTTGCACGATATCCAAACGATATTGATAACCAACAACTTTGTATCCTACTATTTGCAGTCCTGTAGAGAACAGTTTGATAGTATGTGTATCTGACGCAATAACGACGACAAGAGGCTCAACTTCTTCTTTTTGAGAGGACTGATGCTGCATAATTTTCCTTTCTTAGATATGTACACCTTTTATTATGGTGGCCCGCTCTGTCAAGACACAAAAGGAGGCTTCACTAAGAGCTACTTTCCTCCTTCTATATGAAACTTTTCAACTCCTGTGTTCTCACTGTCATGTGCTCATGCCTGGTGGAAATACACTTCGGCGGGTGTTCGGTAATCAAGGGCTTGATGCAGACGTTCGTGATTATAAAACGTGATGTAGCGTGCCAACGCTTGGCGTGCCTCTCGCGGTGAGAGGTACTCATGAAGATAGATTTCCTCATATTTCACGGTGCGCCACAATCGTTCAGTAAAAATGTTGTCTAAGGCTCGTCCTTTGCCATCCATACTGATTTGCACATTGGCGGCTTGTAACAGAGAAAGATACTGCCAACTGGTAAAATGGCTTCCTTGATCGCTGTTGCAGATGACCGGAACAGCTTGTTCTAACGCACGCTCAACAGTAGACAAGACAAACGGCAGTTCCAGCGGTTGATCCAGTTCCCAACTGACCACATACCGTGAGTACCAATCCAGAATAGCTACCAAGTACATCCACCCGCCTGACAAGCGGATGTAGGTGATATCAATACCCCAAATATGATTGGGATACGCACTGCTGGTGTGACGTAATAAGTACGGAGACACTCCTTCTTTCTGATTGCGTTTGCTTAAATTAGGCCCAGGATAGATCGCTGCTATGCCCATTTCCTGCATGTATCGACCCACGGTTTTTCGATTGATCTCCATCCCTTCTCGCTGTAACTGTGCAGCGATTTTGCGAGCACCGTAAAAAGGCGACTGCGTGTAGATCTCATCAATACGATGTTTGAGCTGCACTTCCTCCGCACGAGCAGGACGCGGTCGAGCATACAGGCTCGACCGATTGAGGCTGAGCACCTCGGTTTGCATCGTGAGCGGAAGGTCACTTTCTGCTCGTTCCACCAACGCGATCCGTTCCTCTCTCGTCAGAGTTGTAGCTTTTTTTTCAGCCACGCGACTTGCGTCGTCAGTTTGCCAATTTCGGCATACAGTTCCGTGAGCTGCTCTTCATGGATTGCTCGTAGCTCTGCGGTACTATCATGTTTCTCGAAGAGGCCGGGCAATCCATCGACCGCCCGCGCTCGCCACTCCTTTAATTGAGTCGGGTGAACTTCATAGTCGGCGGCGATTTGCGCCAGGGTTTTCTCTTCTTTGAGAAGTTCCTGCACGACTTTGACCTTAAAAGCGGCTGTATACTGTTTTCTCATCATGCTCTGAGTATATCTTAGTTCAGCCCTCTTTTGTGTTCAGATTTCTAGGGCCATTATAGATCATCGACATTGCCTGGGGTCAGACAGCAAGCCAATAATTCGCCTTGGTCATTAACCGCCAGATGCAGCTTGAACCCAAAGAACCAGCCCATGCTGCTCTTGCCACGCTTGGCATCCACCGCGAAGACGCGGTGTTGGGTGATGCGTTTGGGATCACAGACTTCCAACGGCGTCGAGTCGATGAAGCTAATGCCTGTGCAAGCTCCATAGCGGGTCTGCAAATAAGCAAGCAGCGGAAGCATCATCTGCGGGATGAGCGCAACGAAGCGTGGATAACTCACCAAGTGCGGAAATTCCTTGGTGAGATACACCTGAACATGTTGTGTATAGTACGCTTTAAACGTTCGATAGTGGGACTGGTGAAAATGGATCAAAATCGTCATCACCTCGCTTGGACACAGGTGGCCTGCACGCTCTCGTTGCTTGCCACCTTGGAGCTGGGCTGCTTTCCATTGCGGCTCAAAGCCCAGCATAAAATCATCGACATTACAAAACAAATCAAGTAAACTCATTGCAAGTTCCCTCCGATGATGGATAGAAGTTCTTTATCTGACTCCTATTCTAACTCATCGGAGAGGGGCTTGCTTATCCAGAACTCACGTTAAATAGTATTTAAGCATGTTCTCTGGTAGAAGAAATGCACATACTTAGAGGA
>DAOUDD010000089.1:0-47566 GCA_034431765.1 Ktedonobacteraceae bacterium | reverse complement strand
CGGTCCTGCATGGTGATGACGGAGACGGCGTCGGCGGTCTCGATGGCGTAGGGGTAGCCGTTGCCAGCTATGACTTCGGCACGCACAACGTCGAGGACAGGATCAAGCAAGCCGTCATCGAGCATCCAGCGCGGAAATTCCAGGCGTGCTGGAGGACGACCAGAGGTAGTTTGTAGATAGCAGAAGGCGACATGGTCGCGATATGGGCCATAGCTTTGCAGGATATCGTCGCGTGCACAGTACATGGCAGGCGTGCGGTCACCCCAGCGCATGTGCCCTTGCCAGAGCAAGGCATCGTGGATCTTCTTGGTTTCACGCAGGACAGGATGAGGCTGAACTGCATCAAGGCGGCGCAGCATAGTGATCGTGTCGCGCGCGTAGCTGGTGTCGATGTAGCCGATCAGTGGCACGCGGGTCTGCTCGGAGGTTTTGAGGAGCAAGATGGCAGAGTCGATATAGCGCTGCCGATAGGGGTCGGGCATGGTCAGGGCGAACGAGACGACAAGGGAACCGTCGAAGAAAACGATGGGGCTATAGATCGGGTCATCTTCCCGTCGTGTTGAGGCGAGCTGCTCCATCTGGCTGCATAGCGTCTCGACTTCGAGCAGATAACGGCGCAGCGTTACCTTCATCTCGGAGTAGGGATAGCTATCGGGGTCCTCACCTTCACTCTTTGTCTCTTCCGCGATCTCATCGGGCGCGAGCACTTCCATGTGCACATCCTTGGTGTAGGGACGGCCACGCTGGTGGGGATTGATGAAGAAGCCGACCTGGACCAGTGCAACTGGAATCGACGCGTCACGCCAGGGAAGCAACTGACTCCCGTCAACCGCTACTGTTGTCACTCCTTCAATGCACTCGGCCCACTGTCGTGCCTGCTCGTGATTGCTAAACTCGCGACCAAATGGCAGCAGTGGGCCTGAGTAGTTTTCCCCTCCGGCATGAACGAGCCAGCGATCAAACTCGATGCTGGGCCGCGCACCTGCGGACGGCATCGAGCTAGCATCCGGCGGTAATGTCAGCTCCAGTTCTGCACTTGAGGCGTAGCGTTTATGCAGTGTCTCCAGCATATATTGATAGAGTGCGAGCTGTTCTGAGAATGAACCGTCGTAGAGCGAAAACTGCCCTCGCTTAGCATTCAATGCTGCGAGTAACTTGCCTTTATGGAGCATAGGTGTTCTCTTCCCTTCTCTTGCTCGTCCTCTTAAACGGAGACCTGGTCGAAGATGCTAAACGGCTCTGGTGTACCCATGCTTGTGCTATCTTTGTCAGCAGAGAGACTTGTCTCACCTGACGATTTGTGCAGGCGAATCAGGCTGTCGAGTCCTTGCTCAAATGTATCGTCGTGGCTGATTACGAGCAACTGATCGAAGCCACGTACACGGCGAATCTGTTCTGCCAGATTCATGCGCCGCAACTCGTCCATATTCTGTGTGGGTTCGTCGAAGAAGGCAATGTTGAGGGTAGAGAGCTTCTTGAGCAGGGCCAGGCGAACCGCTAACGCTGCACTCATCTGTTCACCGCCACTCAATTGCGCGAAACTGCGCTCAACTCCCTGACGTCTTAAGATGATTTCGTAGTCGTTGCGCCAGGAGAGCTGTCCGGTGCGGTCACCCATAATCTCGCCGAAGATGCGGTTTGCTTCTGCTGAGATATCGGCGAGGATGGCACGTAGGACATGTGGCGCTGCCTCTTTAAAGAGCTTGCGGAACTGCTCGGTCATCGCATGCAGATCTTCGAGTTCGTTATACGCTTGCTGAGCCTGCTCTAGCTCGACCAGGTACGCCTCGCTCTCAATGATTTTCTGTTGCAGACCATTCATATATTCCTGGTGGTGCTGCATCTGTTGCGCAAGGACAAGCAAATCTTTACGTAGCCGTTCGATAGTCTCCTGGACTGCCTGGAACCTTTCCGCATTAAAGGCAGCCTGTGCCCCGTTGTATTCGTGTTCCACCTGACGCAATTGCCTCTCTGCCTCCTCTGAGAGCTGTGCCTGCTGCTGATGAGCCTGTTGATATTGTGGGAGGCGCTGTGCAATCTGTTGATTCTGCAGATAGACCTGGTAGCCAGCCTCGTTCTGTTTCAGAAGAGCTTCTTGCTGCGCAATACTCTCGTCGAGGTGGATATAGACTGTAAGCTTTTCGTCTACAACGGAAAGTTGCTGCAGGAGCTCCTGTAAGCGCTGCTGCTCTGCCTGAAGTTGCTGCTGGTAGCCAGCTTCTTTCGCGACAATGCTCTGCTGTGCCTGGCTCTGCGCGCGTGGATCGTTCAGTGCCTGTAGCTCTGTCGTACATTGTAGCACCTGGGCAGAGCTATCTTTCAGTTGAGCGGCCTCCTGGCGGCGTTCATCCAGCTCAAGTTCAAGCTGCCGTATCTGTTCCTGCACCTGCTGAAGCTGTTTGTAAAGGCCTGGGAGATCACGCACCCGCGTATCAGCGTGCTTGCTCTCGTTGTACGCTTTCTCCGCTTCAGACATTTTTTGCTCAACCTGCTTGAGCAAGTCGAGGTCTTCAGTCAATGTCTGTACCTCGCGTTCCAGGCGCGTCAGTTCACGGGCAAGACGTTGTAACTGTTCAGCTAGCCCGTCGCGACGTTCGGTGTATTGACCAAGCTTATTAAGCGCCTCGGCAAATTTCTTGACCTGCTCTATCCGTTCTTGCACAGCATTCTGCTGCTGCGTGATCCGCTCGACTTCGACATGTTCTTCAGTTAGCAAACCGTCGAAATACGATTCAAGGCTAGCAATTCCACGATGTCGAATGTTGAGACAGCTCTCATGTAACAGCGGACATTGACCGCCCGCTGATTGCGTACGTGATTTCAGATAGCCCTCGATATTCCCCTCAAGGCGATGTTTCTGGCTCGCGAGCTGGTCACGCTGTTGTTGCAGAACGGGCATCTCTTCTGCTTCCTGCCGGTGTTCTTCGATCAGGGAGACATTATTTTCTGCCTTGCGCAGTTTTTCGGCTGTCTGGTCACGCTCAATCTGCTTTTCGCGCAGCGCCTCGCGCTTCTCTTGCAAGTGCAGCATTTTGTTGCCACGTTCGCTTGCCTGGATACGCAACTGTGTATAAGCCTCGTTGCGCTCTTGCAATAGTTCCGCCAGTGGCTGCAATGGCTCAATCTCGCTGATACGCTGCTGAGCCTGCTCTTGCTGTTGGCGCAGCTTTGTCAACTGTGTATTCAGGCTCTTACCCTGTTTGACGATCTCTCCATAACGAGCCTCGCGCTGCTTTGCCTCGTCGCGCCTCTTCTCTAGCTCAAGCTGCTGTTCAAGCAGGGGTGCAAGTTCCGCAATCTTCTGATGCGCGTTCACAACCTCGGTCAGGCGATCCTGTAAATGCGAAATGCTCGACTCAATCTTCGTTTTCGTGTTCTCAAGGCCATTGTGTTGCTGACGCAAGGTATCGCGCTGCTTGGCTTCTTTGCGCAGACTTGCCAATGCTTCTTGAGCCTGTAAGTAGCGTTGCTGCTGCTGCTGGCTGGCAACCACGCGCTCATGCGCCTCTCGCGCCATCTGTAATTGCTGTGAGCGTTCCTGTAACAGGTGTTGAGCGCTCTCGGAGGTTGCACGACAGGTACGAAAGCGCTGCTCAAGCGCGAGCAATTGGGAGAGTTGTTCATTGAGCGTCGTGAGCTGAGTCTCGTACTCTGTTAACTGCTGGCTCCAGATAACATTCTGTGTCTTCTGTTGCTGGTCGAGCTGACGTGCCTCTTGCAACTGTGTGCGCAACGCTTCGAGATCGCTCGTGAGGAATGTGAGATGCTGGATCTGCCCTTGCTGGACCAACATCTTTTCCTTATAGTACTTCTGTGTATCCAGCAAATTGTCGGCGGCAGTCTTGTAATCCTCGATCTGTAAAAGGGCATCGAAGGTCTGCTTGCGCTTACTCGCAACCTCCAGAAAAATAGCGGTAAAGGTACCCTGTGGCACGCCCAATGCGTCGCGAAAGAGCGAATCTAGCGGGCGTTCACGGTCAATCCCGAAGATCTCGTGCAGCTTATCCAGCACATCGGCACGTTGTTCCAGGCGCAGATCGGCCTCCTTGTCGAAGACAAGCCAGCGTGCACCGGAACCGCAGCGGCGCTCAACCACGTAGGGACGATCATCACCTCCCAGCAAATGCACCACCACCTTGCCAGCCTTCTCGCCCTCACGCACAAATTGATCGTGGTTGTATGGAAGGTAGCCGAAGAGCGCAAAGCCAATTGCCTCCACCAATGTTGTCTTGCCCGCGCCATTCGCCCCACTGATAGCGGTCGTACCACGACGAAGGTCCACTGTAAATTGACGATAACTTTTAATATTCTCTAACTCAATGCGCGTAATCAGCATGATACAGCAACCAGCCTTCCCAACAGACGCGAAAGATAAACTCTCCTGACAGCCTATTCTCTTTCGGAGGATGTAAAGCGGAAAGAGATACTCTCAGCCGCATTATAACATGTTGGAGCACTATCAGCGCCTGTAGTAGGAGGAAAAATTGACCATTGGTTCTATAAAGCAGAGATAAGTTTTACACTGTAAAAACGTGAGTAGATGGAACTAATGATAGCGATAAAAATATTTAATTGGGCGTACCTACGCATACTCACAAAGTAGTACTTTCCTGTGAAAACTCTTGACTTATCCACATCTCTGAGGATTTATCCCCAAAGAATGTGGATAAATGTGCAAACATGTGGATAAGTCGTGGAAAAGGAGTTTGTGTATAGGGCGTGTCGTGATAGCTCTTGGCGTTGAACCTGTGCTCTTTTTTACTTGCTAGTTATCGTGATAGAAACGGGAGAGGAGGTAACTGTATTTCCATTTGTATCGGTTGCACTGGCTGTAAGATGAGCTGGACCTGCATTGTACTTACCCGTGACATGCCAGAAGATTGTGACGTTACCGTTTGCATCAGTTGTACCCGTGCCAAGACTTTGTGGTGAGCCGTTTGAAGTGGCAGATCCATCGTAGGCTAGATCTAGCTCGACAGAGATACTTGGCCTGTTCGTATGCACAACTATGTTGAGCCTATCACCTTTTGAAACCTGGGCAGGGACAGTTGAGCTATTAATCGCGGCTGTCAATGTTGCCGTTGAAGTCGGAGGTGGATTAGATGCTGGCGTAGGAGTGGGCGTACTGGCGGGGTTTGGATTGCTCGTCGCCGTGGATGTCGGTGCCTGTCCCTGTCCTTGACTCCCCGGTAGACCAGAACTTCCATTATTACCGTTGTTATTCGTAGGATTTGTGTTGCTATCCTGTCGGGTAGACGTGGATGTGGTGGTCGGCGTCGTAGTGTTTGCAGTAGATGATGTATTCCCAGTAGATCTCACTGGATTATCAGTTGTACGTAAATCTGAAGCAGACCCTTTCTGCGTTCCCGAAGTCACTGGCTGATTGCTCGAACCAATCGAACCAGGACCTTTGCCTGTAGAAAATCGAGAACTGCTAGCTGTACTCTTTGTTTGGGGTGAACGTGTTATTTGTGGAACATACCATACCAGGCATGCAAGCAGCAGAAAGATCCCACACAGCCCTGCAAGCAAAACATATCTTCTATTTCGTCTGTCAACCTGTGACGTGGCCACATTATTAATGGAAACGGGAACCGGTGTCGATTTTGCTGAGCCTGTCTCGATTGGTGAAGTTGCGAGTGACGGACTTGAGCCAACGCTGCTTTGCTGTTGATTAGTGTGTTCCAGGAGCTTTTGTGAAATTTCAAGCGGTAGGGATGTATGGGAAGTGCTACGTTCTTGCATCCCATCCTTCTCTTTGCCGTTTTCCAGTAGATCCACGATTACATCTTGCTCGGCATCATGACTTTGTGGAGAGCGAGCTGTTTGCCCTTTGAGTGAATCCACATTTTCATCATTAAGAGCGTAGCGTGTATACATAGCGGCCATTGACTCGCGTAAGTTGGTCGAATCCAGCACATCTAGACGTTCTGAAGGTTCATATATGGATGATTCTGCTTTAGAGATCGCTATTTCAGGTAGAGCCTCTAGAGCCGCTGTATCAGAAATTTTCCCTGGATAGGAGAGATAATCGCTGGCCGTGCATGCTGCGGTTAAAGCGGTGGCGAACTCTTGCACTGAGGGAAAGCGTTCGGATGGATGCTTTGCTAGAGCACGCATGACAACCTGCTCAATTGATTCTGGTAAGTCGGGAATCTGCACACGAAGGGGGGCAGGATCTCCGAAGAGATGTTGCATCGCGACTTCCAGGGGAGTGCCAGAAAAGGGTGTGGAGCCACTGAGCCATTCATAGACGATCATGCCTAGCGCGTATTGATCACTTGCGCGTGAGGGCTTGCCTTGAAGCTGCTCAGGAGCCATGTATTGAATAGTACCCCCACTTTTATGCGTTGTGGAGGAGGTAAAAGTGCTGCGTGAGCCGATAGCGAGGCCAAAATCACTGAGGAGCGCTTCGTTCTTACTACTCAGCAGTATATTTTCTGGTTTGACATCACGGTGAATCAATTTGAGATCGTGCGCATATTGCAGGGCAGAAGCAATATGCCCAACGTAGGAAAGGAGCAACTTTGTTGGCAAGCGAGAGCCAAAGGGATAACGCTGGCGTACGGTTCCACCTGGTGCATATTGCATCACCAGATATGGCATATCCCGCTTAATTCCAAAATCAAGCACGCGCACAATATGCGGGTGCTCCATATGCGCAATCGTGCGTGCCTCCTGCAAAAACTGCTCTAAGCTCGTTGCCTGAAGCCGCGTGCGCAAGATTTTTACTGCCGCGATCGTTTTGAGGTATATATGCTCACCAAGATAGACCTCGGCAAATCCTCCCTCACCCAGAAACCGGTCCAGCCGATAGCTTCCCAGGAGCTGATCTATACTGCTATTCACTCTGCCTTGCCTTTTTCAGCATTCGAGCAAAAAATGGGTAGATTGCTGTGTATGGTGAACAAAATATCATCTTCCTCTATTCAGGACGCGTACAAGACAAGAGAGTAACATTGTAATACCTTTGTATCATTTTGGACCATATGCATATATACTTCTACCTGCAACGTGACGGCGTGCTTTGAACTCATTGGTTAGTAGCACGATATCTTGCCAGGATAAAACAGTTCTATCTGCTGTCTTTGCCACCAATTGAATAATAGAATAACTGACCGCACCAGAGGGAAGGATTGTCCAATTAAAGTTGCTAAAGCTGATACCATCGGTTGTTTAAGGGCTGGTACCTGTAGAATAGAAATGTTATACTCTCAAAGAAATATTTTTATGGTAAAAGGTCCGTTATAACCATCTGTACACTAACAAGGAATTTATTAGTGATATGAAACGAAAAGGAAGCCTTTTAACACAGGATCAGAAGCAGTTACATAGCACAGCTAGTGTATTGCTTTGTACACTCCTAATAAGTTCCATGCTTTTATTGATAAGCTGTGGACCTGCCTCAACAAACAAACAGGCAAAAAAACAACAAATTATGCTTGTATCGCCGCTGATCTTCGGTACAAATCTCAGCCTACAGGATCAGCGTGATCAGATACTGACCTCGAATACCTCTCAGAGTCTCCTGCAACAACTGCATGCCGGTATTCTGCGCATTCCTGAGCATGCTGAACTGAGCAGTGAACTGGGGTTCTCAGCAGCTCAAACGATTAAGCATCTGGGAGCACAACCTGTCATAACACTACGTGGCTCACTCGATCAGCATGCGCTAGAGGATGATACGCAAATTCTTCAGCAGATGCAAACGGTCTTCGGAGAACAGAGCGTCTATTATGAATATGGGAACGAGGAAGATCTGCTTGGACAAAGCGTTGAGCAGTATGTGAACTCGTGGAATAGCGTAATTCCTGCTCTAAAAAAACTCGCTCCCCACGCCCAGTTCATCGGTCCTGTGACTTACCACTATGATGCAACTTATCTGACAACCTTCCTCCAGCATGCTCAACCCGAACCTGATGCCGTGAGCTGGCACGAGTATAGCTGCACCAGCACCGACTCGCAAGATACGTGTATTGCTGGCCTTTCCACCTGGAGCGCGCACATTGGGAATGCGCGTTCGATTATGCAGAAGCAGCCAGGCGGAACACTACCTATTCTGATTACAGAATGGAATTACGCCGCCAATGCTCATTCCGGTGATGGCAAGAGCAACGATAATCAATTTATGCGCAACTGGACGACAAAAGCGTTACAAACCTTGATTGATAACTCTATCTTTGCCTCTATGCAATATTCTTGTACCAATACAGCTACTGCTCTGATCGCCAGCAACAATACGCTCACAGCTCAAGGGAAAGTATTTCAAAATCTCTACAAGCAGTATGAACACGCAATGAAGAGCATTCCAGTAGCTCTTCGAGATAGCAAACGTCCATCCTCCCCACCTTCGCTTACCCCTTCAGGAACAGCGACAGGTACAAATACTGTAACTCCAACGGATGCATCTCAGTCATCCACAGGCACGTCTTCTCCTCGGCCCACGCGTACACCACCATCTCAACGAACAGCAACCCCAGTTGCGGGCTTGCCAACTGCTCCAGCTCAGGCATCACCGGCACCACGACCTTCTCCACCTGCATCGACGCCTAATGTGATCTCCTTTGAAGATGGTGGTGTAGATGGTTGGTTTAGCACCGGGCACGTAGCTGCTCTGCAAAATAGCAGTGATGTAGCCTACGATGGTTCTCACTCGCTAAAGGTGACATTCTATTCTCAGAATAGCGGTGATTTTCCTTATGTGAGTGTTAGCACAGAGGCTCCAAAGCCAGGACAGACATTAACAGCCTATGTCTACAGAAAAGGACCAGGTGCAGCAAAAAATGTAACAGCCAGGCTCTATTTCCTGGATAGTCAATATCATTGGTACAACACGTCTCCTATAAGCGTTGTCGTTAACAGTTGGACGCGCCTGACATACACTATTCCAGCGAATACGAATGGACCAGTCGAGCAAATTGGTGTGCAGTTTGCCAGTACACCATATACTGTAGAGGATTCGGTGTACATTGATGCAATAAATTGGAAATAGCGAAATAGTCTAGAGTTCTGTAGAGAGAAGCTACTGCTGTAGATGAAGCTCTCCCTCAACGACATGATAGACGTGAGCTTGCTGAAGAATTTCCTGTGGAAAGCCATTGAGATCGGTTGCAGTGAGAAAAACCTGCTCGTGCTGTACAATCTGGTTGAGCAGATAGTCCCGACGCAGGCCATCAAGCTCACTGAAGACATCGTCGAGCAGCAGCACTGGCTCGTCACCTGTGCTCTGACGCATAAATGCCAGCTCTGCTAGTTTGGTTGCAAGGGCAGTGGTACGCTGTTGACCACGTGAGCCATAGGTGAGCATGTTGACGCCATTGGCAAGAAACTCCAGGTCATCGCGATGCGGCCCAAGTAGACAGACGCCCTGCAAGATCTCCTTGCGCCGAATTGCCTGTAGCTGTTCACGATACTTCTGTGGTGTCTCTGCAATACTTGCAGTTGGATCAGGCTTGAACGAGGGATGGTAGACGATCCGCAATTGCTCGCGTCCGCCGCTGATTGTCTGCTGAAACGTATCGGCCTGGGTATTAAGCAGCTCGACCATATGTTGTCGCTCATACATGATCTGCTGGGCAAGGAGCGTTAATTGCTCGTCCAGGTAGTTCAACATCTGCGGATCTTCTTGCTGGTCACGAATCCTTTTGAGTAGAGCTGAGCGCTGGGCAACGATCTTGCGGTACTTCACAAGCGCCTGACAGTAGTGGGGCTGAATCTGGCAGAGCGCGCGATCGAGAAAGCGCCGTCGTTCGTCTGGTGAGCCATCGACAAGGTGCAGATCTGTTGGGGCGAAGAGTACAACTTTGAGTTGCCCGATCATCTCTACAGTGCGCCTGGGTACGCCATTTATTCTGTAACGTTTGCGCGCGGCATTTGCTGGAAGTTCAAGTGAACGTGTTGGAGTGGCACCATTTTCGGGCAGAGGCGGCGTGGGATCGAGAATAACAATATCCAGCTCGACATCTCCAGTCTGGCGTTGCACTCGGCCCTTGATAGAGGCGACGTGTTCACTTGCAGACCAATTGACAACTTCACGATCACTAGAGGTGTGGAATGAGCTAGCGGTGGCAAGCATGCCAATAGCTTCGAGCAGGTTTGTCTTGCCCTGAGCATTATTGCCGTAGAGCACGTATAATCCTGGCAACAGCGCCAGGTCTATCTCTTTGTAATTCCGAAAATCGTGCAGCGAAAGGTGAGAAAGATGCATGAATATCTGTTTCTTATGAGACATCCCAAACTTTTGATACCACTGACAAACGTAACAGAATGGCGACGTGGTGGGCGCTCTGAGGATGCCGCCCCTCCCCTGGATGATGAATCGGGTACATAGAGGAACCCATTCGAGTAGTAGAGTCGCCTCTCCAAACAACGAACAACGCATGTGGTTTACCAGCAAGGAGAGGGGCGGCATCTTCAGAGCGCCCATTGCGAGCGGAATTATCTCTAATTCCTCTTAGCACCTATTTGCTGCCAGTATCAAAAATTTGGGATCAGTCATAGAACTCACGCTTTGTATGGCGTGTTAGCGGTTTGTGCTCATCGGCATAATGACGTAGGTGTAATCGGCAGAGCTGACAGGCCGTACCACTCCCGGACTGGCAGACGAGTTGATTTCCAGTGCCACCTCCGGCGTGCCTAAAACTGCCAGCACATCAGCAAGATACTTCACGTTGAAGATGATCTGCTGCTCAGGCCCGTCAACGGCCGCGTGAATCGTTGCGGTATTATCACCGATATCCTCTGCATTTGCCTCAAGTGTCAGCGTGCCGGTCTCTCCGCCTTCTCCACTCCCCCCGCTCAATTTGATGCGTGTAATGTTCGAGCTATCGCGAGCGAATGGAGTTACCATCTTCACTGCGGCAGCGAACTCCTTGGTCTCGATCACGGCTCGCGTTGTGTGCTGTTTGGGAATGGCGGCACGGATGTTCGGGAATGTGCCCTCGATCAGGCGCGACACCAGATCTACCTGCTCGCTGTGGAAGAGGACCTGGCTGCGGTTGGGCGTGACCACCATCTGGACTGCCCCTTCCGCTGGCAGAATGCGCGCCAGTTCGCTTAGTGTGCGTGCGGGAATCAGAATTGGGCTATGTGTTTCAGTATGACCGGGAAGTGAGTTGGTGAGTAGTGCCAGGCGGAACGAGTCGGCTGCGGCAAAAGAAACCTTCTCATTGTTGACCTCAACCAGGACTCCGGTAAAGACCGGGCGCGAGTCGTCATCCGCCGCCGCAAAGACAACCTGCGAGATCATGTCTTTTAACGCGGAGGCATCGAGAATAATTGGCGCTTCGCTTCCGTCTGCGCTTGGGATGAGCGGAAACTCTGAAGGATCCATTCCTTTAATATTAGCATTGTTTTTCGCAGTTTTTACATTGATCGCGTGCGTCTCTTCGTCCACCGTCAGGTCCACCTGTCCCTGTGCCAGGCTATTGACCAGGTCAATGAACGTTTTTGCGGGCACAGTTGTTGTTCCCTCTGCCTGCACCTCTGCATCGACCCAACAGTTAATACCGATCTCTAAATTGGTGGCAGACAACTTGAGACGACCCTGGTCGGTCGCAAGCAAAATATTCGCCAGAATTGGCAGTGTACTGCGATTCGAGACGGCGTGGCTAACGATGGAAAGTCCACGGCTCAATTCCTGTTGCTTACATGTAATCTTCACTGACAATCTCCTCACAACCAGAACATAAACATGGATAATCTTTTGGCTAGTATAACGTATTCAGCCAGGAGTGTAAACGGGTTTAGAGAAGATGGGTACAGTTGCAACTTCGTACTCCAAAAGTTACAGGTAAAGAGGCTGTAAATTTTGGAAGCACACGTGGGAAGCGGGTTGAGGGCTAAATGCTACGATGTTACAATGGTACAGGGGAAAAGGACCCTTTGATGCGTATTCTGATGTAACGATTTAAGGAGAGAGTATGGAAACGCTTCGGACGATGATTACATTTAAAAAAGGGGGCGATAGATTTACATTTCGTGTTGCAGGTATTGTTATCCACAAGGAACAGATATTATTTCAGCGTACAAATAATGGGTTAGAGCCTGTATTCTGGTTTCTACCAGGTGGCCGAGCTGAGTTTGGTGAGAGCGCGCAGGAAACGCTTGAACGCGAAATGCTGGAGGAGCTGGGCTTGCCGGTACAGGTGCGACGTCTGCTCTTTGTGGTCGAGAATTTCTTTCAGGATGCAGAGTCTGCCCATCACGAGCTTAGCTTTTATTTTTTCATGACCTTCCCACCGGATTGCTATCTCTACCAGGGCGAAACGTTCTTCGAGCGTGAAAATGAGGAGGGTGATCGCCAGCCCATTCTCTTCGATTGGTTGCCGATTGCTCAAATCCCGACCCTGGAGATCTATCCTCAGTTTTTGCGCACTGTTCTGCTGCAGCCTCTTCCTGAGTATCCGATTCATATCGTCAATTTTCACAGACCTGAAGCGTGAGCATTGCTGCCCTTGACGACAGAGGGAGAATTGCATACAATCAAGAGGCATTATTGACGTTGGATTGAAGTAGATGCGGGAGCCACGCTTCTTCAGGAGGAGCAGCAATGACAACAC
Source organism: Ktedonobacteraceae bacterium (assembly GCA_034431765.1). GTDB lineage: Bacteria > Chloroflexota > Ktedonobacteria > Ktedonobacterales > Ktedonobacteraceae > DASYAN01. Next base: position 35,006 of record DAOUDD010000089.1, on the reverse strand, counting down.
AATCAGGAGAAGAGTGGCTTAGTTTACGCGAAGCAGCCGATCTACTGGGCATGCATCCCGCTACGGTGCGACTCTGGGCTGATCGCAATGAAATCCCCTCGCGTCGCACCAACGGTGGTCATCGCCGTTTCCGACGCGCCGATATCGAAGCCCGGCTGCGCCAGGAGGTCGAGCCAAAACCAGACCCCGCTGCCCTACTGCTGATTCAAAGCGTGCTGGGGCGTGTGCGTTTCGCCTTTACCGACGGCACACTCAATACCCTGCCCTGGTATCAGCATTTTGATGTTGCGGCCCGTGATGCGTATCGGCAACTCGGTCGCCGCCTGCTCGATCTATTACTACGAGCGCTGCATACTGGTACGCATAGTAATGAGCTTACTGAGGAGGCGATTGCGCTGGGTCGCGAGTATGGGACGGTCACACGTAGATCGTGCGTGCCTACTGCTGACGCTGTACGTGCATTCCTCTACTTTCGCACTTTGATCGACGAAGGGATGCTGCAGATGGCGGAGGTGCGCGGCTCTCACACACATGATATTCCCTGGGCCGAGAGCCTCTATCAGCTACAACATCTCACAAACGAAATTCTTCCTGCACTCATCGAAGCCGCCCTCTCACAAGATGAGCAGAGCAACGGAATAGCTCTGCACAATGAGTAAGATCTAGCGCTTTCTCATTTTCTGTTGTACCCTCAAGCACTAAAAAGCTCAACAACAATGAATACATTGCAAGCGTGAAGGTACAACAGAAGGGACTCAAGGCAGTTTCCATATCTTGATATTGCTGAACGAGACATCCGTTCCGTTGTCGCTCCCCTTACGAGCAATCATACCAATCATGCCATGAGTATAAGTAGGATCGTTAATAGTATTGCCGACTAATTGCTGATTAACGTAAATTGATAAGCTGGGACCGTTGGCAACGACGGCAAGAGTGTTCGCGACATTATCAGCGGTATTGAAGTTGGTGATAGGATTAGCATTTTTACCCCCTGCGAGTAGTGGACAGGAAGGTTGTGCTCCATCACCAGGACAACGATACAAATAGTAATGGCCACTCTTATTGATTTCAAAGAAATAGAAGGCATTGCCTTCTGTATTGGTGCGAAAAATCAGGCCGCCACTACTTGTGTTTGCCCCCGTCTTTATAAAGTTCATCTGAACCTGGTACGCGAAGTTTGAATAGTCTGTTTTTGTCGCATAACACACAGTAAAATCTTGTGAATCGGCCATTGCATGGTAGCTGCCACCCGTAAATGCACATGTACCAGGACTCTCTTGCCATGCTACCTGTGCGTTATTGCTTGTCAGCGCGTCATTCATCACAATAACACCGCTACCCGGTAGATAAGGATTGTTTGTGTCCTGACCTGGATTTGCAGGGCTTTTGGTAGGGTCAGTAGCTGTGGAAGTTGCTGCCTTTGTCGTATCAGTCGGAGTTGTCGTATTGAGAGTGCTTTGAGTCGTAGTAGTATCGCTCTTGCTCTGACTGGTGCTCGCCACTTCCTTGTTATTATAGAGTGCGACAAGTATAGCACTGCTGCCGATAACCAGCGCGATCATCGCGACTAAGAAAAACAACATTCCTAAGGAGAATGTGCGTTCACGGGACACAGATCGAGTGGGCCTGGCCGCAAAGCGATCAGGGGATGCGGAATTAGGTGCCGAAGGCGCTGTCGCTCTTGCCATAACAGAGGACGTTAATGCTTGTGCTGCTGCTGATCGTGAATTGGAACGGAAGAATTCATCTGGCTCTAGCAGCGGATTATCAAGAGGCGGCAACATCCTGGAAGTAGACAGGGAAAACTGCGTTTCTAACGAGAGGTCTTGCCAGAGAGGTTGAGAGGAGACGAGTTTGTCTGATTGAGGCGATTTCGTATGCAAAAGAGATGGTGCCAGTTGTTGCTGAGTACGTTGAGATGTCTTGGGTTGCTCTGACTGAGATGGAAAATTCATAAACGTGCCTCCGTGTGCAGGGTCAGACAGGATGAAGTAAGGTGAAAGAGCATATCCTACCAGTGGGTAGAACGATATAAGCTGTTTAGAGTAATGCTGCTGTAACTATTAAGTACAGAATGGCTACTGCAATTTGTCGTGGGTAGTCATAATAACCTGGGGTGTAATTTTTGGCTGTATGGCGCGTCATTAAAAGTAAGGTGTTTCGATGAGTGTATAGCTGTATCAGTCAGTGTATAAAAATTTCATAATAGCCTAAAAAAAAGAGTGTGTAACGAGGAAAGCGGAGATTTTCGTCGAAGCCTAATCTATTGACACCGGTCATATTGTACCGTACACTTTTTAGGGATGCTTCTACGCGTTTACCATCTAGTGAGGGGATGTCGTACATGAGTAACATCCGGTGCCCAGGTTGCCAGGATCTTCAACCTGTACATGTCAAATATTGTCGCACATGTGGGAAGGAAATGGCGTCTTCTGACGATTCTTCTACACAAAATGTAGACGATCAGGATGTTGCTATTGTGGACGAAGCGTTGCTGAAGAGAAAAGCGGTCTGGGCTGCCAACTCTCCCCTCTTTCGCAAACCACGTTTTTTACCGTTCCCTTCAGGCAGACTATCCAGATTCGGTAGGCGTTCACAGGTCTTGTTGCGCTCGTCTTTGGAGCCGTTCACACTAGGTCCGCTTGATAGCGCTTATATAGAGGATGACCCTGGAGAAGGGGAAGCTGGAACGGGTTATAAGCCTTCCGCAACATGGCAAAAGGTAGTTGATCCTTCCCCTGCCCAGACACTTGTCGATTATCCACCGCGTCCACCTGAGCCTGTTGTTAACTCTGCTCAACCGATATTATTCGCGGAACGCCGCCGACAGCACAAATTGCGTACGTTCTTCTGGCTCGGTAGCGCTTTACTCCTCATATTGACGATCGTTTTTGGCGTCATCAATGCACTCGGACAAAACCTTGAACATGCGGGCGCAGAACGTGATGGGCCAGCGTTACAGGTAACCCCCCGCGTGGTAGCGGAGGGTGCAACGATGACTGTTCAGGGGAGAAAATTTCCTGCTGGGGTCTCTATTGCACTCTCGCGTGATCGCTCTTTCCCAGTAGTAGATACTGGCGGGCATACAATTCTGCGTACCGACCATCAAGGCAGATTTACAGATACAATTACAATTGGACCGGACTGGGGTGCCGGTGCACATACGCTAAGCGTGGAAGACTCTGTCACACATAAAGCCATGGCTGTTCCGGTACAGGTGACAGGGACAGGTGCGGCGCAGCGACCCGCTCATTTTGGTCTCTCTACAAAAATACTGGACATGGGTTCAGGCGACCAGGCAATGAACAGTTCAAAGCAGATCACTTTGATCAACCAGGGGAGCGGCTCAATATCATGGCGCGCCAGTACAACACAGTCATGGTTACTGCTTGCGCCCGCTTCTGGGACAGTCTATGCGAACAAGCCAACACGGGTAACAGTCGCAGTGGATCGCGCGAATCTGTCTCCTGGTACTTATAAAGCGCAAATTCTTTTTGTGTCAAGCGCAGGTGACGATACATTGCAGGTACAGATGAAGGTTGAGCCGCTGGTAGTTGCAGACGAGCCAGTATTGCAAGTCTCTCCGCCCGTCCAATCCTTTACGGCTGTTGATGGAGGAGATGCTCCACCAGCGCAGGTCGTGACAGTCAGTAATCCGGGTGATCTTCCATTAGCGTGGAGCGCATCTGCTAGCGTTCCGTGGCTTGAAATCTCGCCAGCGAAAGGCACAATAAATCCAGGTGGGAGCCAGACTGTACAGGTTATAGCGCATACGAACACCTTGCTTCCAGGTACATACGATGGAGTCGTTACCTTCAAAGGACCGGGAAATCAGAAGGTGCTGCATAGCCCTCAAACGCTCGCCATAAGTATGACGATTACACCGCGTTGCTCATTAAGTATGAGTACAAATACACTCAACTTTGCATCTGCTTATCGTCAGGCTGCCCCGGCGGGCCAGAAACTGAATATAACGGCAACTGCAAACTGTACGGCTGCACTTTCCTGGCAGGCTGTAAGTAACGCGCCATGGTTGACACTGGATACAACTGGAGGCACAACGCCGGGCGCTCTCACGGTAGGTATTAAAGTTGCAGGGCTGTCACCTGGTAACTATACAGACACAATCACTGTCAGTTCGGCGAATGACAGTCAGGAAGTGCTTGTGAATTTTGTGCTTGGACAGGCCGGTTCCTCGGTACTTACCACGAGTACGTCTTCTCTCAGCTTATCTGGTGCTGTCGCGCAGAATACTCCTCCAGGGCAGAACATAACGATTTCCAATACAGGCACACGCTCTTTAAACTGGCATGCCAGCGCTTCGACTAGTTCAAATGGAGCATGGTTGAAAGTGAGTCCTACCAGTGGCGTGCTTGCACCACAACAATCAGCACAACTCACTGTCACAATTGAGCAGTTGGCAACGCTACAGGTAGGAACAGTAGTTCAAACGTATACTGGTACTGTTCAATTAACTGGTACAGATGATACTGGACAGGCAGCTGCAGGCAGTCCTCTTTCCATACCTGTTACGTTTTTGCTGCAACCAGGCTGTGGGATGACAGAGACGCCACAAACATTGTCTTTTACTGCAACACTTGGACAGGCAGATCCAGCAGCAAAAAGTATTCAGCTTGCCACGACTGGAGCCTGCAGTGCAACGTTGAATTGGACGGCTCAAGTTTCAGATGGTGCCTGGCTTAACGCGACGCCGCATGGTACTTTAGCGCCTGGATCATCAGGAACTGTGAATGTTGCAGTTTCTCTGCAAGGTTTGCAAGAGGGAACATATAGTGGGAAAGTTGCGATATCGGCTGTAAATAGTGTAACTCAAGCGCAGGTGGGTGAGATTCAGAATGTGCTTGTCACCCTGAACGTTCAACGCGCCTGCACACTACAGGCTCCCTCCTTAGATAAGGCAAACTTCTCGACGCTTGCAGGAACGAATCCTGCCAATCAAACATTCTCTATTGCTGTAAGTGGTGTTTGTTCGAGCGCTGTACTTGTGACCCCAATTGCGACGATGGAGAATAATATTGCTGGTGTGCTCACCATCACGCCAGCTTCGACGACAATCACTTCGGGAAACAGTGCAGTATTCACGATCTCGGTGGCGTCGTCAGGCCTCTCAACTGGTTCATATAGCGGTATGATCACATTGACGGCTGTTGACAATGGTGTAGCTATCTCAGGGAGCTTGCAGAAGATCGCGGTAACACTTCAGGTCAATGCGCCGCCAGAACTTCAAGCGAGTGCAAGCAGTTTCGCCTTTACAGTTGCAACGGGAAGTAGTACGCAAAGTCTGATCCTGAGCAATGCCGGTGGGGGAACTCTCAAAGTAAGTGCAGTGTTACAGGATGGGGCACCATCCTTTGTCTCGCTCTCCTCTGGACTGAACACCAATGTAGATGGTGGAGGTAATGTGCCGTTAAATGTAGCAGTTAACGGGACGGGAGTAGCGAGCGGCCAGTATACAGCCAGTGTGCTCGTTACCGCGATAGACGTGGCGACCGGGCAGGTGGTAAAGGGTAGTCCACTCACCATTCCTGTAAAGATTGTCGTCCCAGCCGAGGCAATGCAATTAAGTGCCGACCATCTGAGCTTCACAACAACCAGCGGAAATAATCCTGCTGCTCAGACACTTTCCGTTACAAATGCAGGTGGTGGGACATTGAGTTGGACGATTAGTACTCCCTCGCAATCATGGCTGACTGTAAGCCCAACCAGTGGCACAACTGTAGCAGGAAGCAATTCTGCCGTCACATTCGCGGTCAGTGCAGCCAATCTGACTGCATCTCCACCAGACGCAACAGTCGTTTTCACCCCTTCAGCAGGATCTCCGGTCTCTGTAACTGTGACGTTACAGATCAGCGGGACACAGCCCACACCCCCACCTACCGAGACACCCACGTCAAGCGCAACTGCACCGCCGCAAGTAACCGTAACTCCAATACCGCCGTTACCACCAGCTCCAACGCCCACAACGACGCTAGCTGTTACTGCGACGGCAGCAATTCCTCCCTCGCTTTTTGTACCACCACCAGATATGATACTGCAACCAGGCGTGACAGCAACTGCAACATCGGAGCCGACCGCAAGCGCTACAGCGTCTCCTGGTACTGCTACGCAACGGACGCCGTGAAAAGGATTCCTATGGAGGCGCTCAAGTGCGTGGATGGGGCACTGTTTAAGAGGGTCGGCAATGCCATATCCTCTCACAAAACCGCAAGATTTTACAAGTATGAGTCTCTAGAGGGTGCTATGCTAAGAGCATGGTGTGATTTGACAATTGGGCCTCTCCCCATTTTCTCTTTTTAAGAGAAGTACGGAGGGCAGGGAGAAGAGTTCTTTTCTCGCTCATATTCAATTTTGAAAGGGTTTTTGATGAGTATGCTCATGCAGGGGAAGACCTGTATTGTGACCGGCTCGAATTCTGGCATCGGAAAGGAAACCGCCTTAGGGTTCGCCAGAATGGGGGCACGAGTCGTCATGGTTTGCCGGGATCGTGCTCGTGGTGAAGAGGCTCAACGCGAAATCAAGCGTAATAGTGGCAATGAACAGATCGATTTGTGCCTGGCTGACCTCTCTTCGCAGCAGGAAATTCGCCAGGTAGCTCAGGAGATTCAGTCCCGCTATCCTCGGATCGACGTTCTGATAAATAATGCGGGGACTGTCTTTCCAGAACGACAGGTGAGTCGTGACGGAATTGAAATGACCTTTGCTGTCAATCACCTCGCAGTTTTTCTTCTTACGAATCTTCTTCTTGAAACACTCAAGGCCAGTGCACCAGCCCGTATTGTCAATGTTTCCTCCTCTCGTGCCCAGGACCGCGGTCTCAACCTGGATGATTTACAGAGTGAGAAGACCTATTCAAAAGTGCGAGCATATGCAAAAGCCAAGCTTGCTATGCTGCTTTTTTCCTATGATTTAGCCCGACGACTTGCGGGAACAGATGTCACGGTGAATTGCTTGCATCCTGGCTATGTAGGAACGCAGCAAATCGATAGAGGCATGCCATCATATGCACGAGCATTAGCTGGTATAGTCAAACGTATGCTCAGCACACCGGAGCAAGGAGCACAAACCTCGCTCTACCTGGCGACATCGCCTGACCTGGCTGGCGTAACTGGCAAATATTTTGATCAACGTCGAGAGAAGACAACCGCTCCTCTTTCCTATGACACTGCTTTGCAAGAGCAAATTTGGAAGATAAGCGCGTCATTAACTGACTTGGATAGATCAACGGTTCCCCAGGATCAGGCACTGTAAAATTTCTTTTCTCTTTTGAGGTCATTTACCGGGTCCGTTGCTCGCAGCGGACCCATGTTCATCCCTGGCACTGATTTCGTGTTACATCCCAATCTGTCGAATCAGCCCTGCGAGCAGAGCGATACGTGTTGGTAGAGAGTCCAGTTCAATGTATTCGCCCTCGTTGTGGGCCAGACCACCTGCCGCACCGAGACCATCAATGGTAGGCACTATATTGGCTGTTCCATTCGCATCGGAGGCACCACCGCTGCTGATGTCTTCGACCGATAGGCCAAGTTCCTTGCCCGCATTTTTCGCCAGTTGCACGAGTCGAGCACTTCCTTCTGTGCGCTCGAAGGGGTCACTGCGTACAGCTCCACTGAGCGTACTGCTTGTGCCATCAACCACTGTCTGCGCGACTATGCCACGCATCGCCTCCTCGATGGCACGCGCTCCCTCTCTGGTACTGGCACGTACATCAATACCACAGTACGCGTAGTCCGGTACAACATTAAGACGTTCCCCACCATGTATAAAGCCGACGTTGAGCGTGGTACCGGGAATGGTGCCATTCAATCCCTGGAGTGCGATAACTTTGTGGGACAGCTCAAGAATCGCGCTGCGCCCGGTCTGTGGATCAACACCAGCATGGGAAGCGCGCCCACGCACTTCGACGCGGTAGTGACCTGTGCCGCGGCGTGCAGAGACAACGTAGTTGACGTTGCGCCCCGGCTCCAGCACGATCACTGCGTCAGACTGGCGCGCGTACGCCTCAATCAGGTCGCGGCTGGCGAACGAGCCAATCTCCTCGTCGCTGTTACAGATGAAGGTGACGCTCTGATATGGAACCGGGCCGGATTGAATGAGCAGATGCAAGCCATACATCCCGATCAGCAGCCCCGATTTCATATCCAGAATACCAGGACCGGTAGCAATTTGCTTGCCATCACGTTCGCTTATCGTGAAGGGACGGCGCTCAGCCTCGCCTTCTGAAAAGACGGTATCGGTATGACCGATGAGGAGAATACGTGGCCCTTGAGCGTTCTTCTCTGCATGTGTTGCGATAATATTATTCCCACGCTCCTGCTGCTCGTCAATCGTCGTTGTAAAGCCGAAGTCGTGGAAACGCTGCTGTAAATAGGCGACAACACGATCAATCCCCGGCTTCGTATAGGTGCCTGAGTCGATGTTCACAATGGTTTGCAGATCGGCGAGAAAAGAATCCATCAGTCTTTCGGCCTGCGCTACAACAATTTGTGTCTGCATGGAGATATTCCTTATAGCTTATCCAATTTGGCGAAATCCATACTCAGTTGCTTTTTACCGTATTTGCCCTGAAACTGCACCTCGACAAACTCGGTGTTGCCCTCCATCTCGCTTTTGAGAACGATTCCCTCACCAAAGAGACTGTGACGAACTCGATCTCCGGGTTTGAATTGCTGCTGCTTCGGCGACGTTGATTTGGCTGGCGGGAGGGTATTCTTCCCTTTAGACGTCGATGGTGGAATGGGTGGCGGCGAACTCCACTGTGAGCTACTACTGCCACGTGATGAGGATGAGCCGCCAGTTTTGCCGAACGTACCGGGGGTACCAGAGTTACTGGAGCCTCCATAGCTACCACGACCAAAGACGCGACCGCTACCCTGATCATCATAGGGGTCTTGATTGTAATCATCATCCCAGTCTGTCTGGCGGCGCGTGCTACTTTTTGAACTAGCAGTATTAGCAGCGTCAGTAGTGCTGCGAGATGCAAGCAGCCGTTCAGGAATGTCGTTCAGGAAGCGCGAAGGCTCGGTATATTGCGTTTCGCCAAAGATTGACCTGCGGTGCGCACGGACAAGGTAGAGCCGTTTCATTGCGCGCGTGAAGCCGACGTATGCCAGGCGACGCTCTTCCTCCAGCTCTTCGGGCTTGCTTACCGAGCGCGAATGTGGAAGCGAACCTTCGTCCATACCGACGATGAAGACAACGGGAAACTCCAGGCCCTTTGCGGCGTGCAATGTGATCAGCGTGACCGCGTCGCTGTTCTCTTCCTGCATCAGTGTGCCGTTCTCGCTGGTCTGTGCGGTATCTGCACCGCCAACAAGAGCAACGTTCTCAAGGAAGAGTTCGAGCGCAGTGCGTGTCTCGATCTCGGAATAATCTTCGGCAACGCGGCGCAACTCAAGCACGTTGCCCCAGCGATCCAATCCCTCGCTCTCGCTGGTTGCACGCAACTCAGGACCGTAGCCTGTGCGCTCGGCGATGCGATCCAGCAGTTCTGGCAGGTGCAACTCTTCAAGTGCCTGTGTCAGATCGAGAATCAAGGTATGGAAGTTTTCTAACGCAATCTTGCCCGCTTTGCTCAATGTTGGGTGAGTAGACATGAGTTCGAGCGCTTTGAAAAGGGGAATATTCTGCGCATTGGAGACTGTTTGCAGCTCCGCGATAGTTTTCGGCCCGATCTTGCGGTTGGGCACATTGATGATACGCAGAAGGCTGAGATCGTCACTGTGGTTCGCCAGCAGACGCATGTACGCCAGCATATCCTTGATTTCCTTGCGCTCATAGAACTTGCGACTCCCGATAACTTTATAAGGAATGTTCAGGCGCAGGAACTGTTCTTCGATAGCGCGCGATTGCGCGTTGGTCCGGTACATGACGGCCACGTCGCTGCGTTTCTCGATATCTCTCAGAGCAAGCAAGCGAACGATTTCGTGAGCGGTATAGAGACCCTCCTGCTCCTCGTTGAAGGCTGAGTGCAGGAACACTTTTTCGCCCTGGCCCTGAGCTGTCCACAGATTCTTATCCTTACGCATCCGGTTGCGGCGCACAACTCCCTGGGCGGCATCGAGGATGGTCTGTGTTGAGCGATAGTTCTGCTCCAGCAAGATAATCCGAGCCCTGGGGAAATCGCGCTCGAAACGAATCACATTCTCTGCACTTGCCCCGCGCCAGGTATAGATCATCTGATCATCATCACCAACCACGCAGATATTGCCGAGTCCCTCGTGTCGGTCATCAGTGCCGAATGCAAGCAGGCGGATAAGCTTGTATTGGGGCAGGTTGCAGTCCTGAAACTCATCGACGTGAATATATTGCCAGCGTCGCTGATAGCGCCGCAGTACATCTGGCTCACGTCGCCACAGGTGCTCGGTCAGCATGAGTAGATCGTCGAAATCAACGCCGTTATTGCTGCGTAGAAGTTTCTGATAGACCTTGTATACGCGCGCCGCCACCTCTTCGATATATTTGGTAGCCTGCTCTGCCATCTGATCGGGCCCATACATCTCGTTTTTTGCGCGCGAGATCAGCGCTTGCATTGTAGCAGGTCGATACTGCTTCTCGTCCAGGTCCAGCTCTTTGATCGCCCGCTTGAGAATAGACCCCTGGTCTTCGGTATCGAAAATAGTGAAGGATTTGCTGAGACCAAGGGGGGCGAGATAGTCGGCCTCGATACGCAGGACGCGGGCACAGATAGCATGGAAGGTACCGATCATCATCTCTTTGGACTCGTTGACGCCTACCAGCTTTTCCAGGCGTTCGCGCATCTCGCGAGCAGCTTTATTAGTGAAGGTAACCGCGAGAATGTGCCAGGGGAGAATCTGCTCATACTGCACAAGGTGAGCGATGCGGTGCGTGATCACACGTGTCTTACCGCTTCCAGGCCCGGCTAGAATCAGCACTGGCCCCTGTGTCGTTGTCACGGCCTCGCGCTGTGGCTCGTTGAGTCCATCTAATAAATTGTTTTGTTCCAGCATCATCCGCCTCCAGAGCTTATCAAAACGTGTATCTTGTTGAGCTTGAGCAAACACAAAAAATTCAGTAAATGGAACAGCTAAAGAGAGTTAGAAAATCTCGCTCTTGAGGATATGTAGGTTCAGGATAACTATTCTCAATACTGTGTTGTGTCATAAACCATTGTTATTGTACCACAGCATTGAGCATACACAGCATAGCAAGAGGACAATCAGGGGATGTTGATCCCCTGCAACATCTATCTTGAGAAGACAGAAACAGACAGCGTATACTTCACTACAGTAGAAAATGTGAGGAGCTTATATGATTGGTACGCTTATCAACTTCGCTACGGTGATGGTGGGAGGCTTTCTGGGACTGCTCATCGGGGGACGGCTGTCCGAAAATATCAAGACGATTGTGATTGCGGCAATTGGTTTGATCACGATAGTGCTGGGAGTCTCGTCAGCTATTCGTACAGAGAACGCACTGATACCGCTGGTTGCGCTTGTGCTTGGCTCGATTCTCGGTGAACTGCTCGGTATCGACAAGGGGATCAATTGGCTGGGAGATGTGTTGAAGAAACGCTTTGACCGTCCCAACAATGTGAATAGCCAGCAGAACTTTACCCTGGCCTTTGTCATTGCCAGCTTGCAGTTCTGTGTCGGGCCGCTCACAATTCTTGGCTCGATCAACGATGGACTATCCGGTGATTTCAGTTTGCTAGCAATCAAGGCAGTGCTGGACGGTTTTTCCTCAATTATTTTTGCGAGTAGCTTCGGCATCGGTACATTATTTGCGGGTGCAACAATCCTCATTGTGCAAGGAGGCATCTCACTATTCGCAGGATTGCTCAAGCCACTGTTAATCTCAGATGTGCATGTAAAGATGGGTTTGCAGCCACGCGTGATCGAACTTTCAGCCGTCGGAGGCGTGATCCTGATCGGACTCGCGCTGAACATTCTGGAGATCAAACGGATCAAAGTGGCAAACATGCTGCCCGCTCTACTAATCGCGCCTCTGCTTGTCGCACTGCTCAATGCGTTCGGCATTCCGTTGGATTTTGGGCTGGGAGGGAGATAACAGGGCGTAAAGGGGTAAGAAACTGTACGAATCGTCTATAGAATTCCTGGATAATGGAAGAAGATTTTGTGGTACGATGAAAGCACATGCTATTCGTTTCTTTCCATTTCATGAAGGAGTCTGTTTTGGTTAGTTTGACGATGAACGTAGAACTTCCTCCAGATGCTGCGGTTGATCTTCATATGCACACAACGTATAGTGATGGGCAATGGCCGGCTGAGCGGCTGCTTGACTATCTTGTAAGCGAGGCCTTTGACCTGGTGTCAGTGACAGATCATGATCGTGTGGACAAGGTGGCTGAGATACAGGAAGCGGGAAAGGAGAAGGGGCTGCCCGTGTTGTCCGGTGTGGAGATGAGTACGGAGTGGAACGGTAAGATGGGGGACCTGCTCTGTTTCGGTTTTGATCCCTTACATAACGAGCTGAGCACGATCACCGCGAAGATCCAACAGAGGCGCACAGAGAATGCGCGGAACATTTACGATAACTTGCAGCGGGAAGGCTACGAATTTCCGCGCCAGCAAGAGGTACTGTCACGCAACAACGGCGAGATATTCTATCCCCACGAAGTAGGTATGCTGCTGCGTGAGCATGGTTATGCTGCGAACGGCTCAGAGGCATTTCGCATGATTCAAAAATTTGGCTATACTTCGACGCGCGTGGATATGGGTGAAACCGTAGAGGCAGTTCATCGGAGTGGTGGCGTATGCCTCATCGCGCATCCAGGTCGTCGTGAGCAAGGATTTACCTTTTATAGCCCTGAACTGCTTGACCAGGTGCGCCAGGACGTGCCTATCGACGGGATTGAGATCTATCATCCCTCACATAGCAAGGAGCTGAACGAGACTTATCTGGTCTATGCAACACAGCACGACTTATTGATGAGCGCCGGTTCTGATTCACACAGCAACCCCAGGCGGATGCCGATAAAGTATCGTGCGGAGATCAGTCGGAAGCTGTTAGAGCGGGTGGGAGTGAAGTTCTCTACATAGAGCAGGACCCCGGCATCATATACCGGAGTCCTTTATGTGTTGTTTTTAGCTAGCGAGGCTGACGTTTTCTGCGTTGCTGCGCCTCTGCTTTACGTTTACGACGAGCCTGGGGGCTTTCATAAAAGCGGCGACGGCGTGCTTCTGCGAGAATGCCCGCGTTTTGTACCTTACGATTAAAACGTTTAAGGGCGAACTCGAATGAATCGCCGGGTTGAATCTGGATCTCACTCATTCAGCTTACCAGCGCGATCTGCGGTCATTACGGCGTCCACCGCCGTTGCCGGTGCTCTGTGGCTGGTAGCAATTGCTGCAGTAGACCGGGCGGTCTTCGCGGGGTTGGAAAGGAACCTGGGCCTCGTTGCCACAGCTTGCGCAGGTAGCTGTATACATCTGGCGCTCGCTGCGTTGCTGGAAGCCGCCGCGACCACCACGATCGCCACTCTGAGCTTTACGTGCTGAGCGGCAGTCGGGGCAGCGTGCGGGCTTGTTGGTCAAACCGCGACTCGCGAAAAATTCCTGTTCGCCTGCGGTGAATGTGAACGCATTGTTGCAATCCCGGCAATACAGTGTCTCGTCGTTATATTGCATGTCTTCTCTCAATCCTGGGCGTCTAGCCCGAAAAAAACTCTTCTGTATCGCACGGCTGGCAATAGACAATCTATCTGAGCTACAACGCACTCTACAGCTTCGTTTAGTATAGCATATTTCCTGGCAAACGTATACTATTTTGCCATAAAAATGGTACTAAGACAGACGGATTGAGGACGAATCTCCCTGCTGGTGCGTATGTCTGCGTACCGCCTCTATGATAAGGTGATGCTCCTCTTCTTTAAGGCGCTCGTGCAGCGTCTCCTCTGTATCCCCTGGATGAATGTGAACTTCTGCATGTTCTATAACGGGGCCAGCATCAACTTCAGGAATGACATAATGCACGGTACTACCAGTAATGGGAAGCCCCTTCTCAAGAGCTTTGCGTACAACGTGCAGCCCGCGAATTGCTGGAATGGTTGTCCCATCCCGTGTCGTATACGTCTCACCTCCATCACTCGGCAGGAGCGCGGGATGCAGGTTGAGAATGCGCTGTGGAAAGCGCAAAATAAAGTCCGTGCTAAAGATACGCAGCCAGCCAGCCAGAATGATCAGCTCGACGCGAAAGAGTTGCAGGAGCGCAAGGATTTTCGCCTCGGCCTCCTCGCGCTGCGCTTGCTTCGTCCAGGGAATGAACACTGTCGGTAGCTTATGCTTTAGCGCACGTTGCAGCCCATATGCATCAGCACGATTGCTGATAACCAGTCCGATCTCAACGCCTGCCAGTGTACCGTCTTCAATCGCATCGATAAGAGCTTGCAAATTGCTACCATTGCCCGAAACGAGCACAGCAATCCGCAAGGGCGTTGTCTGTGTTGCTGATTTCTCAGAAGATGTAGAAGCCGTTTGTTCCATTCGTAAAAGAGATCCTTTTGTTTGGTTTTAAAATATATTTAAAGCTCTTCTTGCTATATCACGTCTATAGTGCATTCCATCAAAACTGATATACTGGATAGCTTCGTAGGCACGCGCAACGGTGGTCTGAAGCGTCTGGCCTTGCGCGACGACGCTGAGGACGCGGCCCCCTGCGGTGACGAGCCTGCCGTCTTTGAGGGCGGTTCCGGCGTGAAAGACCTGCACGCCTTCCAATCGATTAGCCTCTTCGATACCGGAGATGGGGATGTCAGAGCGATAGGTGCCTGGATAGCCACCTGATGCGAGGGTGATACTGACGGCATAGCCTGGTTGCCAGAGTATATCGGTTGCAAGAGGCTGACCTTCGGCAAATTCGAGCACGTTGAGGATGTCCTCACGTAGCAGCAACATGAATGCCTGCGCTTCTGGATCGCCGAAACGCGTGTTGTGCTCCAGCACCATCGGACCCTTTGAGGTTAGCATAACGTTGGCGTAGAGGACGCCTGAAAAGTCTATCTTGCGTTTTTCCAATGCTTGCAGCGTCTCACCGACGACAGAATCGTACAGGTGCACGCTTTGCTCACTATGCACAAACGGCAGGGGGGTGTAAACGCCCATGCCGCCTGTGTTGAGGCCTTTGTCATCGTCAAGCGCACGTTTGTGGTCCTGGGAGACGAGCAGCGGCAGATAATTCGTGCCGTTACAGATAGCGGTTACACCGATCTCGTCGCCTGAAAGATAGTCTTCGATTACGACCACATCGCCCGCTTCGCCAAAGATGCGCTCTACCATCATCTGTCTCAAAGCTTGCTGAGCGGTCTCCATATCCTGCGCAACGATTGCCCCCTTGCCAGCAGCATTGCCGTCGGCTTTGATGACGATAGGTGCCCCCTGCTCTTCCAGATAGGCTCGTGCCTGTGCATAGTCGGTGAAGGTACGATAACGTGCGCTGGGAATGGCACTCTCGGCTAACAGCTCTTTGGTAAAGGCTTTGCTGCCTTCGAGAGCTGCCCCTGCTCTGTTTGGTCCAAAGATGCGCAGGCCGCGCTGACGAAAAAGATCTCCGATTCCTTCGATGAGCGGAGCCTCAGGGCCGACAATTGTGAGATCGACCCTGTTCTGTTCAGCGAAATTTGCTAGTTCGGAGATCGCGTTCACCGGGAAAGAGACAAGCTCAGCGTATGGCCTCATGCCAGGATTGCCTGGAGCTGCATAGATTTTGCTCACGCGAGAGCTTAACGTCAGCTTCCAGACAAGGGCATGTTCTCGTGCTCCTGAACCAATTACAAGAACGCGCATTACGTAGACCTCCAGTTACAGGAATTACAGGCGAGAGGATGCCTGTTTAGGAAAGAAGGGGGCATGTTGCGCCCCATGGTGTGTGCCTTCAAGTGGATCAAAGGGCCAGCCCTGCGTCTGCATGCAGCCATAGCAGAAACGCGAGTGCAAAAACTGTGTCGCCTGTACGTCATCGAGAGCAGATGTGTTTTTTGTTTCCGCACGCTGTAGCGCACGCCCCAGCCCGGCCAGACTGAGGTAGCCCAGGCTATCCACCCCAATGTAGTCCGCCACCTCCTGAATACTGCGTCCGGCTGCAATCAATTCCGTCTCCTGAGGAATGTCGATGCCAAAGTAGCAGGGATGTCGCAGCGGAGGAGCGCTTGAGCGGAGATGAATCTCTTTGACTCCGCGATTGCGTAGCGCAGAGACCAGCCGTTTCATCGTATTCCCGCGCACAATCGAGTCATCAACGATGATCAGGCGTGCACCTTCGACTTTGGGTTGCACGAAGTTAAACTTCAGATCGACCTCTAGCTGGCGCAAACGCTGATCAGGCTTAATAAATGAGCGATCACTGTAGCGATTCTTGATGATGGCCTGTCCATACGTTATCTTCGCCTCAGATGCATAGCCAAGCGCAGCGGGAATGGATGAATCGGGCACTGGCACAATCAGGTCCGCCTCAACCGGGTTCTCACGCGCCAGCTCGCGGCCCAGTTCTTCGCGCACATTATAGACATAGGCGTCATTCAAGCGGCTGGTGGCATCCGAGAAGTAGATATGCTCAAATACACAGAGAGCGTGACGTGGTAGTGAGGCCAGCATTTCAGCCCGCATGCCGTTCTCATCAATGGTAATCAGCTCGCCCGGTAACACTTCACGGATATAGGTAGCGCCAGTACGGTCAAGCGCACAGGACTCAGATGCGACGATCCAGCTCTGCCCAATGCGACCGATACAGAGCGGACGCATCCCCCACGGATCGCGCATCGCGTAGAGCTTGCCCTCCGCGAGCAGCACCAGACTGTAGGAGCCGCGCAGCAAGGGGAAGGTTTCGATCATACGCTCTCGCAGCGTGCGACCATCTGCGTATAAAAGCAATTGCGCGATTACTTCGCTTTCAGTTGTGGAACTGAAGGCCTCCTCTGGCAATAGAGCACGTAGCGTCTCTCCATTAATAATGTTTCCATTATGTGCCAGGGCGATGCTGTCATACTGACCGGCACGAGATCCTACGACAAATGGGCCAGCATTCTCGACGCAGCTAGAGCCGGTGGTGGAATAGCGGACATGCCCGATGCCACAGCATGTCTGAGGCAAGCTCATGCCTGAGTCGTGAAAGACCTCACGCACTTTTCCCATCCCTACCCGATGAGCAATCTGCCCATTCGCATACACCGCCATCCCTGCACTCTCCTGGCCGCGATGCTGTAGAGCAGTGAGAGCCAGGGTAATGTAGCGGCGAACGTCAAGGGAGGGGTCTTTCTCCGCCTCCGGCATATATATACCTACTATTCCACATGCGTCGCGTAATCGCTCCATGCCTGATTCCTCTCTCCTGTGAGTGCTTGTTATATGTCTATGTTCGATAGACATACTGTTTTGTATTCCGATGAGGGCGACCGCGAGGGCCGCGCCCTACGCGGTTACGGCAGCGCGCAGTGAATGGCCTTATGCTCAATACATTACTGTTAAAGGGCCAGATGCTGCAAGAAGCTCAGCCAGGAGCAAGGCAAGCGCTCCCTCCGCGTGGTTCGGTTGTGCTTTCTTCCAACGTTGGTCAAGTGGCCTTACGTGAATTGTATTGAGTCTTGTGCCATCTCACTGATCGGAGTTATCCCAATAAAACCTTATCCTAAAACTTGCCTGTCAACTCAGCGACAAGCGCGTAGCGGTCCGCAATCTCTTGCAGGGAACTTGAAGTCACCTGTTGCAGATTGCGATACACCTGTTTATCCAACATACGAGTTTTATCACCACCTGGCCAGAGACGCCAGCTATCGTTGTCGATTACGTCGGCGACGAGCAACTGTCCCTGTTCGTCCCGGCCAAACTCGATTTTGAGATCGACCAGTGTGATATCCAGTTTCGCCCACGCATCTTCCAGGGCAGAGAAGACGCGTCGCCCCTCCCGTTCCATCTCTGCAATCTCTTGCTCGTTTGCCAGATTTAGCCGCAGCACATCCTCACGCTCGATCTGCGGATCGTGGCGCGCATCATCCTTTAGAAACGTCTCGATCAGCACTGGATCGAAACGCGTGCCCTCAGCCACCTCTGGATGGCGTTTGAGATACGAGCCAGTTGCGATACGTCTCTGTACATGCTCGATAGGGAGCATAGAGCAATGCTTGACCAGCAGCGTCGTCTCGTTGATCTGCCGCACAAAATGCGTAGCAATACCTGCTCTACTTAATAAACGAAAGACATTTGCTGTTGTGAGCGTGCTCCAGCGCGATTTGCCCCCTAGTTCATTGCGCCGTGCCCCATCGCCCGCCGTTATCTGATCCTTGCTCACAATATAAACCAGGCTTGAATCGTCAGGATACGCGAAAATACGTTTCGTTTTCCCCTCCGCAAGCAAAGGACCCGGTGAAAATATAGTATCACTCATAATACATTTTCTCTCAAAGAAACACTCAAAACACCCTTACCTCGCTTCGCTATGTACAACAAAACGTGCTTCAACCCATCCCCAATTCATTGGACGAAAATAGGGACCTGATTTATCGCGTCCGCCTCGCCATTCATGGCGAAACGATTTTTAATTGCCTCCACACCACATTCATGGCGAAACGATTTTTAATTGCCTTCACACCACATTCATAGTGAAGCCGATTTCCATCACCTCCACCACAATTTATTGCCTGAACCGTTTTTACAAATCAGCGCAACACAACGCCGTTACCCTCGGTGATCGAGCCAATTGTAATCAGTTCGGGCAGGATGCAGCGCGCATCCAGGGCCACCTTTGGCGACACGACCAGCACCATCCCAATCCCCATATTTAACGTCCGATACAACTCCTCGTCTGGCACATTGCCAAGCCTCCCGATCAGCTTGAAGAGCGGTGGCACCGTCCATGCCGAGGTGTCCACGACAGCTTGCAGTCCCGGCAACAAGATGCGCGAGATATTGCCCTCAAAACCTCCACCAGTGATATGCGCCATTCCTTTAATATAGCGCCCGCGGTCCGCAAGATAATCACGCAACAGGCTCACCTCGCGTAGATAGCTGCGATGTGGCCGCAACAGCGCATCAGCAAGCGGCTCCCCAAGCTCTGGAAAAATGGTGTCCAGCGGATATGGCGCGAAGACACGGCGTGCAAGTGAGTAGCCATTGGTGTGTAAGCCATTAGAGGGCAGGCCCAGAATCACATCGCCAGCGTCAATGGTCGAGCCATTCACGATCTCGTCTTCTTCCACCACGCCCACGATGGTGCCCGCAAGATCAAACGCGCCCGGCAGGTAGACATCTGGCATCTCAGCGGTCTCGCCACCGAGCAAGGCACAGCCAGCTTCGCGACAGGCTGCAGCAATCCCTTTCACTATCGTGGCTGCATGCTCCGGTTTGAGCTTGCTCATAGCGATGTAGTCCATGAAGAAGAGTGGCTTCGCCCCTTGCATTAGCAGATCGTTGATCGAGTGATGCACAATGTCATAGCCGATACTCTCATAACGTTCCGCCTGCGCTGCAAGGACTGTCTTCGTACCTGCTCCATCGGTTGAGGAGACAATCGCTGGACGGCGCATCTTCAGCAGGCTTTTCGCGCTAAATACCCCAGCGAACGCTCCCAATCCCGCCAGCACTTCGGGGCCATGCGTTGAACGCACCGCCTCTTTCATCAGTCGCACAGCTCGATCCCCAGCAGCAATATCTACTCCACTTTTCGCGTACGAAAGCGCTTGCGTGCCGTCCTGTGCCGTTGAAGCATTATGTTCCCTGAAAGTAGTATTCAATTGCAGTGCATACTCATAAGCATTCTTGAAAAGGAGTAGACCTTCACCATGCCCGTTGGCAAGCCCGTGACGTTGCGGATGTTGCAGCGCGGAGACGAAGCGCTCAGGATGGGGCATCAGGCCAAGCACGTTGCCGCGTTTATTGCAAACGGCCGCTACATTTCCCAACGAACCGTTGGGATTGTCGGGATACACGACCGCCTGTACACCATCGTTACTGCTAGTTGTATAGACAAGCGGGATTTGCCCTTGTGCTTGCAGCTCTGTGATATCTCCGGCGAAGACAAATTGTCCCTCGCCATGAGCAACTGGAAGTTCGATGGGAGCGTCGATACCGTGCGTGAAAATACACTCGCTCGACTGTGTAGCCAGAGTTACCCAGCGACACTCAAATTGTGCCGACCTGTTTTCGGTCAGCGTTGCACCTACGCTCTCCGTGTTTTGCGCCAACTCAGGGAGCAGACCGGCGCGTACGAGTACCTGAAAACCGTTACAGATGCCTAGCACCGGCCGCCCCTCGTCTACAAAGCGGCGCAACTGTTCACCCAGGTGGAGCATCAGGTTCTTTGCCAACAGTGTCCCCGCTCCCAGATCGTCTCCATATGAGAAGCCACCGGGGAGCACCAGGAAGGAGTAATCGAGCAGGCTATTGGGCTGCTTGAGCAACGAATTAATGTGGACAAGATCAGTCTGAAAGCCCGCCAACATACAGGCATGCGCCGTCTCCCGATCACAATTGATCCCCGGCGCGCGTAGGACCAGGGCACGCAATTGCGGTACCGCCATTACTCCTTTTCTCCTTTCCATGCCTCTTGCAGCTCGTGTATGCTTAGATTGATTAGTTCGTCTTCGCCCCCATTCACAATGAAGCGGTCGCTGGTTGTGATGGTGCCGATATGCGTGATATCGCGCACATCGTTGTCCAGCAGATATTTCTGGAATCCTCCAAGTTGCTCAGGAGTGATCTCGACCAGGAAGCGCGACGGCGTTTCGCTGAATAGTCGCACGATTGTTTCCGCGTTTGGATGCAGCGTTGGCACCTGCTTCAGCGTGACATGTTGAATGTTCAGTGTTACACCAAGCTGACCAGCAAGCGCCATCTCAGCAACAGCTACCGCCAGTCCACCTTCAGAGAGGTCGTGGCATGAGCGCACAAAACCGTTGCGAATGGTCTCTCCCAGCACCTTCATCGTCTTAAACGCGCGCGGTATGTCTACCTGCGGCACCTCTGTCAATGGGAAGAGCTGCGCGAACGAGTCGGGGTCGATCACCTCTGCGTAATGAGTGCCAGCCATCTCGTAGCGTGTCTGACCAACCAGGTAGAGCTGATTGCCCGGCGTTTTGAGCGCCATATCGACGGTCTTTGCAGCATCAGCAATTACCCCAACTGCCGAGATGAGCAGGGTTGGCAAGACCGGAATGCGCCTCCCCTCCGTGCGATACTCGTTGTTCAAGCTGTCCTTGCCAGAGATGAACGGCGTGCGGAAGCCGAGCGCGGCGTCGTAGCAGCCCTTGACCGCGCGCACCAGCATTCCCAACTGTTCGGGATCAGTAGGATTGCCCCAGCAGAAGTTGTCGAGCAGGGCAGCGCGTGTGATATCGCCTCCCACCGCCGTCAGATTGCGCAACGCCTCATCAACGGCATTGAGCGCCATCGCATAGGGATCAATTTTCCCATACAATGGATTAACGCCGTTGGAAAGCACGATTCCAGCAGAAGATGTAGAATTTGTTATGTGGTTCCAATTGTCGAGATATGGTTGCAGGACTGCAGCATCACCAGGACCATTGCCAGAACGCCCTACCAGCGGCTTGCCAATTGTTGCGCCCTGCACCTCGTGATCGTAGCGGCGCACGATAGCCTCTTTTGTAGCAATGTTCGGATGGCGCAGCAGTGAGAGCAAGGTCGGCGCGAACGAACTCTGAATATTCTGTACCAGCCTTGATTCACCTGCCGCATGCTGGGCCGCTTGCTCATGGCTTGTGTGCACCTGCTGTTTCCACACCGCCTGTAACGTCTTGCGTGGCAAGCCATCATGCAGAAATGTCATATCCATATCGGCCACAACCTCACCATTATACGTCAGGGTGAGCCGATGGTCATCTGTAAAGCTGCCAAGGACAGTCGCTTCAACCTCTTCAAGGGTGCAGATCTCCAGCAATCTCCCTAGCGCGTCTGGGGGCACGGCGAGAATCATGCGTTCCTGCGCCTCGGAGAGCCAGATCTCCCACGGCAGCAATCCCTGATACTTGAGCGGGGCCAGTTCCAACGCGATACGCGCCCCCGTTTCAGCTCCCATCTCACCAATCGCGGAGGAGAAACCTCCTGCGCCACAATCGGTAATAGCAGAGTACAGGTGCTGCTCGCGCGCTTGCATAATCACATCGCTGACCTTTTTCTCGGTAATCGGCGCGCCGATCTGTACTGCTGCGCCGGCCTGGGTGTTGATCTCCAGGCTCATCTCGCCCGACGAGAAGGTTGCACCATGAATACCATCACGCCCGGTCCGTCCACCTAGCGCAACAATCAGATCGCCAGGGCTTAGCTTGCGTGGATGACTGCCATGAGGCAGCAATCCGAGACAGCCGCAGAAGACCAGCGGATTAAAAATATACCCCGGAGAGTAGAGAACCGCGCCATTGACGGTGGGAATCCCCATCTTGTTGCCGTAGTCGCGCACGCCAGCGACAACGCCCGCTGCGATACGGCGGGGCGAAAGAATACCTGGTGGCAGTGTATCGACGGCGGCCTCCTGTGGACCGAAGCAGAGCACATCAGTACACGCAATAGGCTGAGCGGAGACGCCCAGGATATCGCGAATCACTCCACCTACGCCAGTATTTGCACCACCAAATGGTTCGATGGCCGATGGATGGTTGTGCGTCTCCACTTTGAAGGCGATGTCGTGTGTCTCGTTGAGCCGAATAATACCTGCGTTATCGCTGAAGGCCGAGACGAGCCAGTCCGGTTTCAATTGGGAGGTCGCCTGCATGATATAGCGTTTGAGCAGGCCTGGAATCGTCTCCTCCGCAACAACTCTCCCCCGGCTATCAACCTCGCGATACTGGATGACTGCTTTAAACGTCTTATGTGAACAATGTTCGGACCACGTCTGGGCCAGCGTCTCCAGCTCGACATCAGTTGGCTCACGCCCCTGCTCCCGATAGTGCTGCTGAATCGTACGCATCTCATCCAATTGCAGCGAGAGCAGTCCCGTCCTGCTGACTTCTAGCAATTGCTCATCATTCATTTGTGAAATTGCAATTGTGCGAGCAGACGTCTGTCTCCCAATGCTTTCCGGTAGAGGGGAATCGGCTGAGAGTGATGAGGTAGAGAGCGGGGTTGAGGATTGTGACGTAATGTGTTTGGATTGGAGAGCGGTAAGCGAGTAGTGCTGAATGATCGAGTTATAGAGGAGAGCCTGGGCAATATAATGCGTCTCCTCCTCGCTCAAGCGAGCGTCCAACCTATAGCGCTGTCCCGTCTCGACGCCTTCCAGCCCCACAATGCCAATCATTCGTGCTCCCGTCATCACACTCTCGGCCAATGTATCGGTCACGCCCGCGTGAAAAAAGACATCGACGACTCGTTCATCCTCGTCTTGCTGCTCTACGTGACCATCAGAGGCAATCCATGCTTTCTGCACGACAGGGTCAATCAGCAGTTGCTGCGTCAGTCGGTCAAGATCTGGAACTGTCAGTGTGCCACGAAGTCGGTAGATATGAGCTGTACGTAGATGGAGAGGAGCCTCTTCAGAAATCTGTGAAAGAGATGGCAAGTGCGCTGCTGGTAGCTGCACTATTTCACGAGCAAGCTGCTGAGCGTGTACATCATACCGTTCAGAGATTGCCCGTACTTCAATCTGATATATCGTCACCTAAATGCTCCCGTTATGAGACATGGAGAGGAAATTCTCTTGCTGGAACGGTGTAATTGTAACACTTTTTCTAAGGCTGTGACAAATTACGCCGACATAACTCTTCCATGAATGGCTCATACCACTCGGTACCGAATTTTTCCTTGTAGTAGAGCAGCAGGTTTGGCTCGCCCGTGGCTGAAATATTGCCGTGATTGGCAAGAAGAAATGCTTGCACTTCCTCAGATGTTCCCCGCAAAAACTGCAGGTGTTGCACCTCGTCATCCTCTGGCTGGCGCGTTTGCACCTCTGTTAGAGGGATATGCAGGCGAGTGAGAAAGCAGATTTCACCATGCGGCGTTGCTAAATCATAGACGACGCCAAGACAATATTGCTCCTGTATGTCTTCTTGCCTGATACCTGTCTCCTCGCGTATCTCGCGACGCATAGCGGCAAAAGGATCAGGTTGTGCTGAGGCGTTGCTATCAAGGGAACGCTCGAAGAAGCCGCCGATGACATGGTAGCGTCCCTCATACACATCAACCCCCTGCCGTTTCTCGATCAGGATAAAGTTGTCGCTTGTCTCAATAACCGAGCAGACGGAGAGCGCGTTGCCCAACTCATGCCGGGGATGATGCGCTGCAAATTCTGGTACGCGTGTGGTCACGTACTCTTTGTAGCTGGTGTCGCCAACGAGAATATGCAGTTTGTCAGACTGTACCCTCACGTCCACGAGGCGAAAAAGCGGCGCGTCGAAGAGACGCGTCCCCTTACTGCGTGCCTGCGCCAGCTTCTCCTGCCAGAGATCCTCCATCCACTGCTCGATCTGTGCAGTACGCGGCATCTGACGCGCCGGATCGTAGGACAGTAGCACCTGCTCAGGGCGAAAAAGTCCCTGAGCTAAAATCTCAAATTCGAGCATAAAGTCTATTCCCACTCAATGGTCGCCGGCGGCTTGGAGGTGATGTCATAGACGACGCGGTTAATTTCAGCGATCTCATTCACTAGGCGATTAGCGATACGGCTTAACAGCTCAGGCGAAAGTCTTGCCCAATCGGCCGTCATAAAGTCGCCGGTTGTAACAGCGCGAATGGCGACGACGTTGGCATAGGTACGTCCATCGCCCATCACGCCCACGCTCTGGATAGGTGTCAGAACGGCGAACGCCTGACCCAACTCACGATAGATACCCGCCTTGCGAATCTCATCAATCACAATCTTATCTGCCGCACGCAGAATCTCCAGCCGTTGCTCGTCGATTGCGCCGATGATACGAATCGCCAGTCCTGGTCCTGGGAAGGGATGCCGCCAGACCCATTCAGCAGGCAGACCTAACTCCTGACCTATCTCACGCACCTCGTCCTTAAAGAGCATGCGCAATGGCTCAACCAGCTTGAGCACCATCTCCTCCGGTAGCCCTCCAACATTATGATGGGTTTTGATGCGTCGGGCTGTCTCAGCAGTATCGTGACTTGTGCTCTCGATCACATCAGGATAAAGCGTGCCCTGAGCTAGAAAGGAGATCGGCCCCTCATGTTGAGCCAGCCGCTCGGCCTCAGCCTCAAAGATGCGAATGAATTCCTCACCGATAATCTTGCGCTTGCGTTCTGGATCAATCACATTCGCCAGCCGTCCCAGAAAGCGCTCGCGTGCATCCACAACCACAAGCGGAATGTGCATATGGTTGCGGAACGTCTCTTCAACTTGCTCCCGCTCGCCCGCACGCAACAGCCCGGTATCGACAAAGACACAGGTGAGCTGATCACCCACCGCCTTATGAATAAGCAGCGCTGCTACTGCCGAGTCAACCCCACCCGATAGCCCGCAGAGCACTCGCTCCGACCCAACCTGCAGCCTGATACGCTCGACAATCTCTTCGATGACCTTGCTTGATGTCCAATTATGCTCGCAGGAACAGATGCGAAAGAGAAAGTTGCGCAGGATCTCTTTCCCCTGCGGCGTATGCGTCACTTCAGGATGAAACTGCAAGCCAACCAGTCCAGCAGGATGGGCAATTGCCGCAACTGGATTGCTCTCGCTCTGCGCCAGGACGCGGAAACCAGTGGGAAGCTCATCAACACTATCCCCATGACTCATCCAGACCGGCAGTCGGAGAGCTACTTTCCCTTCAGGCTTGTTCAGATGCTCTGTCTGCGCAACGGAAGGCTGCATTCCTGCAAAGATACGGAAGCTCTGCTCATCCTTTTCCGCGTCAGCGCGCAGCTCGATTGTCGCGGGGCCGTACTCACGCAGCCCACTCGCCGGTGCAACATGACCACCAAGCTGATTCGCCAGCAACTGCATCCCGTAACAGATTCCCAGCACCGGTAAGCCACTTTGCAGAATAGCGAGATCGCAGGCGGGTGCATTCTCATCGTAAACACTGGATGGTCCACCCGAAAGAATAAAGCCCTTGATGTCGAGATCTTCACGAGCCTGGAGCTGCACCATTGTTGTATTTCCTGGCAACAACTCGCTATACACCTGGCACTCGCGAATGCGCCGCGTAATCAAGCGGCTATACTGTGAGCCAAAATCAAGTACGATAACAGCCTCGCGGCGTTCTGGGGAATGCATGAGTTCCTTCTGTACCCTTCTGTGAAATGTCTTGAGAGCTAATTCTGTTTACTAAAAAGTATATCACACAGATCAGGTTCTCTCCTCAGCGCGGCTATGTCTCTCAAAAGTGACAGGTGAGAAGGGGGATCACTTTTGAGAATGTGCCTGAGGAGCGGACTGGGATGCCAAAAGCGACAAAGCGGCGGGGAAACGGGAGCTTTGTGTGTATTTCGCTGCGACAATGTAATGGGAAGTGAGGTGACAAGAAGACTATTGCCGTCTGCCAGTACAAGCAGTACAATGAAAGGCACACCTCTTCGAGGTTGTTGACGCAGAAAGGAGGCTTTTGTTAACGTGAGTACAACACAGGTAACCGCAATTCTTTTTCAACTGCAACAGCTTGATCTGGAATTAGATCGCATCACCGCAGAAGATCAGGCGCTAAGCGCTTCCCTGCAGGGAAATGCACAGCTTCGCCATCTACGTGCCGAGTATGAGGGTGCACAACAGCAGTGGTCAGCCGCACAGCAAGCGCAAAAGGAAGCAGAATGGACACTGGATGAGTTGAATCATCGTCTTCAGCAGCAAGAACAGCGACTCTATAGCGGTACAGTGAACAATCCCAAGGAACTGCAATCGCTTCAGCAGGAGGTGCAACGACTCCGGGGGCAGCAAAGTCGTCAGGAAGAGCATGTATTAGAGGCAATTGACGGTGCTGAAGCATCAAAGGAGGCTGTACAGCAAAGAGACGAGGCGCTGCAAAAAGCCAATGTCGTATGGCAGCAGGAGGCGCGCGAGCTTGTCTCAAAGCGCGAAAATCTGCAGGTGCGACGCCAGGATCTACTGGAAAAGCGTGTGGTATTGGTAGGGCGGGTAAGCGAAAACCTGTTGAAGCGCTATGAGACACTGCGCCGTACCAAGCAAGGCCGGGCCGTCTCAAAAGTAGATCAGAACTCATGTCAATGGTGTCGCGTGATTCTTACTCCCAGTGAGCTACAACATGTACGTATCAGCAGTGAACTTCAACTCTGTACGAATTGTGGCCGTATTCTTTACTACGAAAGATAAAAGCTGTTTTTCAACTTATTCATCCTCTAATAATTCTTTCGTACGTCAACGTAGACGTGCGATGTTTTCCCTTTTTACACCTGTTAGTCTCTCACTTAGCTCAGTAGAATAAGACACCCTGGTGATCATACGCTCAAAATACTGTCATGACCAGGCGCGAGAATTCGGTTTCTCCTACGTCATTTAGACAGGAAATAGAAACAGAGCTAGTTGTCTAAGGAGAGCGAAATGAACTCAGAAAATACTCGTGAATATACTAGCCGTGGAGCATCGTTTGCAATTTCAGGGCAATATATTCAGGCTCTACGCGAATTTACCCAGGCTATTCGCTTGCAACCCTGCGATTTTGTTGCATACTACAATCGTGCGCTCGTCTACCGCAATCTGAATAACTATTGTGCAGCTCTTTCTGACTTTGAACAATCCTTGCAATGTCAGCCTACCTATGTATTAGCATATTATCAACGTGGTATTACATATTATCTACTAAAAGAGTTTCGTAAGGCGATCAAGGACTTCAGCATTGCCCTCGTCCTGGAGCCAGGGCATATGCAGTGTTGGATTGGACGTGGGCTTGTCTACCTTGCCTGTGAAGAATATCACCAGGCTATTCTCAATCTCAATCGTGCGGTCTCGTTGGATGTGAAGCTCGCCGGGAAGTTGGGCGCATTTGGTAGCCGAGGACAGGCACACGCTGCGCTCAAACAATTTGACGAAGCAATCGATGATTTTTATCAGGCCCTGCTCTTCCAACCTGATGATGTCGTGATGCTTAATCGCCTGGGAGCAGCTTTTACCGATAGTGGATACCCTGAACGTGCACTGGAACATTATCAAAAAGCACTTGAACAGCAACCGGATACTGCATACACTTATAATAATCGCGGTGAAGCCTATCGTCTATTGGCACGCTACGAGGAGGCGATTGCCGATTTCAACCATGCGTTGACGCTCGATCCACACCTTGCCATGGTCTACTACAATCGTGGGCTGGCGCATGCTAACCTGGGAAATTTTCAGTCTGCTATCTTTGACTACACAACCGCACTCGCCCTGGATGACTCACTGCTTATGGTCTATCGCGATCGCGACGAGGCCTACAACCAGCTCAGAAGCCGCTCTCAACAGTATGATACGCGCTGAATCTCTCCTTCTCCCAATCTTACCTCTCCACAAGTGGCCACAAGCAGTGTACAATAGGCATGAGAACAAATTCTATCCGCTTCTTTTCTACTATATGCAAGCTAAAAGGAGTTTCCTTATGACTCAAAAAAAGACTCAGCCACAGGCAGAGCATACTTCTAGCGAACAATTTGCAACCGTCCCCACGAAAGTGCAGGAGCAGGCAGGGCAGTCAACAGATCTGCAGCAGGGTGTACAGCCACATTGGCCTACTTGGCCTACATCAAAACCAGGCTCTCGCGCAACACCTCCACCTCCGGGAATGCGCTCAATCAATCCCCTGCGATCAGAACAGATGGCCGAGATTGGCTACAATCAACAGACAGGCGAGCCCAGTACCCAGAGTCCACTGCGCTCATTACCTGATGAGACGAAGACTGGACCAACAAGTTTCGACCAGCCCACTGCGCAAGAGGTAATCGGCAAACGCAAGAAACGTTTGTAAATGG
The DNA here is from genome assembly GCA_034431765.1 of Ktedonobacteraceae bacterium. Lineage (GTDB taxonomy): Bacteria > Chloroflexota > Ktedonobacteria > Ktedonobacterales > Ktedonobacteraceae > DASYAN01. Next base: position 6,171 of record DAOUDD010000089.1, on the reverse strand, counting down.
GTTTTAAGAAATTATTACAGGTTTTGCGATAGATCGCGGCGGAAGCGATGCAACCGATTCCCTATGTGATGGGGAATAAATTGCTGATGGAAACCTGGAATAATTTATGAAAGAGCATATACATATATTGATGGGAAAGCGCTCTTTTCGGAGGAAATAATGTATGGAAGCATTTTCTGGCAAATCGCTTCGTTATGCAGTTATTGGCGCTGGCGCGAGTATCTTTAGCGCCCATCGTCCGGCGCTTCGCTTGCCTAGCATCAAGCTCGTTGCACTTGCTGATCTAAACATTTCTTCTGGAAAGCAGCGAGCAGTTGAGATGGGTTGTCCCTTCTACGAAAACTACTCCTCCATGTTAGCAGAAGAGCAGCCTGATGTAGCTGTAATCCTTACGCCTCATCCACTGCATGCAGCAATTGCCCTCCAGTGCTTGCGCGCAGGCTGTCATGTCCTGGTTGAGAAGCCGATGGCGGTCCAGGTCGCGGAAGCCGATGCTATGATAGCATTGGCAAACGAGCAGCAACGTCTCCTTGGCGTCGTCTTTCAGTATCGTTTCCGTCCAGAGGTGCGCACTATGCGCAAGCTGATACAAGAGGGACGCCTGGGACGCATTCAGCATGTCACTATGACGGCAACCTGGACCAGAACCGCTAGCTACTACCGCTCAGCCTCCTGGCGTGGCACCTGGCGAGGAGAAGGTGGTGGTGTCCTGATGAACCAGGCTCCCCATTCCCTGGATATGCTCTGCTATTTACTTGGACTACCCGCGCGTGTCTTCGCCTGGACTCGTACCTCCCTGCATGCTATCGAAACAGAGGATACAGCTCATGCAGCGCTGGAGTGGTCAAACGGCGCACTTGGCTCACTCCACATCAGTACAGCCGAAGCCGATGCGGCAGAATATCTCAAGATCGTTGGCACCACAGGACAGCTCGAACTAGCGCATGGAAAACTTCATCTGCGTACGCTCGACAATGACCTCGCAGAATTCATCACCACATCACCTGATGGTTTCGCATCACCTCCACTACGTGAGCTTGCCCTCGAAGTAGAGCCAGGCGAAGCAAACCATCTTGCAGTCTATCAGGCGTTTCAGCAGGCAATTCTCAGCTCAGACTACACCCTCTTCCCCTCTCCAGGAGAAGAAGGGCGCATGTCATTAGAGCTTGCCAACGCGCTCATCTTCTCCAGCTATCATCATCATCCAGTTGAACTGCCACTTGATCGGGCGCGCTACAGCGAACTTCTCAAAACGCTGCAACAATGAGCCTCATGTCGCTACATTTCTATCCTCCATAAATACTGCCACTGTATAGTGCAAGAGAGCGCATATCCTCATCAATGCACACAAACAATCCTTGATACTACCTTTCATTCAGACAAGTGAAGCTAGATCTTCCTTTCTGTTGCGTGCGCGTAGCTAGCTACAAACTGGCGTTTGCAACATCTATCAAGCTTGCGGAGCATCATTTCTGAATGCGACTTATTGTTCTACTGTATAGAATTAAGAAGTTGACGAATAGTATCGTGTGCACTAGCGTAAGGAGGTTCAGGGGAACAACATCCCCATGGCGGAGTTTGCGGGTCTCCGATCATCGGTAGATCCCAGATGTTTCTAAATCTCCTTTGCTGCCGTAGACGGCACTAGAAAAGGTGTGCAGAGGGCTAACCTTCTGCATAAGCTCGTGCAAATGAGGAAAGCGTTTGCTGGGGTCTGCAAGTTTTCTACTTGATTGTTTCAATCGAAAGAGGATACATTGCATACACAACGACGAAGCTGGAAACTATTTCAGCAAGGCAACGTAGCGAGTCTCGTAGTAAGTTCCTGTATAGTCGTCATCCTAGGCTTACATCCGCTGGGTAGTGGAGCAGGTGAAACAGCAGAGAGTGCACTTGCGCACCCTGAAACACCTGTTGCATCTTGCTCAGGTGGAACGTATCTATCTGCCCATGGTAGCATGACAACGAAGTCAACACCGCTAGAGAGCCTTCGCGTGGGTATGCATGGCGTTCGCATGGCAGAGACTATTGCTGTGCAACCGACAAGTTCCCTCTGCTCACAGGCACAAACGGCTGAGTATGAAGAGATCAACGGAGATGCACAAAGAATAGTGCAATTGCAGCGAGCCATGCAAGCTCTCAAGAAGTCAAAGAACTCAGGCAAACGAAATACGCAGCAGAAGAGGCCCCTCTCTGCGTCTATTCAGAAGAACCGCCAGAGCTTACCACCCGTTAGCAATTTTGTGGCTGGTAGCTCAGGTAACGTATTTCCTTTCGGACAATGTACCTGGTGGGCGAATCAGAGATATTATCAGGTACATGGCAACTTTGTTCCCTGGCGCGCAAATGCTAACGCATTTCAATGGGTAGCCCGTGCCAACGACTTTGGCTGGCACGTCTCTCCTGCCCCAACTCTCGGCTCCATCCTGGTATTACAACCAGGAGTCGAAGGTGCATACGGTCTCGGACATGTCAGCTTTGTCGAGCAAGTTTTGGACGATGGCACAGTGATTGCCAGCTCGATGAACTGGGGCGTAAATCCGCAGGCCGTTACCGAAGCGCCTTTTAGACCAGGACCTGGCGTCGCATTTATCAGCGCCTGAGATTAAACTGAGCACCGGAAACGGTCTCGGAAAGAAACGTTCAAGGACCCCATGCAGCACAGGCCGAGAATCGTTGCTTGACTCTCGGCCTCCCACAACGAAAAAGCCTCACAAAGCATTGAACGAAAAGAGGAGATATGCTATGATGGTTTTATCAGGTCGTAGCTCAATACAGAGCACCATTTCTGCAATGATCGTGCCCGCGTAGCTCAGTGGATAGAGCAAGCGTTTCCTAAACGCTGTGTCGGAGGTTCGATTCCTCTCGTGGGTATTTTCTGACGTAAAGCCGTGTGACACGTGTGTACCGCTCCTTCTCTGCTACAAATTGTCGTACTACACGACGCGATGATCTAACTCAGCCATTAGTCCTGTATATAAAAGTGGGTCAAGCTCAAAACGGTGATAGACAAGGATGGGAACGTGCAAGTACTCTGTTCTACGGGGGCCTTTACCCGTAGTTCTGATCCTCGCAGTCACGAGGTCATTTTGCGGTATGCTCAAGAGTTCGTTGCAGATGGCCTGGAAATCATTTTCTATCCCCGGTGGTATCAAGACCAAGAGAGTATTGTTCAGGCGCTGCGTCGATGCTCACTGCCTTTTCCAGTGCTTCATCATGCTTATCCTGTGTCTCGTACAACTTTGCTAAATCATCCAGGGTCCGGGCTGTCTCAGGATGATGAACTCCCAATTGCACTTCCTGGACCGCTAAGGCTTGGTGATAATGAGCGTTGGCCTGTTCGTACTTTCCTTGTTGATAATAAAGAACACCCAGATTATGTAAAATTTCGGCTACCTCAGGATGGTGAGATCCTAGTTGCGCTTCCTGGATTGCCAATGCCTGGTGATAATAGGCTTCGGCCTGTTCGTAGTTCTCTTGTTTCATGTAAAGAAAGCCTAGATTGCTCAATGTTATAGCTGTCTCAGGATGGTGTATTCCAAGCAGTTCCTTACGAAAGAGAAGTGCTCGACGATAACAGGCTTCGGCCTGTTCGTAGTTCTCTTGTTTCATGTAAAGAAAGCCCAAATTGTTCAGAGTTTTAGCTGTTTCTGGATGGTGGACTCCTAAATGTTCCTCCTGGGTTACCAATGCTTGGTGATAATAAGTGTCAGCCTGTTCGTACTTTCCTTGTTTTGTGTAAAGAAAGCCCAAATTATTCTGAGTGCCGGCTGTCTCAGGATGATGGGTTCCTAACAGCTTCTCACGAAGAGACAGTGATCGCTGATAATAAGCTTCAGCCTGTTCGTACTCTCCTCGATAGTAGTAAAGAATGCCCAGATTGTGCAGAATCTTGGCTGTTTCAGGATGTGTCCCCAATTGCTCCTCACAAATATAAAGGGCTCGGTCATAATAAGGTTCAACTTGTTCGTACTTTCCTTGCTGCCAGCAAAGCATGCCTAAATTATTCAGAGTGCGAGCTGTTTCGAGATGATGTCTTTTCCACAACTTCTCATGGAGGCAGAGCACCTGCTGATAGAAGGCTTCAGCCAGAGGATAGGAAGCATGGATACGTAGATAAACGCCAGCTCGATCTAGCAGATCTGCTGCCTCAGAAATTTGTAACCGATACTGCTCAATAAGCATCATGCATGCTTGTACTTGCTCAAGATAGCGTAGACATTGGGGCCAGGAACTGACATCTTCATTCGGCTGGCAAGGAAAGAGATTATTAACCACATGCACTATTCGCTCTGCCCATCGGCTTTGCTCCTCTGGATCAATCATATCTAATTGCACAACCTGTATAAGACGATGAATGCTGAGCATGCGATCTTCTGTTAGACGCTTAATAAAGGAAAAACGAAAAAGAACTTCGAGTAACTGATTGAATGTAAATGGATCCTCCACCGCCTGTTGAAGTGGTGCAGGCCAATATGAAGCTCCCTCTTTCAGCAGCTCTTCGGGAATATGGTCAGGAGCCAGAAACGCACATAATTGCAACAATTGGGCGGCAGCTGGATTTGCTTGCTTGACCATCTGAAAGGAGAGCGACCAGGTAGTGAAGATCGATTCGGGATAGTTCGTGGCTTGTGCTCCACGTCTGGCGAGCAAGGCACGACGATGTGTCTGATAGAGGTGAAGGTACATGTCAAAGGTACATCCCGTTTCTTCAATATAGGCACCAGCTTGATCGAGGGCGAGTGGGAAGTGATCGAGAATTCTCACCAGATGTTCCACTGCATTGACCTTCTCATCAGACATCTGCTGTACGCGTTGTGATCGACGCAAAAGGAGGCATTCTCCCTCAATGAAACTCATCTTTTCTACCTCGACGGCCAGGGCTAGCGAACCGACGGCATGAGCACGTGTAGTGAGAAGGAGACTCCCGTTGCCATAGCGAGGAAAATAGTTCTGAATCGAGGAGAGATCATCAGCATTATCAAAAATTAAAAGCCAACTCTGCATGCATCTCTCTAACCACTGTTTGACTGCGTCTACTAGCTTCTGCTGATTGGTTTCGTTAGCGGCTGGAAATGTAGGAAGCAGCGCTGCTAACGAGGTAAAGCTTGCCAGAATAGCTTCTTCACCTGCTGCATTAATCCACAGTACATGAGCATACTTGCCTTGCGCATACGCACGATACGCATATTCAACGGCTATCTGTGTTTTGCCGATCCCTCCCAATCCTGTAAGAGCCAGGGGTTGGGTTAAGGCGTCATAACATGTCATGGTGAATTTTGTCTGAGTTGTCGAGGCAAGGCACTCATCAAGAAAGCAAAAAAGATCATCACGCCCCGTAAAATAGGGGTTGCGCCGATAGGGAACAGTCCACACTGAAGAGATATCAGTGGAAACAGGCGTCCTTTGCTCCTCGCTTCTCGCCTTTCTTTCAAATGAGGTTGGTAACGATGAATGTTCTTCGCCCAATCCTAACTCTTCTTCACTTTTGCCAAAAAGTGCTGTGAGCTTCAAACGGAAATATGGACTGGGGACGGTGTCCCAACGTTCCCAGCGTTTCACCGTGACAATGGCAGCTCCAATGTGTTCTGCCAGTTGCTGCTGCGTCCACTGGCGTTGTAATCGTTCAATACGTAAAGGGTGGGTATTTCTTTTCTTATTTGATGACGGCATCACAGAGATCCTTTTTATCGATACTTTCAAAAAAGTGTTCCAGGTTCTGTGTTTGCTACTGTAAAAGGCTGTCCGAGGGCTTAAAAAAGAGCAAGAGAATGTTTTGCTTCCGATCATTAGCCCTTCTAGTATCAATAGAGTAGCAACAATTTATTTCTATCATAACAGTAACCCGTTGTTTTTGTGTTAACAAAAAAAAGAATAAATGGATGGGTATAATAAAGTCAAGATGATCCCTCTGCCAAAAGTGACCCTTGAAGATGACCCCAAATGATCTTCTTTCTTTCTCCCGCATAGCATAAGCTTTTGTTATCAGTCTGAAAAGTACTGAATGCAAAGGAGGAATATATATGTCATCAAGTATAAATATTGTATTAGTGCACGGCGCTTTCTGCGATGGTTCAATCTGGTCAGATGTGATTTCATTGTTGCAAGAGGCTAACCACCGTGTCCTCGCTGCTGTTCAGAACCCAACCAATCTGAACTGCTTCACAGAAA
>DAOUDD010000088.1:0-5857 GCA_034431765.1 Ktedonobacteraceae bacterium | reverse complement strand
TAAATATAAAGATATAAGTGCAATCATCGATCAGTAGTTGACAGAAAGTTATTGTTTTTTGTAAAGGAGGGAAAGCTATGCTAGCAAGACGTTCTTTGTCCACACATGTTCCTATTCTTGTAATAACAGTAGTGATAAGTACTTGTTTAATGTATCTCATCTATAGCAAGTTTCCACTCAGTAGATTCCTGGTAGTCTCATGGCTACCGTTTTTCCTTGCAGGAATAGTGGGGGTGGCAAAAACGACAACTGCTTGAGGGATTTCTATGATCAGTACGATCGGGTCCCTCGTGCAGGAGACTTCTAAACGTTCTCGTTGGCTCATTGCAGCAAGTATCTATATTATTGCCTGTAGTTGTACATCCGCACTTATGGGGATAGTACTGGGATTATTGGGCTACTTCTTACAGACGATCAGTGGTGACTCACATAATCGTCTAGCGATCTTTACTATAGGATCATTGATTGTTGCAGGAGTTGTCATTGCATATGCCTTCAGTGATATTGGTGCAGTCAAGCTACCAAGACCACGCTTAAGACATGCCGTTCCGCTTGTATGGTGGCGTTTATGGCAACCCTATGGAGCCGCTCTTGCCTATGGCCTGTCTCTAGGGGTTGGAGTAATGACGCATATCCATTTTGGAGCGTTTTACGCACTTTGTTTATGGTGCATCGTAAAAGGAAATATTGGCTATGCGGCGTTGCTCATGGGCACGTACGGTTGCGTCAGAGCATTAACACTCCTTCCCGCTAGCTTGGGTGTTTACTACGGACAGACAGATAGTAGTCATAAATTAAACTGTTTAGTTTCTTCGCTTGGAACTGCTAAACTTATTGTAGCAGTTGTTTCAGTAGTATTTGGTGTTCAGATAGTTGTTGTAACATTTTTTTAGTGCCAGTATTCAAGGAGGAGCATTTGTCATGAATTCTATTAAACGTTTAAGTAAGACGTTCGCTTCAACATCTTCACGTCGTAGCTTTTTCAGCACGACTGGAAAATGGGTAGCAGGCTTAGCTGGCGCTCTAGCTGGTGGTGGCTTTTTATCATCACAATCCGCACACGCAGCTAATGGCCTTAACTGTTGTACCGGGCCTAGAGGCTGTAACACAAATGGATGTCCCGCAGGCACATCTGAAAAGTGGTCATGGACATGTAGTTATCAGGATCGTTTCTACTACATCTGCCATGATTGCTATGCTGGAAATACTCTGTCCTGTATATGGGTGCAAAGAGACGTGTAGGCTTTCAATACAAATAGAGAAATACCCCTGTATTTATTCAATCAGGGGTATTTCTGCTATCCATTAACTATGACGATAAGCTGCTCTCGGTTTACAGCAAGTTCTTGCTCTTCAGAAAGTCCGTTGCAACGTTCGTTACTGACTTTCCGTTTGAAACAACCTGGTTTTGCAACTGCTGACTCACTTCGGTTGTCAGATAGGGAGCAAGCGGATTCAAGGCGGTTTTGATATCCGGTGCTTTCTTCAGTGTGTCGTTTCGTACAATCGGTGCAGGATTGAAAGCAGGGAAAGCGTTTTTATCGTCTTTCAATAAGATGAAGTTGTCTTTCGCGATTAATGCTGCTGTGGTGTAGCAGATATTTACATCCTGCTGACCCGATTTAACTGCTGGGAAAGTAAGTCCCTCCTCGTTATACGTGGTTACTCCACTAAAGGTGATATTATATACAGATTTTATGACATCTACGCCAAATTTCACTCCATCTGGTGGTGTTGCTACCGTGAGCTTCGAGGCGATTGGCGCAAGTTGTGAGATGCTAGTTGCACCGTTTAGTTTTGATGAATCTTTCGGCGCACAAACACCATAGGTATCGTTGAGCGGCGACTTATCAAGCCAAGTAATTTGATATTTCTTGTCATATCCATCTTTTACTGTCTGATAGTCCTTCTCCGCGTCTTTACTCGATTCTATACCCAGTTTAGCAAGCCCTGTGGCCGTAAACTCGGGATAGAGATCAATCTGACCGCTACTAATAGCGTTGAACACAACGTCATTAGTGCCTAGTGCCGATTTCTCTGTAACTGTAAATCCAGCTTTTTTTAACAACAATGTATACATTTTGGTGAGTAGCTGCGACTCAGTATCTAACTTACCACCAACTGTTAAACGGATAGCGTTGTTGTTAGAGTTGCCAGAACCAGATGTGCTGCCACTACTACCGCAAGCAGACAGTAGAAGTAGCAAAACTAGTGTGGATGTTGTTAGCAATTTGAACTTCCACAGACGCTTCAAAATAGACATCTTTTCCTCCTTCAAAAACAAAGACATGTATAAGTACAAATGACCTGGAGCAAGCTCTATGCTTTAGCAAATTGCATAGACTGCTGAATACGTAGTCCCGCTGGTGTTAATGCATGCTGTATCCATCCAATGAGCACCTCTGCTAGGAGTGCAAGGATAGTTACAGGAAGTGCTCCAGCCAGAAGTTGTGTTGTATCAAATTGACGAATACCCAGGTAAATGTATTCACCGTAGCCTCCTGCACCAATAATTGCCGCTAGAGTTGCAGTAGCTATGATTTGCACTGATGTTGTACGCACACCGGCAGCAATGATCGGCAAGACGAGGGGTGCTTGAATACGCGTAATAATCTGCCATGTCGTCATCCCCATCCCTTTTGCTGCATCAATCATAGCTGGACTGATGCCGCGAATACCAGTATATGTGTTAAGCAAAATCGGTGGAATGCCAAGTATAGTCAATGCAACAACTGTGGGTTTGTAGCCAAATCCTAAGTAGGGTATCGCTGCTGCAAGAAAAGCCAGGATCGGAATTGCACGCACTAAACCACTGAAATTGATGGCGACAAACGCTGACACCGGATTGCGCGAAACGAGAATACCCACTGAGATACTTATGACTGTCGATAACACTATTGCTACAACACAGACATTAATGTAATCCAGGCTGTGTTTCGCATATGCATTCGACGGGTTCGCGATGAAATAGAGTAAGTTGTTTACCATGTTATCCTCATCTCTCATTTCTATAGCTATTTACGCTATAGAGAGTCGGTCACGTCCGCGATTAAGTACAGATTGTAGTGCTAGCAGGAGAAGATCTGCAGTGATTGCTAATAAGCTGATGAGGATCGCTCCAGCCAGGACTTGTTCGTTGTTCAAGTTGCTGATACCCAAAAATATCAAGCTTCCTAGACTATCAGTACCAACTAACGAGGCTAACGATGCGATTCCAATGCTTGTAACGAGTGCGACACGTATTCCTGCAATAATAACTGGCAACGCTAAGGGTAAGGTGACACGGAAGAGGAGCTGTTGCCGTTTCATTCCCATGGCTATTCCCACTTCAGTGAGAAGGGGATCAATATTATTAACCGCTGCCACTGTGTTACGAATTAATACAAGTTGTGCGTAAAAGATTAATGGAATGATCATTGTTGTCGCTGTCAGACCGGTAATCGGTACGAGAAGCGCGAGCAGTGCAAGCGCTGGAATGGTGTATGCAATGTCAGCTATACCAACGATGGGTAGGTAGAGACGACGATAGCGTGCAACAAGCAGCCCTAGAGGCAGTGCTATGAGTATTGACAAAAGTGTGCTGATACTCACAATAAAGAGATGCCCTAAAAGAAGATTTGGTATGCTCCCAGAATCATTGGGATCATAATTTGCTGGATTCAGTAAATAACTCATGTGACTCCTTTGTGCAAGAAATCCAGGTACAATCGCTATATCCTTGCCTCTTCCACACGTGACACGTTCTTTTGGCGCAACTGGGTGATCTCGTTGTTGATGCTGGCAAGGGTGATGTAACCACGGGGTTCGGTCTGTTCGGAGTCACGTATGGCAAGGGCGGGGGCATTGCTGGAGAGGAGCTTCAGGAGGGCAGTTAGTAAGGTGCTATCCGCTGAAATGCTCGGTATATCTCCCCAATGTGCCGATGAAACCGCCTCAGGAGGCCCTGCCAATGCGTCAAGGACGGGTAGGTATTCGAGCTGACGCATCGTGTTATCAGCTCCGACCAGTCTACTCACAAACTCGTTCGCCGGACTTGCCAGCAGATCAACCGGGCTTCCCAGTTGCTCCAGTCTCCCTTCATTGAGCACTGCGATCTGATCGCCCAGCTTAAAGGCTTCTTCGATGTCGTGCGAGACAAATAGAATAGTCTTCTGTACATCACGCTGGATACGCAACAACTCATTCTGCATACGTTCACGTGTGATCGCATCGAGCGCGCCAAACGGCTCGTCCATCAGTAGAATCGCTGGATCAGTCGCCAGGGCTCTTGCCAGGCCAACACGCTGCTGCTGACCACCGGAGAGCTGGCGCGGGAAGCGCTTGCGATAATCGTTTGGCGGCAGACCCACCAGCTCCAGCAGTTCGTCAACGCGCGCATCCAGCCGCTTCTTGTCCCAACCACCCGCGATCTCAGCGGTGACACGAATATTTTCAGCGATGTTCATATGCGGGAAGAGTCCCACTTGCTGAATAACATAGCCGATTCGTCGCCGTAGGGCAATCGGATTCTCCTGCAGCACGTTCTTCTCGTCAATCACGATCTCGCCCGACGTTGGCTCAATCAGGCGATTGACCATACGTAGCAGCGTCGTCTTGCCCGAGCCAGAGGTGCCGACAAGCATACAGGTGCTTTCCCCTGGTACTTCAAACGACACTCCATCCACCGCAGCCTTCGCTGTGCCTGGATACTGCTTGGTAATACTACGAAATGCAATGCTTTCGATCCTCGCCATGCCGTAGTCCTTCCTCTCATTTTTACTCAATGAGCTTAGCGTATTCTAGTAGTATACACCATCTTGAGTCTAGCCGTTTGTGACTATTGTTACAGCCAAACAAGAGACTCTTCAAGCGGCATCTCAAAAATTGCACAATGCATTCTTCAGATCATTGAGGTGTATACTTTTCACAGTCTTTACATGTAAAAAAGCGTCTTTCGATCCATCAAAAGACGCTTTTCCGGCCCGTGACGAATACGCAGCAGTTATTTCAGCACGTTCAGCACAATCTGCTCGACGGCATGGACATTGGCGATCCCATTAAACATCCCCGCTCCATATCTGCTCATCCCTGTCCCACTATAACCGCCATATGAGGAATAGCCACCATAGTAACCATACCCGGACCCGTATCCATAGCCAGACGCCGCACGCTGCATGCCAAAGATCAGATCACCCGTCCCATCAGGACGCTCCAGACGCCGCACCTGCCCGATCTCGTTCTTTCCATATGAATCCACCGTGAGATAACGGCCCGCGCGCAGGATGATCGCACGCTTGTTCGTGACGGCATACATTGTGTTGCGCGGCGTCACTCGATAAGCGAGTCCGCTGATGGCAAAGATGATACCAAGAAAGAGAAAGGTGCCTCCTATAATAAAGAGCGCAACTGACGCATCTCGCCCTCGCCCTTCCACCACTCCTAGAATGACAAATCCACCGATGAGCAGCGCAAGACCTACCACTGTAAAGATGATCCCCAGGATAAAGAATACACTGGCAGGAGAGACAATACTTTTACTATTGGGATCGGGCCTTCCTGACCACAACAACTCCTCTCCCTCCGTCAACTCTTTCGCTAGCGATAAATCCATCTCTTGTTGCTGTTGCATATATTCTCCCTCCTCTAATGAAAATAGGCAATAAAGATGACTTTCTACAATCATAGTCTAAACGTTGGCAATTTTCTATAGACAAAGAGGACGAACACGACTTTCAAACGAAAAAAAGAGCGCCTCCTTAAAACCTGGAAGGCGCTTTGCTTAAGATATAGTAAGTACATACGAGCTTATTTATGCTCTTTTACACATTATTCCGGTTACCCGCAATTCATTGCCCGTGAAAGAGGGACCCGATTCCAT
>DAOUDD010000087.1:0-14831 GCA_034431765.1 Ktedonobacteraceae bacterium | reverse complement strand
TTCAACGGTAGGACGGCTGACTCTGGATCAGTTAATTGGGGTTCGAATCCCTGTACCCCAGCCACGTAAACGGCTTGTAGAGCCTATGGAGGTCCTCTTCTTCCCTCAGAAGAGGGTTCTTTTTTTTGTCTATTTTTGGTTTCTAAACACCTGAAAACTCTACATCACTATTACCATCCACCCCCATAGTTTCGGCATGAGGTAAGGCAGAACAACCCTTTCCCTTTTTTTGCCTTCTATCGCCACTCATCGCTTTCTACACGGCTCACTACCAATATACCACATTCCTCTACAGAGCCACTCTTCTCTTAAGAGGAGAGCACTCTGTTCCTGATATCAGCGAGGAGTATACAAACTTTGAACAAATAACAGCAGCAGAGTCGTTTTTGTTTTTCACTGCTTGCGCTTACCTATTTCAAATATGTGCCGAAATTCGTGAGTATGCACACCTGTTGTCGTGCACAGAGTATGTTATATATTTGTATAAGGTTTGCATAATTAACACAAGCAGGAGATTTGTTTGCTATGACTATAGCCACAGCCCAATACGTAAGCAATGAGACTCTTTCGGACGTTGAGGATCTCGCAGTACAGGAGGCAGAGGTCCATTCGCAGCACGAGGATACACCTAATACCCCTCATTCTCCAGTATCGACAGAAGAGATGCTCTCTCCAGAGCAACTTGAACAGGAACAATTGGTCAACCGTGCCTTACAGGGTGATCAGAAAGCTTTCAGTGATATCGTTGATCAGTACAGTACGCTGATGCTGCGCACAGCTACAATGATTGTGGGAGATCGCGATATTGCGGAGGATGTTGTGCAGGATGCTCTTATTCAAGCCTGGCATCACCTGATAGATTTGCGGAAAGCGGGAGCGTTGCGTCCCTGGCTCATGCGTATCGTCGTTAATCAGTGCATCAGCTTCAAGCGACGTCTTGCACGCACAACAGCATTTGTACGCCAGACTCTCTCCGAACAGGAGACCGATCTACTTGCACAGGCTGCTGACGATTTTAAAGGACGGATGGAACGAGACTGGGATCTCGCTCAAGCGATTGAGAATTTACCGATCAAGCAACGCGTCGTTATCGTTCTACACTACTATAATGGCATGACGCTGCCAGAGATGGCAAAATCACTCAGTACCTCTGAAAATACGTTGAAGAAGCGCATTCAGGCCGCCTTGATCAATCTAAGACGTATATTACGTAGCGGAGCTGAAGAGGAGGAACAATACTTTCACTTCAAAAGATTCAATGCGGCAGTAGCATGAAAGTTTTTCTTTGCCTGGTCTTTCAAAAATTTGAGAGAGTATCTATCCTGTTCTCTTCTCTAAGATTTTCTGCGAGTATAGACGCCGTTGCTCTTATGAGGCCTAAATGAGTGCTCTTCTCAGAGCGAGCTGAGTTCATGTTTGTGCAACGAGGATCTCGCAATTCGTGCTCAGTACTCCGCACTCAGGTTTTTGGAGAAGCAGTTAAGAATAGTACTTCCGATACTCTCTCTTGAGTACTCTTTCAACACACACATGGTTAAAACATATCCTTCCCTCCTCGTCACCTTATTTCTCGCAATTCTCAACCTGCAACGAGCAAATTCAACATGTTTTTAACCGCTTCACCACCTATGCCTCTCCTTCTCTCTGACATACTATGCTATATTACGACATAAATAGAAGCATTTTGCCCAGGAGCGAGACAATGACGTTCTCTACGCGTTGTTTGTTTCTACACTATTCGATATCTTCCATGGGAGCACTGGGTACAAGATCCTATGCAGTCGCCTCTAAGTAATGTAGTTAAGTGGAAGGGTGGAAGAAGAGGTAAATGGATAAGCAGAACTATAGGCTATGTTGGCCTCCTTATCTCGTCCCCGATGCTGAGATGATCCCCGATGAGCAAGTCTTCCTGGTTGCGCAGCAACTTCAGCAATACATACGGCCCTGCCAACAGTGCTGCGACTATCAGATAGCTATAAATGAGCAGGAGCTAGTATACTCACTTACAATTACTCCATCGGGAAATCCAGGTCTCCTCTTTCCTTCCTCAGAGAGCATCTCCACCATCCTGAGTTCTCTCCACACACATATGCTAAGTAGTGATGAGACAGATGCCGAGTATAACGGATGGAAGGAAGGGGAGGAACACAATGTCTTCGCTACAAATGACTAAAGCTATTGGACAGGTGAATGAAAACTATAAAGGCTTAGTGCAGCTATGGCAAAAGGTTGCCATTATATGTGCACAACTTATCCAATTAGGAACATATCTTCTTATAGCGCGTGTTTTAGGCCCGACCTCCTTCGGTATCTATCTATTTGTTTGCTGGTTAGCCTCGCTTGTCGTGCCTGTACTGGGTACTGGCATGTCTCCATTAGCAAGCCGGCGTGTTGCAGAGATTCAAAGCTACGAACCTCCTCGTATGCTAAGTGGTATTTTCTACTTTTTGTGGTACCGGCAACATGTATGCATTTTCCGCTACTGCCTGCTCTACTTATTGCTAGCGATTCCTATTGCCACCCTTTTACGTATCTGTACTCCAGGGCAAATTATACTGGCAGGTCTGGCAATACTCCCGCTGTTGTTGAGTAATATCGCGGGAACGACACTACGTAGCTTGCGACGCACAGATCTTCTGACGCTACTACGTCTGTTCAGTATGCTCCTGACACTTCTATTGGTACTTATCGCAACACAGATTGATGGTAAACCGCTGGAGGGCTTTCTCCTGGCTTTTGCACTGTCGAACACACTGACACTCATCCTCGCAGTAGTCTGTGTGGTTCGTCTGCTTCCACTGAAACAGGCATTGCAACCTGGCATTTTTTTAAAAGAGCGCCTTCAGGAGAGCTTGAAGCCATCGTGGTTGCTCTTCTTGCTTGATAGTCTGATCTGGCAACACGGTGAAATTCTCTTTGTGGCTCGTCACTATAGTATAACACAGATGAGCTTTTATACGCTCAGTGCACTCTTGAGTGTAGGATTACTCGGACTTACACCGTCTCTCTTTATACAATGGGTATTGCCCCTATGCTTACGCTTTCTCAGAAACAGTCGTTCTTCCGGTCCCTATGAGGAATTCGCTAAGACAACGTGGGCACTTGCTCTTCTCTCGGTTCCCCTCTACATCATGCTCATTCTGTTCTGCCCACAGCTTATTCATGTTTTACTTGGAGATGCATACTCTCCCCTAACTTCTCCTCTTCGTATTCTCTTAATCGCTACTGCTATCGGAAGTATAGCTACGGCAAGCACAACACAACTTGCACAGATTACACGCAATCAACATATACAAAAGCTGAATCAAATAAATACAACAATCTCGCTACTAAAACTTCTATTCCTTTTACCACTCTTGTTTTATTCCAATATTGTAGGAATCGCTTTGCTCAGTGCTACTGCTCAGATAATTTCTGCTAGTACTGCGATGCTTCTCTGTCGTAAACAGCTCTTGCAACGAGAAACATACCTCTCTAAAGAAAGAGGATAGCAATGCAAAAGCGATTATATCAACATTCCTCGTCGTCACGAAGCTCCTCTAAAACGTCCTTCTCTTTTTTTGAAGATGTCATACCACGCTTAAGCGTTATTATCTGCACATATAATCGTCGCAATTTCTTACTTGCAACATTGGCAAGCATGCGTAAACAAACCTTACCAGCGTACCTTTTTGAGGTGCTTGTTATTGACAATGGCTCGACTGATGGCACATTAGAGGCGGTTGATCTCTACATGCATGCCGATTTTATGCACCACACTACCTCCGCAAAGCACTGTCGTATACGCTGCCTACAGGAACTCCAACATGGCCTCTCATTTGCTCGTAACACGGGTTGGCAGTCAGCCGCAGGAGAGATCCTTGTCTTTCTCGATGACGATACACTTGTCGATACTTTCTTTCTTGAGCGGCTACTGAACACCTATGAAGAAACAGGTGCAACTGCGGTGGGTGGCTGCATTGAGCTGCGCTGGGAATGTCCACGCCCTTACTGGCTCGGCGACGATTTTCTTGATCTGCTCGGTTACTTTCGACCATTTTATGTACGCGCACAACTTCCTGTGGAGATGAGTATGAGCAGTTGCGCATTCTCTGTCAGACGCTCGGCCTTAGAGCATGTCGGAGGTTTCGTGCCGTATCTCGGTAAGCAGCCTGGTATGCCGCTCAATGTTGAGGTCGCGTATCTCTGTCAATGTTTGAGGAGCGCAGGCTACACGTTATGGTACGAACCAGCGGCAATCGTGTTGCATCGTGTTACATCCTCACGGACTTCGCGTGCATTCCTGGTTGGCCGGGCTTACTGGCAGGGACGCGGCGAGGTCCTGACAGAGTTTGCTTGTTCCGGCTCGGTACATCCACATCCAACACTTCGACAAGCTTTTCGTGCAGTTTTACCAGATATACGTGCAATTCTTTATTCTGCTCTCCTTCATCGTCCATTACTCTTTCTCGCACGTAGATCGATGTCCGAGCGTGTTGAAGCGGCTATCGATCAGGCATACGTGTGGGGCCGTGCACAACAGAGTGTGCTTCTGGCTGATACCGTTCCTGTCCAACCCGATACACCTGCTGTTCTGCTTGTACGAGCACACAGACACGAGGCAGAGTTTCTCCTACACGGGTTACAGAGACAGGAGATTTCTTGTCTTTCTACAATTGCAACCATCCCCTTCTCCTGGCTCTGGCACTATCGCAGACGGAAGAGCCAGCAGATACGGGGTATTCTGCATTGCTATCGTCCAGGAGCCTTTGAGTTGAGCGCGTGGCGAAGGCAACTTCTGCTCTTCCAACTCTGGCTTGCGCGACGGCTCGGAATTGCTATTGTTAGCACTGATGCGGGTGGCTGGTGGCAACATGTCTGTACATATGCGGCCTCGTTACGGCGCGCATTTGAATACCAGGTATTAGTATCTAGCTCACTTATTCTCTCGTATACATCCTATCCAACACAGGTGTATACGGACAGGCGTATACTTTCCCATGTTCGTTCCGTCTCTCATCCAGGAATGTATGGCGCACTTCCAATCCTTTTTACCAGGGACGAAGCTCGTCAATTGCTAGGTTTGCCAGGACAAGCCGCTTTTGTATATTTCTGCCTCGCTCCACTTCATAGCGAACATGAGATTCTTTTCCTTATAGAAGCTTTCTCCCAGATGCAGAGTACACAAACGTGCAACAGCAAAAATGGTCGTACTGAATTACACTTACTTATTGCAGGTCTGCCTGCCGATAGACAACGGGGGCAAAAAATTGTGCAGTGTGCGGCTCTACATCCGTTTATACACTTGAGTCTTGCATATCGTTCCCCAGACCTCCCGCTCTATATTGGGGCAGTAGATGCGCTTGTCTTGCCTCATGTCCCACTCAGACAGGCAGGAACGCTAGATATTGCTATTCTTTTCCACTCCTATGGACACACTGTTGTCGTTCCTGACCTCCCACGCTTTCGCGATACACTACCAGGCAACGCAGTTCTCTCTTACGATACCAGTAGTAAAGCTGCACTTACTGCTGCTCTGGCGCAGGCTGCACAACATCCAACACTATTACCGCAATACCAACGAAGCGGATCGAGTAACGAACAGAGCAAGGCTATACATCAATCCGCCTCTCAATTTGAACATGTATGTGCAGGTACCCTCCAAAAACGGAGTAATTTCACATCAGGAAGAGTGAAGACAGTAGCACTCGAAACGGAACAGGAGGAGTACATGTATACTTGCAGTTTACTTCATCTATATAAAGTATTGTTGAAAGAACTCAATTCTAAACAACGACGCACTCGTAACGGAAAACATGTTAGTACAGAGTACGCATCTGTACCCCACCCTTCCCAATTCGTTTCTAAAAGGTGAAAATACTAGACGTTATCGGGTATAATGTTCAAAGCATAATCCTAAAGTTGCATTCAGAAAATCTGGAAGATAGTATAAGCCCGGTTCTCTCTGCGAGAAAGCGTTTAAAATTCACTCGAAAACAGCGAGGTTTTACATTGAAACGTTCACATTTAGCACGAGAAATCGTTGAAATAGTAGTGCTTGCTCTGCTCATTTTCCTGGTGATCCGCTTTGTTGTCCAGAGTTATCATGTAGACGGCGTCAGTATGCAGCCGGGGTTGACAAGCAATCAGTATGTAATGGTTAACAAGGTAGCCTACCTGTTTCATGCACCGGAGCGCGGTGATGTAGTTGTTTTCCATAACCAGCATCCACCCAATATGGATCAGGACTATATCAAACGCGTTATTGGACTGCCCGGTGATACAATTAGAACTGACCATGATCACATCTGGGTCAATGACACGCAGCTCGATGAGCATACATATATCAGTATAGCTGTCAATCCCAGCGGGAGCACCTGGAAGGTTCCAGCAAATCAGTACTTTGTTCTGGGCGATAACAGACCGGAGAGTGACGACTCACGCTATAATGTTGGTTTCGTTCCCAGGGAAGCCATCGTTGGGAAAGCTGTAATCGTCTTCTGGCCGTTCAATGCTTTCCATACTATTGACACACATACAGATGTCTACAAGCAGATCAAGCCAGGCAAATAGATGCAATGCTCATCTCAATAGAAGGAAGTATAAAGGGTTCCATCTCTTATGCAAAGCTCAGAAAATGATTATCCCTCGCGGAGGATTCGGCAACGAGCGGCACGGACTGAACGTATCTTTGAAGACGATTTTCTGGAGGCGCGACTAGAGGGATGCGTTCTTCCACGCAATGCTCCCCTGTATGTTATTCTTGGTGGGATCGCAGGTGGAGTACTCGCCGTCCTTGTACCTGTGGCGATCGCACTACTCAATGCGCCACTCTTTCAGCAGGGCGCGCGCCTGGGGGAGCATATGTCCTACGGCACTGCGCTTGCCATTACAGAGTGGGGATGTGTAGGTGACTTTATTAACCTGGTTATTGCCTTTTTCACTGGCTTTCTCGTTGGGAGATATGTTGTGCTCCGGCGGCTTGGCTTCTACACCGGTGCACTGGCAGGAGGCATCGCAGTTCTAGGAGGAATGGTCGCCAACTACATCCCAGGTTATCCCGGTCATATTAGCAGTAGTGGTGGCAGCATTGCTCAAGGCATTTTTGGGCTGCTCATTATTCTGCTCCTCTGGATTATAATTGGAGGCTTGATGAGTCTATGGGGTGCCTGGTTTGTTACACGCCGTCACCCTTACTACGAGGCCCAGACGCGCAGCGAGTAGGGATATGTAAGGTTTGCAAGTTTACTACCACCTTGCCACGCTCCACAGTTCATAGTACAATAGAATAAGCTCTACGAAACTTCACTTGTTAAAATGTAGAGAACGACATATGTTTGCCCATCTCCGAGTACCCAGATTACCAGCGCCTGTATAACCCTCGTCGATTTTTCTGTGTTGTAGATATTGAGCATAATGAGCATGATGCACAGCCGAAAGGACCGCCGTGGATTCAGGTGGGAATGATTTGCCGTATCTCCTATCCACGAATCTGGATAGTGCCTTTGCCTCGCTGGTCGCAGAGTATGGACCACAACTATACGCTTTTGCACTACGTATGACGGCAAATACTATCGATACAGAAGATATTTTGCAGATTATGTTCGAGCGCGCCTACCTTGCACTAAGCGACTATTCGACCGAGCGCATACGTACGTTGAAAATTCGTCCCTGGCTATACAAGATCACGCTCAACGTGGCACGCAACTATATCAGCAGGACCAGGCTACAAGATGTTTCACTTGACCTCTCACTTGAGGAGGGGATGCTGGATTTCGAGGATATAGAATACAATCGGCCTGAGATCGCTTTTGAAGTGACTGAACGGCGGGAAGAGCTGAAGGCGCTCGTAGGTTCTCTGGCACCTTGCTACCGTGATGCGATACAGCTCTGCTTTTTCAGCGACATGACCTACCAGGAAACGGCCAAGCAGTTGAACAAATCAGTCGGCACAATTAAGTTCTACGTTCACCGAGGGATAGCACTTCTCCGCACGATGTTAGAACGTCAAAAAGAGTGAGGGGGACGACATATGGTATGGCAAGGGGATGAGCCAAAGCAGCAGTTTGCTCACGAAGAGCCAGGAAACAAGATAAACCGGACAGATAAGATCAGTCAGGTGGAACAAACTCGTGCGTCTTTGTCATCAACATCGTCACTTTCTCCATCTTCCTCACCCTCTGATTTTCTCACACGCTTACGCGCTCAATATAGCGTTCCACAAGAGCAATCCCCCGATGCGCTGGAACACCTGCTCTCTTCTCCCACATGGATAGAGCGGGTTGCAGCCGTCCGCCGCCTCGGTGAGATACACGATGAGTCTGTGATCACGCAACTTGCACATGCAATGCAAGATGAACATGAAGCAGTGCGAGCAGCCGCAGCCTCCACTCTTGGCAAACATGCTGCTCATGCACCAATGGGACTCCTCTTGCTCGCTCTCCACGACACGTCATGGCAAGTACGTGCTGCAGCAGCCCAGACGCTTGGCAAGCTGGGAAAACGTGTTCCGATTGAACCCCTACTGCACGGTCTGCAAGACGATGATGCTTCGGTTCGTGCAGCCGTTGTTAGCGCATTAGGAGCCAATGGCAACCGAACTGCTATTGAGCCACTCCTCATCATGCTGCAAGATTCATCGTGGCAGGTTCGTGAAATGGCGGTAGCTTCTCTAGGAAGTTTTGGCCTGCTCGTTCCGGCTCTCGAACTAGCACCGTTGCTACATGATTCAGATAGACAGGTCCGTGAGGCAGTTGAGGCACTACATGACAGCCAACCAGCCTTATTTGCCGCTATTCTTAGGGCACGAACGAAAAATAATTCAGAAGTGAGACAAGAGTGTTTCCGACACGTTAAAGATGAACAATCGAGTTCAGGACCAACACACTCTCTACAGCCCCTACGTGTCCCGCGACGCGCGGCATTGACCGGACTAGCAGCTCTGCTCGTTGTCGGCAATGGAATTGCCTGGACGCTCCTCTTACAGAAAAATCGCCTGCGCTCAAGCGTGGGGTCTGCCAGCAACAAACCTGATGATCTCTACCGTACTTACGACATACCTCACGGGGCGTTTACTGTTGCCTGGTCTCCCGACAGCGCTTGTATTGCCACGGCAGGCATTAACAGGGCTGTAGAGATTCGTTCAGCAGCAACAGGCAAAGTTTTGCTAACCTATACTCGCCATACCCAGGCAATTTTCAGCATCGCCTGGTCGCCTGATGGCAAGTATATTGCATCCGGGGGGAGTGATACAAGCGTGCAAGTGTGGGAAGCTCAAACAGGACAGCTCGTTACGCTGTATGGACGTCATCGTTCGAGCATCATCGACCTGGCATGGTCACCTGATAGCACACGTATTCTCTCAAGCTCACAAGATGGGCATGTGCAGGTATGGGCTATCGACAAGCCTGATGGAACACCACTGAGAAGCTATACCGGATATGCAAGCGATAGAGCTAGCGTCTCCTGGTCTCCTAATGGACAGTTTATCGCAATTGCAGGTCTGAAACAGCAACTCTCTATCTACCAAGCAGTTACCAATGCCCTTCTTTATCAACAGAAAATCTCTTTAAGAGAGCAACCTGCCCCTGGACATAGCATGTACTGGTCTCCTGTCGGCAACCGACTTGTACTCAGCAACCGTCACGATCATGTGCAGGTAATCTCTATACCGGATGGTCAGGTACAGGTAAACTATACTCCACCCGTGCCAAAAGAGCCACCAGCAAGTTCTTCCGCGCCATATCATCGGACATTGGGAGATACGGTAGATAGTATCGCCGGGTCGCCTGATGGACAACTGATTGCAACGGTGCTGCTCGACAAAACTATTTATATCTGGGAGGCAGCTACAGGCCGCACGCTTTTCACATACCAGAGTCCCTCTGCGTACATTTTTGGCATTGCCTGGTCACCTGATGGACGTTACCTGGCGGCGGTCTGTAAAGAAGAGCCAGTGTTGGTACTTTTTGCAGTATTCTCGCAGTTATAGCATATCGCCGATATTGCCTAATCGTGGTGGCACTGGTAGCTCCGCCCCGACCTGTTGCAGCAAACCAGCTAATCCTCCACCTGAAATGTTCTCAACCTCCATCTTGGCAATCAGGTCATTCTCGAATGAGTATGTTACCCCAGTCTGTGGAAGTGTGACAGCTATACCTGAAGCCGGAATCGATTGGACACCAAACAGCGGCAGAGCTAGATCATCTGTATGAGAACCCGTGGGAGTGATTGTGCCAACAATAACATCCTCCTCCCGATGCTCACCATTCAGATTATATGAGAAATCCGGCATGGCAGCGAGCAATTCGCTCTGCATTGCCAGAAACTGACCCTTGTTCAGAGTTTTCGGGGTCATGCCCGTCATTGTAAAACTGTCAGCCATCACGCTGGACGCAAGATCCATATCTCCTGACTGCAAGGCCGTCATAAACGTCTTGACCGTCTTTAACTCACCCATACCATAAAACTCCTTCTTGATATCTACCTACAATTTCCCTTCATTTCTATTGAGCATCTTAGCAAGTCTGAGCCTGCAATGCAAGGACCTTTTCCTCTATCTTGCTCCCACTCTACAGCTATGTTAAGCTGTATTTAAAGGCAAAGCATTTCATTCAAAGAACGAATTTTAAGATGAGGTTCTACGATGCCCTACAACATGGGTGAATATTACGAACGGGTCAATGACTACGACTTGGAATATCAAAGTCAATCGGAGCAAGACATCCCCTTCTGGCGCGAACTGGTTATGCGCTATACACCACAACGCGTGCTAGAACTGGCCTGTGGCAGTGGACGTATTGGTCTGGAACTATTACACAGTCCAGGCAACTTTGCTCTGGAGGGGCTGGATATCGAGCCAGCGATGCTCAACGCCTACCGACGCAAGCTAGAACGTGAGTCAGAGCAGGCACGCGCCCGTGTCACGCTGCATGAAGGCGATATGGGCAACTATCAACTGCCAAACAAGGGCACATTTGATCTGATCCTGCTCCCCTTTAACTCGATCTGTCACCTGTACGATATTGAGCAGCAGTTCGATGCCTTTCGCACCACGAATGAGCACCTTGCTCCAGGCGGTCGCTTCGTCGTCGATACCTTTCTGCCTGATATCGATTATCTCAGTGACGCCCTTAATCGTCCCTCGCATGTTTATCTAGAGGAAGAGATTGAGGACCTCAACAACGAGTTCACAATGCTGCTCTACACCACGCGCAAGTACGACCCTTATGAGCAGACGCAGCATATCACCTGGACACACGAGAAGTTTTTCGAGAGCGGCGAAAACGAACGCTACCTGACACGGCTCGATATGCATCTCTTCTTTCCACGCGAACTACAACTGCTCTTCCTCGCCACAGGCTTCTCCATCGAGGCCATTTACGGCGACTATCAGTGGAAACCGTTTGGAAAGGGAACGCGACAGATCGTTGTTGGACGTAAAGCTGCTAATGCTCAGTGATGGAAAGACGAAAGACTATATCATCTCTTTTTGGCTCACTATTTCATAGTTTAAAGGAGAAAAAAATGGCGGATTGTACACATCTTGATCAGGTTCGTCACGTGCAACCAAGTGCACGAGGCTGCGAGGATTGTTTGAAGATTGGCGATAGCTGGGTTCACCTGCGCGAGTGCTTGATCTGTGGACATGTCGGCTGCTGCGATTCCTCAAAGAACAAGCATGCAACCAAACACTTTCACGCAACACGGCATCCTATCATACGCTCATTTGAGCCTGGTGAGAACTGGCGCTGGTGCTACGTCGATGAGGAGATTGTGTAAGTATTCATTGAGATAAGTCAGGTGGATACGTACAAAACGCGTTTGTAACCAACACATTTTATAGAAGATGAACGTTCAAAGAAGGTTGAGAATGGAGCACCCCTAGTTATGCTCGGTTTCAGCCTCCTTTGGGCTTAAAGTAAATACCAGTACCTGCCTCCCTTATCTCTGCACTCTATACGATTCTTTCTTGATAACGCCTACATACTAAACATTGTAATATTTAGTATTCTTCATACCTTCAGGCGTAAAAACGTCAATAACGTACAGAGCTAGACTCACCCCTGTCCTCTCGAAATCTTCTACCACCCATTTCCCATCATATTCCTTCACACGTACTCCGAGCGGATTCTCAACTTCTCGTAGCAGCTTTCCACCATTCTTTTGAATTACACGAACCGAGGCTGGATTTTCGTTTTCGACAGTCAGTGTAACGAAGGGAAGACAAAGCTTTCTAGCCTCTTGCAAGACCAACTCCAGTTGACGAGTTGCATAACCCTTACCACGTTGAGATGGACGGATATTGTAAGCGATATGCCCGGAATATCTCTCGTAAGGTGGCTCTATATTTGGTCGAAAGCGAATTTCACCAAGAACTATTCCCTTCTCTTTGACCAGAAGGTATGTCTGCTGTGCAGGAATCCCTATGGGTAATCCAATACCCTGAGACTCATCTTCCAACTCCTGGACAAAAGCGACAAAGTCCTGCCGAGCAAGATCACTATTGTTGTATTCATATCCTTCGCCCACTTCAATAGATTCATCAACCATCGCAAGATACTGAGAAGCATGCTCGATAGAAGGTTTCATTAACTCAACTCTCTCCATAGAGGTCATACGAGTTCATCTCCTTATAAAGGAATATTTCCGTGCTTCTTCGCTGGATTGGTGTCGCGCTTATTTTTAAGCATCTCCAGGGCGTTGATAAGCTTGATGCGGGTGTAGCGCGGCTCGATAACCTCATCGACATAACCACGATTGGCAGCGATGTAGGGATTGGCGAACCGAGCTGTGTACTCATCGATCAGCTCTTTGCGCCGCTGCTCAGGATTGGGCGCATGCTCGATCTCTTCTTTAAAGAGAATATTTACCGCGCCCTCAGCTCCCATCACCGCGATCTCAGCCGTGGGCCAAGCATAGTTGATGTCGCCGCGCACATGCTTACTGCTCATCACATCGTATGCCCCGCCGTACGCTTTACGCGTGATCACTGTGATCTTTGGCACGGTCGCCTCGCAGTAAGCGTAGAGCAGCTTGGCACCATGGCGAATGATGCCGTTGTGCTCCTGTCCAACGCCCGGCAGGAAGCCAGGAACATCGACGAAGGTGAGAATTGGGATGTTGAAACAGTCGCAGAAACGCACGAAGCGTGCCGCCTTATCGGAGGCGTTGATGTCGAGAATGCCTGCCAGCGCGCGCGGCTGCTGCGCAACGATGCCGACGGAGCGACCATTCAGACGTGCGAAGCCTACGATAATGTTCTGGGCAAAGTGTTCCTGCACCTCAAAGAAATCACTGTCATCGACGAGCGCATGCAGCACCTCTTTCATGTCGTAGGGCTTGCTCGGATTGTCGGGGATGATGCTATCCAATGATTCGACGAGACGGCTCGGCGCATCGCTCGGGTTGATACGTGGTGGATCGTCCAGGTTGTTGGAGGGGAGATAGCTCAAGAGGCGCTGGATATCACGAATACAATCGGCTTCGCTGGGACAGGCGAAATGCGCCACGCCACTGGTACTATTGTGCACACGTGCACCACCCAGATCCTCGAAGGTCACATCCTCGTGTGTCACCGCTTTGAGCACGTTGGGACCGGTGACAAACATGTAACTGGTCTCCTCGACCATAAAAATAAAGTCGGTGATCGCTGGGGAGTAGACTGCTCCTCCAGCACATGGTCCCATAATTGCGGAGATCTGCGGCACCACGCCCGAGGCGAGAGTGTTGCGCAAGAAAATATCAGCGTAAGCACCCAGGCTCACCACCCCCTCCTGTATGCGTGCACCGCCCGAATCGTTCAGGCCAATCACGGGAGCACCATTTTTCATCGCCAGGTCCATCACCTTACAGATCTTCTCCGCGTGAGTCTCAGAGAGGGAGCCGCCAAAGACGGTAAAGTCCTGCGAAAAGACGTAGACGAGGCGACCTGCAACCTGCCCGTAACCCGTCACCACGCCATCTCCGAGAATCTTCTGCTCTGCGAGTCCGAAATCACTGGAGCGATGCGTGACGAACATGTCCAACTCATTGAACGAGCCAGGATCAAGCAAGAGGTCGAGACGTTCGCGCGCTGTTAGCTTGCCCTTTTTATGTTGCGCCTCAATACGCTTGATGCCGCCGCCTAATTGCGCCTCCTCGCGCAAGCGCTGCAAATCGGTAATCTTCTCAGACGTTCCCTGAAGGTGGGAGGAGGTCTCCTGTGAACTGCGTTCACTCGTGGTCATCTGCTCTATCTCCATTGATTGCTACAAAGATGGTAGTATGGAGGCAGTATATCACATGCTTCCCTTTACCATATTATAAGAAAGTAGGCATACGCGTATGATAGTTGTTCATAGCCGTCGTTCTTCATTATTGATGTTTAGACAATGAGCAAGCAACCGAACTCTTTGACCAGAGACAGAAAGGTTTAGAAATCAAAGTCGATGAAAGGAAAGCGATTTGGAGACCTTCAAGCCAAGGTGCGGCGCGGTTTGGGCACCAGCTTGGGCTTGCGAATCACCGCAGACCGCTTCGCTTTGGCAAGACGGGTTCCTTGTGTTCGCCCAGTCGATTTTCCGCGCGGTTTGGGGACCTGGGCAGGAGTGCCCAACTGTGCCAAATGGCTGGCATGCATCGGCGTCCGTGCCGGGGCCTGACCACGTCCCGCCTCCTTTCCCACGGTCGAAAGCGTGCCTGTCCACGGTCGCGAGCCAGGATCAACTAATTCCGGGCAGTGGCACCGATCAAACTCCAGCGTTCAAACTGCTCGGGGCTGCGAACACGCGCTTTGCTCTAGAAGAGATCCTGCGGTGCCGAAAGCGAGAGGTGTGCTCATGCGATAAGCGGTCGCGATAGGTCGAGACCAC
>DAOUDD010000086.1:0-22686 GCA_034431765.1 Ktedonobacteraceae bacterium | reverse complement strand
TGCGCCTGCGAACAGGTCGATATGGGACGCTCCGAGACAGTTCCTGCCGATATTGAGGATGTGTGGGAGGATACTAATCTGCCTACTGATTCCTTTGTGTTGCTAAATAGCCAGGAGCAAATTGTGGGTTATAGCGCAGTTCGCCCCGACGACGAGTATATGCTGCTCGATCACCATACCAGTATTCACCCTGCCTATCGTCAAAGTGAACTGGGTCGTGTGCTACTCTCCCTAAGCGAAGAGCGAGCACGCCAATTAATCGCGGAGGTCAATCCCCCTATTCCCCATCGACTACGTGCCTGGGCATTTAGCACATCGCCGAGTAGCTATCAATTCCAGTTGCTCCAGCAGGAGGGATACTCTGTAACGAGCAGCGAAATCAACCTCGAAATCGTGTTGCAGAGTGAGCCAGATGTTCCTGAGATGCTGCTAGATATTGTTACGCGACGCTATCAACCAGGACAGGATGAGCGTGCTATCCACGCCGTCATCCAGGAGAGCTTCCAGGATATTGGGGGTCGTCCTTATCGAGCGTTCGAGCAATGGAGCGAGGGGAATCTTGAGCATTCCTACTTCGATCCCAAACAGCTCTATGTAGCGTTAGCTGGTCAGCAGATCATTGGAGCTATCACCTGCCGCACTTATGAGGGTCAAGCTTATGGAGAACAGAGAGAAGGACATATCACTCAATTAGGAGTCCTGCGTCCCTGGCGTAAGCGTGGCATTGCTCGCAATTTAATGCAGCAAGTATTCATGGGTTATTGGCAGCGTGACATTAAACGCATCACAATCAGCGTTGATGCGCACAATCCTACTGGAGCGCTTCGCCTCTATCAAGCCATGGGGATGCGTGAGTATGAACGGGTACATAATATGCTGAAGCCACTTTAGCTAGAGCAACGTTCCCGTGCAAGCAGCTTGTAGTTATGGGAAAGCCAGAGGTAAGCTTTGGTATTCCATTGAGAGTTCATTACGCGTGAGTATGGCTGAGCACCTGTTCAACCATACTCAGCAACGTCTCGCGGTTACAGGGTTTGTTGAGATATCCGTCCACTCCCAGTTTGAGCGCTTGCTGCATATGTTTTTCTGATGTACGTGACGTTAGCATGATCACTTTTATATCAGCAAGCTCAGGCGAATCACGCATAAATTGCAGAACCCCGTATCCGTTCAGCATCGGCATCTCAATATCAAGCAGACAAACAGCAGGATGATGGTGCTTGATCATTTCCAGCGCCTCCAGGCCATCGCTGGCACGAATAACTTCATACTTAGCCGCCTGTAGAGTACTGAGTAGAGAATGGCGTATTGAGGCAGAGTCGTCAGCGACCAGGACTTTGATCGGAGAGGTCGAGCCGGCAGGTACGGTAGGCGCATTCATGCTATCTGAAGACGCGTACTCCCTGGCCCTTTGCAAAAGCACTGGTAGATTCACAACAAGTAACGTTTGACCGTGGCAATCAACTGAAACACCGATAATCCCCGGCCGTTGCAAGTATGATTCAAGTGGTTTGACTACCACCTCCACTTCACCAAATACATCGCTCACAAACATACCTGCATTACTTTCTGCTGTGTAAGGTATCAGTACCATGGCAGGTCGTTCCCCTTCATAGGGTACAGAGTCGTCACTTTTAGCAGCGTATGCACTGTTGAACAACTCGTAAAGAGCGTAACTGATGGACATCCCCATTTGCACTGTCTGCTCAGGAGCAAGCACGCGTTGCACCTGCGATAAAGGCACAAGAAATCGCTGAGAACCCGCGCGCACAAGCAAACACGGCACGGTTGCATCCGAGGAGGGAAGATGCAATATAAAACTAATACTCCCCATGCTATTGCGTTGCAGCGTGATGGTTCCATGCAAACGTTCTACCGTATCACGAATGATTTCTACTGCTCCACCTTGTATTGCAATAGAGAAGCCAATTTCAATTTCAATTTCGTACCCGTTTTCTCCTATGTAAAACCATATACGCTGCTTTTCTCTATCGCTATCTTTGGTGCCACTATTTTCCTCTGGTGGATTAACACTTGCAATACATACTCGCAAAAGCTGTACTAGTGGAGTGGAAAGTGTATCGAGAATGTCCTGATTAAGAGCTATATTCTCCCCCATCACCTCAAAGGAGATATGCTGAGCAAGAGCGCTGGTCGCAATAACACGCTGGAGACGAGGTACAAGGGTGCGAAAAGGAACCTTACGCAGCAACAACATTTCATCACGCATGTCTGTAACATAAGAGAAATGGCTTGTTTGCAGATCAATCAAATGTGTATAAGCGATCTTCAGCCGTCTACTAGCGAGGGCGAGATCAGCACTTGCACTCTCTAGCTTGCGTAACAATACGTCTTGCTCTGTATAGTGCTCCATATCCAACTTATCCCACGTGCCGATAACCGAAGACAAAGGTATCGCTGCGTCTGTATGAAGCTTCGACAAGCGCTGTCGCACCTTCATAGTAGCGTGAGGCGATGTTTGCAGGATACGCGCAACAAGAGAGGACGTAGGATTACTTTCAGTTGGTGCAGATTGCGTTGAGGTGAGTAAGGAGGTGCTGAGAGCTATTTCAACCTGTTGTAAGCGGGCCTGTGCTTCCTCTAATTCCTGCAGCGCCTCATCTACCTCAAGCTGTGCATGCTCAAGCGCCGGGCGCTGCTCAATAAACATAGCTGTATAGGACTGCAAACGGCTGAAACGACGTGCATCTATACGAATAAAGGGAGTACTGGCAAGTGAGAAAGAACGCCGCGAACCCTGTATCGTAAGTGGTACAGTATTCGGGTTTTCAATCCCTTGCTTTTGCGACTGCCCTACCTCTTCTGCATCTTTCTGCTGTAGAGCATATGAATTGAGAGGAGAGAAATCCTTTTCGTCCCCTTCCACAAGTCTGACATTAAAGCGAGCATACTCCTCTTTAAGAGCTGTCAATACCGACTCAGCCTCAGGTTCATGACCGGAAGTAGCGATACTCGCCAGGCATTGCTCTAAGCTCTTATATGCCGCCTGGAGTGCGTGAGTGACAGCGCCAGAAGAGATTTCCTTTTGCCCCGCTTTCTCGGAGAGTATCTCAACATGAAAAGCAATCTCGGATAACACAGGAAAGCCAACTGCTGCTGCCGTCCCACGCAGCTTATGCCCTACACGCTGCAGTAACAGAATATGGGAAGGACGAATGCGCTCATCGAGTACAACATCATGCAAAGTCTGGCGCATCCTGGTAAGATCCTCTGTCGCTTCCACCAGAAAGATACGCAGCATCTCCTCATCAGTGCTGTTTTCATCCTCGCCAGTGCTGTTTTCAAAAGAACTATCTGCGGTTATCGAAGTGGAGGGAGGAATTGGCGTATCTGGCTGGTTGGAAGAGGCTTTATTCTGTTGCGGAGGCCAATTTTCCATCTGCTCAAAGGCGCGCAGAACCGCTAGATCCTCCTCTGAGAGATCCTCGGTTTCAATCTGGTCAAAGATAAACGCGTCTTCATTCATGGTGCCATTACTCTTATCTGTTCGATTATATGAGGAAGGAGGGCCTGCTCATCAAGTACAAAAGCGCCTTTGTAAATGCCTTGTATGATGGAAGGAGAAATTTGACGAGAAAAGAAAGGGCTTTGTGTAAAATCAAACGGATCTACCTGCGCAACATCATACCCTATTATTGATTCAACATGATCTATACATAAACCAACGAGGAGATCCTCCTGCTGTGTTACAAGTAGGAACTGCGCTGAAGAACGTGCAACGCTTTGTGTAAAATACGCAGAGAAATCGATGACAGGAATGACCTTCATATGCCATGTCATAATACCCATCATCCAGGATGGAATTGTGGGGAGACGCGTAGAAGTGCAAGGAGAAGAGATAATCTCGCATAAAGCGGTTAGAGGCAGCAGAAAAGAATACTGATCAACTGTAAAGATCAGATGTGTTTCCACTTGATTTGGTGGTGAGGGTTGTGCTAATTGGTGAGCATGCTGCCAGAATTCCTGATCGCTTAACTGCTCCAAAAGCTGGGCTTGCTGCTGGCTCCAATCAGGAACCTTCAGAACTGGGAACTCTTGCATACAAAATCCATAAGAGTATTAAAGTAACGGCATACCAAGATATTGTTCGGTAACAGAGATGATTTCTTGCGTTTTGAAAGGCTTTGTAATATAATCGCGTGCTCCTGCCAGACGGCCTTTGAGCCTATCGATCATACCATCGCGTCGTGAAAGCATAACGATAACAGTGCTATGAAATTGTTCCTTTGTTTTAAGGCAACGAGCAACTTCGTACCCATCCATTTTAGGAAGTCCGATATCCAGGATAACGAGATTGGGTACCCGTGCACTTTCTGTAAGCCAGCGGATAGCCTGTACGCCATCAGCGAAGCCTATAACCTCGAATCCCTCTCGGCCCAAACATGTCTCTATAATTTTCCGCACAGTTGTAGAGTCATCAATGACCATCACAAGCTTGCTCATATGTACCCTCTTTCTTTTCAGCCCACTACCACCCTATTGTACATGACATTGCCCTTAATATACAAGGTGAAAGATATACAATGTCTACACAACTACTATACAAAGTGAAACTTTTAGCAAGATGTCTTCTTCTTGACTATAATAAGGCTGACTGCGTACTCGCATACTATACATAAGGAACAAAGTGCGAGGACAACGTTAGCTTCAGCATAAAATCTAAAGAGTGCTTTTCCAGAACTATGCTATCATAAGATCATATCACGTTGCAATAAATTTCGTATAAAATTTTTATTTTCTTGCAGTTTGTATAGCACCTGAAAAGAGATACATACTACCAATCTACTAAGAAAACCTTGCCTTCTGGCACAGAAACAGACATTTTTCTTTTTGCAGCGGCTATAACACTATGGTAGAAGAACATCTCCTACAGGTGCGATTGGCAGAGTAAAGCTAAATTCACTCCCATATCCAGGCGTACTCTCTGCCCAGATGTGTCCACTGTGGGCTGTGACGACATGGCGAGCGATCGCCAGGCCTAGCCCGGTTCCACCACCACCTGGACCAATAAAATCCGCTTTTGTACGAGCGCGATCCGTTTTGTAGAAGCGTTCGAAGATACGAGGCAGTTCTTCAGCTTGAATACCAACACCTGTATCTCGTACAAAGAAGCGTTGCATATGATCTGCTTCAGAATCCAGTGTTGTACCAATAATGATCTTGCCATCGGACGGAGTAAACTTGATCGCATTATGTACAAGGTTTACCAGCACACGCATAATCTGCTTACTATCTGCTGCCACCAGGATGTGCCCTTGCTCAATATCTGTCGTAAGATAGACACGATGGCGCTGAGCCAGAGGTAACATACGCGCCATGACTTCACGCACCAGCCGCTCGGCTTCTATCGGTTCAATCGTCATCATTGTCTGACCCGATTCAAGACGTGAAAGTTCAAGTAATTCTGCTACAAGCTCGCTTAGATAATGAACCTCGATCTCGATCTTCTCGATAAATTCCTGTGCTCGCTCTGGATCAGTCTCGACGGCATCTTCAAGTGTTTCGGCAAGTAAACGCACCGATGTGAGAGGAGTGCGTAGTTCGTGCGAAATATTCGCAAGGAAGTCACGCTGCATACGCTCCAGTCTTCGTCCCTCCGTCATGTCTTCCACAACCACTGCAAAATAACAATAGGAAGATGAAAAGTTTTCAGCTTGCTCTCCTTCAGGACTTTGAGCCAGGATAGCTGGGCTATCGCTTGTCTCTGGATCTGAGCACAGGAGACCTTCGTGCATAAAAGGTTGCAGCAGAGACTCTTGATGAGCAAGCGGAGAGACTGATACTTTCCAGGCGAGATCAGACGAACCTTTCTCGAACTTCCCCCTCCGGGGCTGTGCACTTGTGACACACTCTTGAACGAGCGCAAGAATTGCAGGATCTCCAATAAGCTTATGCAGAGGCTTGCCCTGAAGTGGGGGGGAAGCTGCGTAGAGCAGGAGGCTACGCTGGTTGTAGAAGCGGATCGTGAGCGTGCGATCTACAATGAGTGCAGGTAAAGGGATAGCTTCGAGCATACTTTGCGCAATAAAGCGATAATTTATCCTGCTATTAGCGGTCATGTGGAAGTGGCCTCCCAGAAGGTGAACGCAGTCGCACGGCACAATGCTACAGAAAGGAGTAATAGTTTTTGTTATGTATACTATAACACACTTTAGCACATAAAGAAGGGCCACCGTTTGGTGGCCCTCTAAAAACTCCTCGAACAGGATTCGAACCTGTAACCCATCGGTTAACAGCCGATTGCTCTACCGTTGAGCTATCGAGGAATATGCGTTCTCAACGACACCGCTATTATATACGAGCTGTACGATTTCGTCAATACCTTTTTTAAAGGAATTTCGACCGGTTTTAACAGTGCTAAGAAAAAGTCCTGTGTTCTAGGCGCTTCAATTCAGAGAAACAAAGAACCTTCTCCGGCTCATCTCCTTGATGTGCTAGAGAAGGTTGCTATGTGAGGAATGTGTTTCTTGCTCTAATTTCTATGAGAGCAAGTGCGCAGAATCTTGCAGCGGATTGCTACTCCCTTAACATGTCGGTGAAGGGCCACTGAACGTGCCCATGTACGTGTACTGCCCATTAATGCCAATAGAGGGCACTTGCTTCGAGAACCAGGAGAAGAAAGCCTCATCTTGAAGATGATAGCCATTGACTGTGAAGCCAATACCAACCAATGGATCTCCTGTTTCTAGAGCACCGTTACAACCGTATTGTGGTGCACTTGGCACGCTCCATGTCGGTGTTGCGTTATCAACGAAAGGATCATTGTACCACTCTGAAATCTCATGGCTCAGACCATGAACATCTTCGATTGGAGCGGTTCCGAAGATGCCCGGATCGCTGTATGCGGCAAAGGAATACGTTTGAATAGTACTTTTGCCTTGCGCATCAGTTGAATACAACGCAGTGTGGTAACCAAGAATACAACAATTACTTGCAGTACCCTGATACAGAAACGTGTTGTAATCCAGAAAAATCGGGAGTGTTTTCGGTGAGAGGTGCAACTGAGTAATAAGCGCCTGAAGCTGAGAATCGAACCAGTCAATGCTTATCAAACCAATCGATGCTCCAGTTCGCTTACCAACAACTTGCTGACCAACATCTGCTGGCACTGTAAGGCTAACCGTTGGGTATACCTTGGGGCTACCTAGCAGCACATGATAGTTCTTGCTGGACTTCGAGACATATTTCCAGAACTCGGCTCGCTGGATTGCATCTCCATACTGCGTGTGACCACTCGTATAATCGCCTTTCTTGAATATAGGCGATTCAAGGGTGGCTTGTAATTTGCTACTCCCTTTAAGAGTGGTGCCATTAGAAAAGGTGAGGTCTAGAGGAATTACTGCCGTAGGCACGGTCGTAGTCGCCGACCCTGCCGATGGATCTGTTCCTACTATCTGGTAAGGATAAATATTGTTATTGTAGGTGAACACTGAACTCCAGAATGGAATGGTGTTTACCAGCTTGCTTTTGCCATTCTGTAGATTTACTTGCGCGTTCGCCTGCCCCGGTAGTGTGATACGCTTAGCAGTGGTGTACGGTGTGCCAAGACCATCACCTTGATCCTCAGATTGCGGTGCTTGAGCATGTGCGTTACCGTTGACCAGAAAGATGCTGCTCATGAGCATAGCCAGAACAAAAACGGCAGAAAGCTTTAGCAAAATACTTTTGATGTTCAATTCTACCTAAATCCTTTCATCCTTTTGCACAATATAGCCATCTACGCCTATAACGCGCCCTTGAAAAAATACGTTACAGTGTTTGCCGAAGAAAAAACGGTCAGCACTCAATTAGGGTTACGCAAACATGCCTCTGGAAGAGCATAACATATAAGAATTTCATTGCACTTCATTCTATCTTAGAAGACAATTTATAATAACAACTATAAGGCGGTTAGTGCTGTAGCAAAGAGAGCGAAAAATATGAGATAATAGCGCAGCCATCAGCAAGAATCTCTATAGCTGTGTATAAAAGGAAAAGATATGGCTACTATTGATACAGGAACATCTATTCTACTTATTCTGCTCGCGCTTGGTATGTGTATACTACTCGCTGTAGGACTGGTGAACATTCGTCTGGGGCAGCAGGCTATGACGCAGACGCGTACAAGAGGGATAGAGGGAAAGTGGCATCAACAACCGCGCATTTTGTTTGGCATCAATAATATGGTCTTTGCACTCCTGCTTCTCTGCGTCTTGTTGCTCACTCTCTTCACTTCGCCCACAGTACGTCTTGCGCTCATCCTGCTGGCAGTCCTGACATTTTTTGCGAGCCTGATACTCGTTGTACGCAACGTGCTTAGCTCGCTCCGAACGATAAATACTCCTCCCCCATCCTCGAAAGCTCAAGAGAAACGAGAGGATAATGATAAGGATAGCGCAGATCAGGGATAAGCCAAGATTTTCAAATGGACGTCTTTAAAAACCCCTCTGTACTTACACTTTTGTTTTTGCCCGCCTGAAACGTTCATTACTATAAAGGAGAGAAAACGAGTAGGGCTAGCCATAACTGTTCATGCCCTTTCGAGAAGATAAGTCATGTGGTAGTATGCTCTCTATAGGCCACGAATGCGCGAGTAGTAGCGAGGAAGAATAGGAAGACATTTATGGGCAGCAACCAGGTATTACATGTAAACATTCCAACGGCACAAGGACATCTGGAGGGCATTCTCAAACCAGAGGAAGAGGGGACGGAGCCGAGTTATGTCGGCCTCGTCTGCCACCCACATCCACTCTACGGTGGAACGATGCACACGAAAGTCGTTTTTTCTGTAGCGAAAACGCTGCAAGCGCTCAATATTCCCGCGCTCCGTTTCAACTTTCGTGGCGTTGGACATAGTTCAGGAACGTATGATGAGGGACGTGGCGAGATAGATGATACACGTTTCGCATTGGAGTTTCTCAGCCGACGCTATCCCGGCACACCTGCAATTCTCGCGGGATTCTCCTTTGGTGCCTGGGTCGGTTTACGCGTTGCTGCCGCTGATGACCGTGTTCAAGCTATGATCGGTCTTGGCACACCCGTACGCATGTTCGATGGGAACAATTTGCAGGATAGCCACAAACCTAAACTCTTCATTCACGGAACAGACGACGAGGTTGCGCCATTTACTCTGTTGGAGCAGTGGTTTGAGCATGTTCCAGCGCCCAAAAGCCTGATCGCAATAGAGGGAGCCGATCACTTCTTCCAGAGCCATCTCCCGGAGGTGCAGGGCGTGGTCGTTGATTTTGTGCAGAAGTTGACGAATACTCCTCAACACATCACCTCATATTGACACATACATGTCTATCTTCCTTATCTAGAATGCTGAATAGCTATAAATACGATACATCCGTGTAACGGTAAATAGTATTGAGGAATTTCATATATGTCAAAGCAATTTCAAACTGAGGTAGAACAGACAGAGGCTCCTGTACCAACTCAACAAAAACAATTTCGTTACTCTAATAAACTACATCATTTAAGACAACTACTGCATGATGATTGGCTCGGTCAAAAGTATTTTCTCTTTGGAATACTGTTATTCCTTATTACTACTACACTGACGACTGTATATTATGTAGACTATCCACGCCCTGAAATCATTGCTGATACTCCTGCATATCTACATGTTGCAGACCGTATTCAAACGTATGCTTATCAACTTGTTGATCCTGGACGCCTTCCGGGATATCCACTATTGATTGTATTTGGCTATCTTATAGGTGGGCAGGGCAATTTAATGGTTGTAAGCATCCTGCAAGCCGCTCTTTTTGTACTGGCAACACTGGAAATTTATATCCTGACAAATCTCCTCTTTAGAAAGGTCTGGCTTGCATTTCTTATCGGCCTACTGGTCGGCACAAATTTCGTATTGCTTGCCTACGTCAAGCCGATCATGTCGGAGGGGATGGCTCTGTGGGCGCTGACAACGGTCGCCCTCGCGGTTGTCTATTTCATACGTACACTACGGGTTCGCAACTTCTGGCTTATGGTACTATCCTTCTTTCCCTTGCTCTTTACACGCCCGGAATGGGTCTATCTACCATTAGTCTTGTTTAGCTATCTCCTACTCGTTGCATTTCGACGAAAGTCTATACGTAAAATCTTGTCTCACGTTGTTATGGGACTGGCGCTTCTTTATTCATTTATCGGTATCTATATAGGCGTGAATACACTTGTAAATCGCTATCCTGGATTAACTGCGGTAGAAAACTATAATCTACTTGGAAAAGTCCTTCAGTATAATATGCAAGATGAAGCGCCGCCAGAATATCAGGCAATAAGTAAGCAGCTCGACCATTACATAGTAGTCATAGATATAGATCCTTATCATGTAATGCCGTACATTCCCTCGCTCCAACAGGATCATGCTCAAGGCGCAGGTGCATTTGCACGCAGTATTATCTTACGACATCCGCTGGAGTTTCTTGCGAAGTCAGTCCCCTGGTTCTTCTCATCTTTGACGGACTACTATGACTCTCCTCGCCCAAATATTGCTGGTCCTTATGATGGATTTGTACTCGCAGTCAAGTCTCTGCACCGCGTTTTGTATCATATGAACATTCTTCTTCCCGTCTGTGCTGCCTTCTGGCTATTTCTACTGTTCTGGGACAAGGCAAAATATGCAAATACAGTACTGCAAATGGGTGTAATTGTTTTACTTGTGCTCTATGGTCTAAGCATCACTACACTTGGAGGTTACAGAGCTGATGACTATATGCGCTTTCATATTGTATTTGACCCACTTATAATCATTATTGTCTGGGGAAGTCTTTTGTTCGCTCTAGGGTTTCTCGTTCGACTACTTTCCACTTTCCTTACCCCTCTCACACAACGTCGTCATTTTTAGGAGACCGGGGAAGGATTGAGCGGTCAACAATTTGCGTAATGAGGTAGTGGCACTACGATTGTAGAGCATGAAACAACAGCACACCATCGCGTGTGCTGCTGTGTATCCAAACTCGTTAGCAACCTCGTGGGTTATCTTTTTTTCTTGCGTGAACGGGGTTGAGCTGTTCTTTTCGACGTAGCATTCTGAACACTCTGTTCTACAGCATGTGAGCGCTGGCTTTGTGGATGAAAATGATCACTCGGCGTACCATGAATAGGAGCGTTGCCTTCTTGCTCAACAGAGACCTGTTCTTTGCGCACGGTGTCGCTGACGTGCTGTGTCTCCTGTACCGTTCGCTTCTCAAGCGCAACCTCTCCTGTAACAACTGGCGTTTTTGTGACTTCAATCCGCTCTACGCGTACAGGCACATCAATAACTTCGTCCCGACCGATCGGGGTGTCACTGACTTTCCCAGAGCCAGGACGCTGCTCGATAACGACCTCTTCAGAGGTGACAGGAACGGCAAGCGTCTTGTGCTCTGTCACAACCTCTTTATGCAGCGTGACCTCGCCCGTTTGCACTTTTTCTGTGGAAACATCAAGTTGCTCTTCCCGCAATCTGATGGAGTGTCTATCAGACAGGTCATTCACCTCTACAGAAGCAGGCGATGGTATGCTTTCTGCTTGAGCGGATTCTGTTGTTGTCGTACTTCCTATATGCGTCGAATCCGTAGTTACTGTATCCTTTACCTGTGCTGAACTCGTGGTAGTATGCTCTTTCACCACATCTGTCGCTCGTGCCTGCACCTGGTTTACCGGACGCGTACTGGCATCATAGGCATTATATCGTTGCAGAATAGCCAGTGCCTTCTGTCGATTCCCATCCGCTTTCACTGTCAGAAGTGTCCGGCCCGCCTCGTACTCCTGCTCATAGAATTGAGCCTCTTCCTCTGATGCCCCGGCACCACGCAGACTATCGAGAATACTACCAGTCTCATCCCCACCAAACATCCGCTTGAGACCTGTAAGAAAACCACTACTGCGCGGCGCAGCTTTCTCTGAATGCGTGATGTTGACCGAGGCAAAACCTGAACCTCTTAATGCTGTAGCTGCCTTTTGCGCGGCACTGGCATCCTGAAAGACTGCTATGATGACCGGGTTATTCGTCATTGACATACTCTTCTCCTTTATATACTTCAGCCTGTGTGTTCATTAAGAAAGAGCTGATACTGCCTTCATCAGATGGAAAATGTGTTCAGACATATTTTCGAGACTGCAATTTCTGCATGCCAATGTGTATAATGTGGTTTGCGCCTTTCCATCCCTACACAAATTCAGTCGGACAGAGCCAGGAATATATGTAACACGTCAAAGAGTCCCGGCGCGTGACAATATGTTCCAAATTATATCTATCCATCTCGCATCTATCCATTTCAGTAGGCTCATGCATCATACAGTTACCCAATGAGACAGGCGACGCTTGCCACTGTATGTATTACAAACCTCCGCTTCGTGTAAAAGAGAGAAGATAAGACACGCCAACGACATTATTAATAAGCATGAAGAAACGAGGGCGTCGTTTCTAGATACCCGGAATGTAAGGAGCCTACTATGTCAGATATATCTGTTACCGTGAAACCATTGAAAGAGGTTGAAGAGCGTATCGCGGCCACTACAGGCAAACCGTTGCGCTGGCGCTGGTACCATGGCGTGATTTTCTATGTTCTCACGCAGGCTGTAACCTTTGGACTGACCGGCCTGGTCAGTATTGCACGGGGACATAAAGAGAAAAACGCGCGCGAAACTTTCTTTGGCGACGTGCCCTACTTCAAGAGGCTAAAGCAGTTAAAGATTACCCCTCCTTCTAGCGCGTTCGGACCGGTCTGGACTCTGAACAACATCTCTACCATCTACGGAAATCTACGCGCGTTGAACCTGCCGGAGAAGACGCCTGGCCGCTCCGCCTATCTGCAATTGCAAGCGGCCTCGTGGCTGAACTACGCAATCTTTAACGCGGCCTATTTCAGCCTCCGTTCACCTATCAACGCAATGGTCCTCACGCTCAGCATGTTCGGCCTGACAATTGCAAGCATGCTGGTCTCGATCTTCAAGCTGAAGGATACACGCATCGCGCTCTCGCTGGCAACGCTCTTCCTCTGGCTAGCCCTGGCCTCAACGGTCGCTGTCGCTCAAGCGCTCTGGAACCGCGACGACCTGTACAACGTTGGCCCATTCACCGAGCCGAATCCGGCTCTGGTGAAGAAAAAGGTGAGCTAGTTTGTCTCAATTCCTCAAACAGACTGAGCTAGCGTACAGAGAATGAGCTTAGACCAGGCGTCTCCTCACCAGTTCATCCTCTGCTTCAGACTTACATAGCGCGGATTGCCGATGATGAGGTGATCAAGGACGTCGATATCGAGCAGTTTGCCCGCATCGATCAGTTGCCGGGTTATTTCAATGTCCTCATTTGAGGGCGTAGGGTCGCCGCTGGGATGATTGTGGCAGATGATGATGCTGGGACAGTTGCGCACAATCGCAGTGCGAAAAATCTCTGCCGAGCGCAAGACCGAGCTATTGACGGTTCCTTTGTAGCGCTTGATGTTCTCGATAAGCTGATTCTTTGTATCGAGGAGCAGAATATGCATTTGCTCGTGATCCAGAAACATCAATTCCATGCGTACCACGTTTGCTGCATCATCGGCAGACTTGATCTGGTAGCGTTTCTCTGGTAGCGACATGCTGAGTCGCTTCCCTAGCTCTAGAGCTGCCTTTAATTGTGCTGTCTTCGCGGGTCCGAGTCCGTACTCAGAACTCAGCTCATGGAAATCAGCGCTCATCAACCCGTTCAAACCGCTGTATTTCGCCAGCAACTTACCAGCCAGCTCGATCACATTCTCACGCGTTGTCCCTGTGCGCAGAATAATCGCCAGCAGTTCCGCCAATGAGAGGGAATCAGCTCCGTGCTTTTGCAAGCGCTCACGTGGCCGATCATCCACTGGCATATCGTGAACGGTGGCGCGATACTCTGGCTTCACAATGGTAAGTGCAGCTTGTGTCGAGGAAGTTTGTGTCGGCGTCTGTAACTTCTGTGGCTCTTCAAGTGGTGAAACATTCGGCATAGTCTGAACACCCTCCTTCTACCAGCAACAACAGTTTCTATACAGAACAGTATCATTGATGGATGCAAATGGTCAATACGTAAAAATAGGGGGGGAGGGAAGGAGGGAAATCTCCTATTGACACCTCTTGTAGGCTATGCTATTATATCTCCGTCTCTAAACGGAGACATCCATTTATATGGCGACGTAGCTCAGGCGGTAGAGCAAGGGACTCATAAGCCCTGTGTCACTGGTTCGAGTCCAGTCGTCGCTACTTTAGAGCTTCTACTAGTCTAGTAGAAGCTCTTTTCGTTAGTCACTCTAAAGCTTCTTGGTGTAGCTGCTTCCAGAA
This sequence comes from Ktedonobacteraceae bacterium, assembly GCA_034431765.1. GTDB lineage: Bacteria > Chloroflexota > Ktedonobacteria > Ktedonobacterales > Ktedonobacteraceae > DASYAN01. Next base: position 8,406 of record DAOUDD010000086.1, on the reverse strand, counting down.
AGATCTTACCTTTTCATCCGTGTTTGGATGCTGGATGTAAGCATGAAGCTTTTCGTAAAACTGTAATCTTGCCCGCGTGGGCATTCTCAGCAATTGTGCGATAATCCACTCATAGATATTCTGATAGTAGAACACTATCTTTCTCTGTTCTAGCTTGCCAAGATAAGTATACCCACTTGTGCTAACGAAAACATCTGGGTGTTTATCTTTCTCACGGCATAGGACTATAATTTCATTTGCAGGTACCTCATTTAGAGGTTCGGAAGTACTGAGCGCCAAGTAAGCTTCAGTAGCCTCCATAACCCGCTTTTCTGCAAATTCTTTCACAGTAACTTCATAAACAGTAAAAATTTGCTTATAACTTTCTTCAGTTCTTTCTTCTACAATATCCCCTATCTTTTTACTTGTCCTATTTGTTGTAGAAGCTCTGTCTTCATGCCCTGATACATTTATACCAGTTTTCAATGTTTCGTGATACGCCTGTAACAAATATCCAATGATACGCTGAGGCGTATTACCACCATCAGGCACACTATCAATAAGCGTTTTTGAGAGGTTGTATAAGTAGTCAGGGTCAGCTTGAGGATTGGCCTCAACGTTTAAGCCTGCGGAAATCTCCTGTGCTTTAAGAAACAATACATGCAGATTAATTGCAAAATTCTCTAAGTCTTTATCTGACATGCTTTCTATCTTCTGGACCAGACGGACAGTTACTATAGCAACATTACGAGGCCTTCTTCTAGCAGCCCACTGATCATTTATCTTCGACGTGCCCTTTGCAATATTAAGAGGTCCAGATCCTCTTTGTGGTATTTTATGTGCTAACAATTCTTTTCTTATAGGGCCTTCAAACAAGGCCCGTGGATTGCATTTGTAGAAATCCTCTGAGGCTTTGAAGGTTTTGTCGATCATACATGCAATGACAATCACGAGCAAAATTTCTCGATAACCCAGGATTGAAGTGGCAAACAGAAGCTCTACTTCCTGCTGGGTCTCTGCATCTAAAGGTTCATATTCATGCTGTAGTGCTTTCTCGAAGAACTTCTCTAGCAGTGCAGTCACTTTCATATCACGTTGCTCTGCTGAAATCTTGCCCTTCTGTTTTCCACCATTTTCTCTCAAGACTCTATTCTCTTCGCCATCATCAGGCCACAAACTTTGTGAGCCGTTCATATTCAATCCCTTTCTGTTCTACTTTCCATTGTCTGTATTCTGTAGAGAGAAGATGATATTGTCCAGGGACATGGAAAGGATAAAGGCTAATGCAACTACCAGTTGCGCACTTGGATTGCGTCGTTGTCCAACTTCTAAACGTGAGATATATGTCTGTGTTACTTTGATTCCACACTTACGCAGAGCAAGGGTAAGCTCTTCTTGTGTAAGATTCAAGTATTGTCTACGTTGCCTCACTTCTTCGCCGAATACAGTTGCAAAGTTGTGGGCAACATTAGTTACCTTATCTTGTTTGCCAACAAGTACTTCGTCTAAATCCGACATGCACAACTCTCTAAATAAATAAGTTCTTTGTGTAACATGTGAAAACGGTATAAATCGGAGGCTTTGCATCTTGACAAGTCACACAACGAATGATAAATTTACAGCTATGATAAATATGCCTAGCAGTCATAACAAGGTAAAGGGTGGGTGGAGTTATTATGGATGAACGTGTACAATTCAGAGCTATAGATATTTTCGCTGGAGCAGGTGGCCTATCATTAGGTCTGCATATGGCTGGCTGGAACATAGTTGCAGCCATAGAATACGACAAGCAAGCTGCTACAACCTACAAACAAAACTTTCCTCATACAGAAGTCATTCACTCTGATATTTGTACTGTAGACCTCAGGCAGTTTCATAGCATTGATTTACTTGCTGGCGGTCCCCCTTGTCAACCATTCTCTGTTGCTGGTAAGCAACAAGCCGCAGAAGATGCAAGGGATATGATACCACAGTTTATCAGGGCAGTAAACGAGATTCAGCCAAAAGCTTTCTTGATGGAAAATGTCAAAGGACTGGTAAGTACAAAGCATCGCAAATATGCTATGGGTGTTATTCATCAACTTGAACAGCTAGGCTACTCGGTCTACTGGGCTGTGTTAGATGCTTCTCAATATGGAGTTCCACAACGGCGAGAACGCGTTTTCTTTATTGGTTTACCCAAAGGTACACCTTTTAGATTTCCTGAACCTACCCACGGATCTAATGTATCAGTACCATTTGTTACTGCTCGTGAAGCGCTAAAAAATGTTCCAAAAGATGATCCTAACCGAGCTGTAGTTTCTTATGCAAAAAAGCCTGTATTACGTCCCTCTCCCTGGGCTGGCATGATCATCAACGGCAAGGGCAGACCTATTAATATGGATGCCCCAAGTCCTACTATACCTGCAACTGCTGGTGGTAATCGTACGCATATTATTGATCCTGAAGGTGTACTATTTCATTACCACCGTCATTTATTAAGTGGTGGCGCACCAAGAAGTGGTCGAGTAGAAGGTGTTCATCGGCTAGGTGTTCGTGAATCCGCTCGTCTGCAGTCATTTCCTGACAATTTTGTTTTTACCGGTCCTAAGTCACGACAGTATAGCCAAATAGGCAATGCCGTCCCACCACTATTGGCACGAGCCGTTGGATATTCTCTTTATAAACAATTTCTAGCAAATAATGATGAAATACCTGTAGAAATTACTCAGAGAACTCTATTCGAGGCTGTAGATGTCTAAAAATTATAAGTAATTTTATCCCATAGATCGACGCTAATAAAGCCGTCATACACTCTACATATTGAGCAAGGGACTCATAAGCCCTGTGTCACTGGTTCGAGTCCCGTCGTCGCTACTCTTCTGAAAAAAGGCGTCTTACCTTCATTTGGTAAGACGCCTTTTTCGCTACTCTTTTGGGTCTGCATTCTTATGCTTTGCGTACTCGCAATGACGCTCCAATCTGGTAGAGATGCTGGAGAATCTCTTTGATCGACTGGAAAATGCTCGTTTCATGATAGGGGATAGAATGCACCTGGCAGAAAGGCTTGATGATCTCCTGCGCCTCTTTCAATTTGTTGCGTGGCATGGCTGGAAAAAGATGATGCTCAATCTGATAGTTCAGTCCCCCATAGAAGAAATCTGTTACGGGATGAGCAAAGATGTTGCGCGATGTTACCACCTGGCGGTGCAAGAAGCTCAGTGTGTTCTCTTTATCCAGCACAGGCATACCTTTATGGTTCGGCGCAAAAATTCCTCCAAGGTAGAGACCGGTCAGCGCCTGGTGTATTCCGATGAAGACTATCGCCTGCCAGAACGGAAGGCTGTAGAAGATCACACTCAGGTACAACACGAAATGTGCTATCATCAAAAACCATTCTAGCACATGGTATTTTGATCTATTATGCAGCAGGAATTTGATGCTATCGGTCTGCAGGCCAATGCAGACCGTCAGCAAACCGGGTAAAAAGATCGCTGCCTGGTGCTTGACTAAAAAGCGTCTGAACTTACCTATCTTCTCAAGATCCTCTTTTCCCGTAAATTCGAGAAAGGGGATCTTGATGTCCGGGTCCATATCTACTTGGTTTGGATGGCTATGGTGACTATTGTGCTTGTCCAGCCACCAGCCGTAACTCATTCCAACAAGCAGGTTTCCTCCTATCAAACTGACGATGTCGTGCTTCCATAAATGGTGAAACATTTGACGATGTCCAGCCTCATGACCCAACAAACCAATTTGCGCAAAAACAATCGATAGGTAGACGGCGTTTAACAGTTGCAGCCAGAAGACATGAACATAGAGGAGAAAACTTACACCAGCTACAAGCATCGCGGTAACCAGTGCAATTCTACATGTGTAGTAAACAGGTTGCTTATCCAGTAACCCTTTGTTCTTCATATGCTGTTTTAACTCGGCGTACTCACTATTCGTTGTTCTGGGGAAGGGATGGGTTGAGGGGAAAAGGGGAGTTGTGTTGCTCACCGGGGTAAGCGACGGAATTTCTTGGTTCTGCATTATTCAGATTATACGGCTTTCCTGCCTTCATCGGCCGCGAAAAAGCACGCATTTCCTTTCTTAGCTGATCTCCAGCGGAATATTTTCTTCCAGAATATCTACAAAGATCGCTCCTTACAACTCATGTATTAGATACGCAATGCGTACTTAGTAAGAGAAAAATAAAAGGAGATTTGTTTCATCTGAATAAAAATTTCTATGGACAGCAAAAGAAGATTTAAATTAACACAGTTTAGTACTCTCTTGTATTCCACATGACAACGCTACACTGTGGCTAGCTGCGCTTAATCAAGCGAATTGGTAGTCCAATCCGCATCAAGATAAAGCGGTCATTTGAAGAATATGAGCATCTGTCGTCCTTCCAACCGAGCAAGGTGCTGTTCTCCTACAGCCTCCTACCTCGCTTCAGCGTCTTCGTAGGGACCCCATTCATGCTCTTTTACAAATTACTTTAGATATCCGTGAGCAATTCATTGCTCGTGAATAGGGACCCGATTGCATCGCGTCCGCCGCAATTCATTGCCCTGCCGCGATTCATCGCGACACCATGACATCCACAATAATTTCTTAAACCCCATCTATCGCGTCCACTACGCATCAGGTTACGGAGAATCGAGAGGAAACCACGAGCAATGACGCGTCACACTCCGTCTCGGTTTTGGCTCTCCTACAGCCTCCTACCTCGCTTCAGCGTCTTCGTAGGGACCCCATTCTATCGCGTCCGTTGGTGGGGCCGCACTCTCGTGAGCCTTAACTTGATGTGCTCTGTCAAGCGGATCAGTAGGACTAGCTTACTAGTGTTGTATACACAACGAGGCGATGTGTGGTCTGGTGCTGGGCTGGAACCCATTGACCTGCGCAGGTAATCAGGTTTAGATGCCGACCCGAATTATTCCCAAAGATTTCTTCTAACGGAGCTGCGGATGGCGTATATGTCTGAACTCGGTCAACTTGAAACTTCTTTGTCCTCCCCTGAGCATCAACAACCGTTACAAGATCACCTGCATGGAGATAGCGCAGATTCCAGAACACTGCCGGGCTTCCCCCAGGTCGGTCCAGGTGACCATCTATCACAGCACTCCCTACCTCACCGGGAAGAGGTCCATTCTTGTACCACCCCGCACCATCCCAGGGATTATATTTCGGTACCTCTAACGTCCCGTCAGAAAGAACTCCCACATTTTCAACAGGCGCATTTATGCCAATAGCCGGAATAATCAACCTCTTCACTTCACCTGTTGATGATGAATGTCCATTCACATTGCTTTTGCTCTTATCTGAAGAATTGGCAGTTGCGCTTTGAGCTTTCTTCTGTAGCACCGCTTTCGCCTTGCTTGTCGGTGTAGGCGTCTGGGATGAACGAGGTGCTAACCCTCCTGGTGTTGCAAGAGTGTTACTACTTGCGCTCTGTGACTGGGATTGCGACGACTGCGCTGCCTGAAACCAGAACCAGCCACCCAATAGCATGCAGCATGCAGCCAGAAAGAGGGCGCTGATCTGTAAGAGACGTTTGCGCTTACCATTTAGAAGAGACATACCAATCTATCCTCCACTCGCAAAAACACTTCTACTACGTATCGAAAAGCTGGATTCAGTGAAAACGGCATTAGTTTTTGCATAACATCTCATTACTTACCCAAAGACTATGCTAATTGTGTGTATACAACAAGCCTTTGGGTCGTTTGATGTTCGGCAGGAATCCACTCTCCAGCACAGGTAATCAGGTTTAGATACACTCCAGTGTTATTTCCAAAAATCTTATCTATAGGAGCGCTTGTAGGTGTATAAAACTCTTTTCGCAGCACATGAAAGAGCAGTAGATGCTTCTGTGCATCCGTTACCATCACCACATCACCTTGATGAAGTTGATTCAGCTCCCAGAACACTGCCGGCTTCCACCCAGGGCGATCCAGATGTCCATCTATAACAGCACTTCCACTTTGTCCAGGTACAGGTCCACTGTGATACCAGCCGACTCCATCCCATTGGTTTTTGCTTGGCACTGCTAATCGTCCAGTTCCATCCACTCCAACTGGCTCGATAGGAGCATTCACACCAATCGCCGGAATTACCAGTCGCGCAGCATCATTTATATCCACAATACTTTTCCTATGCTGACCGACCGGCGTTGAACCTGTCAACGTTGCAGGAGCGTGAAATGTGTTGGTAACATTGCCAGTTTTTGGAGAATGTGAGAAATTATTCCATGACCAGGCTCCGATTCCAATAGCAAGCATGAGGAATAGGAGAGGAAGTATAAACCAGTAGCGCCTTTTTCCGTACATACAGTATTCTTCTCTTCAGAAACTACATACCCTTGAGTTCGTTCTTCTTTTGATAGAGAAAGAATAAACTCGAAGATTTTACCTCACTTCATAATAATGGTGCTGATACGGATCTGCTTACTATGCCTTATCTCACGTATCAGCACACTTCTCAGGAATACTCGCTTAGAGACTATGCGTTGGGATCAGAGCCTGTGTATGGCAGGCCGGGATAGTTGTAAAAACTTCCAGTTGAGCCGCTAGTACCATTGTTTGTACCAGTGCTGCTCCCAGAACCACCAGAGCTACCACTCCCACCGTTACTTCCATGGTTATTGCCATTGCCTCCGTTGCTCCCGTGGTCATGGCCATTCCCACCATTGCCACTGTTGCCTCCGTTATCGCAATTTCCACCATTCCCATCATGACTGTGATTGCTTTGACTGCTCTCACAGCAATCTTTGCTCTTGGTGTCGCAGCAGCTCTGGTTGTTGCTATCGCAGCACTTGGTAGTGCTGGTGTTGTCGCAGCAATCTTTGCTGGTGTCGCAGCAGCTATGATTGCTGCTATCACAGCAATTGGTATGGCTGCTGCAGGACTTGCCAGTGATGACGAAGATGGTATCGGTCGCCACGTCATTGCTGACATTGCTATCACCCTGCGTCTCCACCGTGGCGGTACTGGTCAGGCTGGGCACCGCATCCCTGGTCAGCGTTCCCGACACAAAGATCGGTGACAAAAACTGTCCACTGACGACGGGGTAGGGCCCGATATAGGTCGCAACGAGGATTGCTGGGCTGGTTTTGTCGCTTAATGCGAAACTCCAGTTCTTCCCGTCCACCTCAAGATCCTTCATGCCCACAGGAATCACCTGCGAAACTGTAATGGCGTTCGGCGCAAGCACTGGACCGGCAGCGATCTCATGTTTGCCGTGGGCGACAAGACGTGCTTGTGTGCCAGAGCTAACAGGCGCTAAACCCGTTGAAGTGCTACCAGAGCCATTTCCGACAATCACAATGAATGTCACTCTCTCGCCCACATCAAAAGTATCGCTACCTTCATGCGTCAAATTAATGAACAGATCAGGCCCGGCCGATGGTGTTCCTGTCGCTGTTGCAGACGGCATCACTGTCGCGGTAGGTGAGACTGTGGCCGTAGCTGAAGGCGGAATCGTAGCTGTCACCGATGGGGAAACTGTCGCAGTAGGCGAGACTGTGGCCGTAGCTGAAGGCGGAATCGTAGCTGTTGCCGATGGGGAAACTATCGCTGTTGCCGAGGGCGAGGGCGAGACCGTTACAGACGGAATGACTGTCGCTGTTGCCGAGGGCAATGTTGTCACCGAAGCAGTTGCTGTGGGAGATACTGTCACGGACGGAGTTGCTGTCGTTGTCTCAGTAGGTGAGACTGTAGCTGAAGCACTCGCTATCGCTGTTAATGTGGCCGGTGATGGGGAAACAGTAATAATAGCTGTTGATGAATTATTCTGATTGGTATCACCTGAAATCAGAACTGAAGCTGTGTTACTAATAGAGCCCGTCTGTGCACCATTCGCCGTGGCTGTGACGGTGATGGTTGACAATGTTGTGCCAGCATTGACAGAATAAGCACCAGTATAAGTCGCAGTAATGAGCGAAGGGCTGGTTGTGCTACTTACGGTGATGCTCCAATCACCAGAGGTTGTTGCGGCTGCTGTCACGCTGTCAAAGCCTAGAGGCAGTGGATCGATGACTATAATGTTTGTTCCACTAGCAATAGGAGCAGAACCGACTTCGTTATCAACTGTTAGCGTGTAAGTAACGGAGTCACCAACTGTAACATCGGCAGTAGATACAGCCGTGTTTATCGCTAAATCTGGACCAGTTATTGCCTTCTTATGAGGCTTTACTGGAATTTGTGGCTGATGGACAGCTTTGCTCTTCTGAGGCGAGACAACCTTCTGAGAAGCTTGACCGCTTGCAGACGTGCTGCTCGTTTGCTGCCCTTGCACTACATGCGGCTGCACAGTTGCAGGATGCAGTCTACGAACAGTGTGTCCGCTCTTGCTCGCTATCCCTTGAGCCGAGACCAGATTCGCCAGGCTCAACAGGAGCATGAGGGACACCAGGAAGGCTCGTATATACGAGCGAGGCTGTGCTAGCAATCTTCTAAC
>DAOUDD010000085.1:0-20313 GCA_034431765.1 Ktedonobacteraceae bacterium | reverse complement strand
CACAGTTGTTAATCTGGTACAACCTTTGATATAATGCACAACAGAGGAGTTCTTTCCACTGAGATCGCCATAGAAAATTCAGACCGTTCTGGCACCCTGGGAGATGTTATGAATACAGAGACAGCCTTATCTGGATCACTACAGGATTTTGGCCTTGTCGAGATCCTGCAGGTCGTCGAGTTAGGGAGTATGACCGGTGCCATCCATCTCAACCATAGCAATGGCAAGACAGGCGTTCTTTATTTTAATGAAGGCAAGCTTGCGAACTGTGCAGAGCAGGATGTGGGTGCTTTGACGCTTGGCGATGTGTTGCAACAACTGGGGATGACTACGTACCACCACATCGAGCAGGCGCACGCTCAACAGCTCCAGGATGCGTTAGGCAAACGTATCGGCGAGCGCTTGATCATGATGGGCGCGATTACGGAGCAGCAGTTGCGCGAGGCGCTCAAGACCAAAGCGCTGTGGACCGCTCGTGAGCTATCACTCTGGCAGGAAGGCACATATGAATTCTTCTCAGCGCCAAACGTCCAGAAATTGCTTCCCTACGGCGAGGCTCCTCTTGATATCGAGGTTATGCGCGCCACAATGGAGATGATTCGCTACAGCGACGATTGGCAGGAGATGCTAAAACAGCTTCCACAGGGGATGCGTACAACGCTGCAACTCACGCCCACCATCTCCTCTGCCATACGCTTCGATATTCGTACACTGGAATTATTTACTCACGTCAACCTGTATCGACGTGTACGCCGTATCGCTACCGCAATGCGCCGTCCTGAGATGGATGTCGCGCGCGAACTGGCTCAACTGGTGCAGATGGGACTACTCGTGCCCGTCTACCAGGAGACCCCTTCTGTCAGCAATGGACGCAAGGTTCGACTACCTGACCCAGCCGAGAAACTGCGCCTGGAGCACTTCGATCTGTTCAGCTTGATCAGTAAAATGGAGCAGGAGTGGGACAAAAAACATTCCCCGATGGAGCAGTTGCCGGCGCTCGCTGATTTTATCAACTGGACGATGGATGCGCTTACAGATGCCTGTCGCAGCAATAGTATTGACCTGGATGCTAATACCTTGCGCACACTGATGATCAACGAAAATCTCTGGCATATTGGCAGCTACCAGTTCCGCGTTGAGCATAACCATATCGACACCGAGAATTTTGCCGCGCTATGCTATGAGGTCATGAGCGGCGATATCAAGAAGGCGGCAGGCTTCTATGATGAGGCTTCAGCGGTGCTACAACGCCTGCTGAGTGCACTCTTTGAGATGATCAACGCCCGCGTCGCCAGTCCACGTGAACGTCTGGAAAATCAGGATGTGTGGGAGGCGATGTTCGAGGATTTCGCCCTGCAACGCCACGAATCTGATCGAGCTAGCTAATCGAGAATTGTAATGTTTGAGCTTTTGCGAATGTGGGCACTGGTGCAGGCGCTGGGCCTGATCTGCTTGCCGCTTACTGTCACAGTCTTTCACAATCTGCCTGATCGCGGCTGGGCCTTTAGCAAGACACTGGCCCTGACCCTATTTGCCTTTGGCATCTGGTTCCCTCTGATAGTCTTCCACGCTTTGCCCTATAGCCAGCTTTTTATCCTTGCAATTGCCCTGGCGCTGCTTGCTGGGAATGCCTTGAGCTTCTGGCGTTCGCGACAGACACGGCAGACGATAGTCAAAGTCGTGCGCAGCAATCTCGGCTATGTTCTGCTCACCGAATTCGTCTTCTTCGGCATGGTCTTCTTGCTGGGTTTCCTGCGTTCCTACCGACCAGACATTCGCTCGTTCGAGGCATTTATGGATGAGGGCTTGATCACGTCGATTATGCGTAGCCCCCATTTCCCGCCGAATGATATGTGGTTCGCTGGCTATAGCATCAACTACTACTACTACGCTCACTTCACCCTTGCCTCGCTCGCCAAATTAATAGGACAGGCTCCTTCTATCGCCTTTAACACAGGGATCTCCATGTTTTTCGGATTGACAGCCGTGAATCTCTTTGGCGTCACTACAAACATCGTGACCTGGGCAAAACATCTGCGTGCAAAAGCAACACCATCTGCAGTTTCCTTATCAGAGCCAGCACTTGAAGAACAGGATGAACAGGATGAACAGGAGCCGACGGCCGAGGACGCTGGAGAAACACAGCCCCCACTTGAGAGGCAGCAAGAGATCGTGCTGGAGCCTGCCGATAGCGTCTATCCAAAGCTATTGGGTGCGATTCCCTTTGGCATGCTCAGTATGATAATCGGCTTGATTCTTGGCAATCTTGCCGCGACCCAGCAGTGGTGGATTCAGCACGGCAATGCAAAAAGCTCAACCCTGGCATATGACTGGTTCTCGCCCTCGCGTGTTATTGACAGGACGATCAACGAGTTTCCTGCTTTTAGCTTCTTGCTTTCCTGCTTTCATGCGCATGTACTGACGCTCGCGTTTACTGTGCTGGCGATTGCCCTGGCGTTTAATCTCTTATTAGAGAGTGAAGGACTGGGTCTGTTTGTCTTTGGGCGGGGCTGGCGTCTCCCAATCACATTGATCATGACGGCGCTGACAATAGGTGAGCTGTTCGTCATGAACGGGTGGGATCTGCCCACATACGCTGGACTGGTAGTGGTCTGTATCGCGCTGCAACAATGGTTGTTATACGAGCGAAAATTCAGCTTTGAGCTAGTGGTGGATATTGCCTCGGCCTGTCTCAGCCTGTTGGTGCTGGCATTTCTCTTCTTCCTCCCCTTCTACCTGACATATATTGCACCAGCACAGGGTATAGGGCTGGTGCAGGTGGCTGATCGTTCTCCATTGGGAGCAGAGCTGCTCATCTATGGGTTATTCCTGTTCCTATTTCTCTCCCTGCTCGTTTACAGTTCATGGCGTGAGCCGCTCTTCAGCGATGACGCACAGCTCCTTCCCCGCTTTAAGGCTGTGGTAACAAGTTTTGTCGTGCTCTTCGTAGCAGATATTCTTGCGTTAATCCTGATTCCAAATAGTACCTCGTTTGTCTTTATGGCAACTATTGGCTGTACTGGAATCATTATGCTCTTCCAGCATATTTATGATCGTGCGCATGTCTTTACCCTGCTGCTGGGCGTGGTGGCCTTTTTCCTCGTCGCCCTCTGCGAAGTTGTTTTCCTGAAAGACGCCTTTGGAGATCAACCACGGCTGAATACAGTCTTCAAGTTCTACTTTCAGGCCTGGTCGCTACTCTCTATTGTCTCAGGTTGCGCCCTGTTCTTTCTCGTTGAGCGTGTAGGAAGATCGCGTCTGGCAAACAAGCTGCAACGGAGACTGCAATATGGTGGGCAAGCGGCGTGGGGTCTTGCGTTGGTACTGCTGTTGCTCGCATCCATGACATACCCGCTTCTGGCACCATCAGCACGTCTGCGTGAATATAATCCGCTAACAGGTGAGTATACACTGCAACCGAGCAACAATCTGGATGGCATGACCTATCTGCAGCATTGTTACCCGCCCGATCCAAATGCTGAAGGCTGCAACGATGATATCCGTGATGACTACCCTGCCATTCGCTGGATCAATGAGCATATAGAGGGTGATCCTGTCATCGTTGAAGCGGTTGGCACACAGACTTATTTTGACTTCACTACTCTTTCACGTATCTCTGCCTTCACCGGCCTGCCCACATTAATGGGTTGGAGCGGGCACGAGTATCAATGGCGGCTCGGTTGGCTGACCAACAATACCAATGTTGAAAACTTTAACCATCGCCAGGACGATGTGCGGACTATCTACACTGATAGCAATCCGCAAAATGTGCTGACGGCAATGGCAAAGTACAACGCGCAGTATCTCTATGTTGGACCACTAGAGCGTATCTGGTTTGGACAGAAACAGCAAAATGGGCAGATTGTAAAAGTGGATTTACAGCGCTTTGAAACCTTCATGCAGGTCGTCTATCAGCACGGCAGTGTAACGATTTACAAAGTGAGGTAGAAAAAGAGACAGCCCCCCTCGTGGAGATCTCTGCCCAGTAGCAGAGGTGCCCACGAGGGGGGCCGATGCAGCATCCGTCAGGCAGTCTCGATAGTTGGACTTCCTGCTTGCGCTGTGCTGGACTGCTCGGTTGTAGGTGTGGCAGGCGTGGTTGGTGCTTGTTCGGTGGATGCCTGTGGAGGTTCCTCCGTGAAATCACCCTCCTGAGCAGGACGCTTGAAGATGTAGTAGGCCGAGTTTGCTGTGAGCGGCTGAATGCCCACCAGCTCCCAACCCTCACGTCCCAGGCTGTTCATGTAGCGGCGAGCAAAGGCGCTGCGTCTCTCGTTGCCGATCAACGTCTCCGTCCCTTCAACCGAGATCCGCCCACGGTAGTCGATGTAGACGACCTTATAAGCCCATGGTGTCATACGTTGTCTCTCCTTTCTCTTATACTGTCCTGTTCGAGTTTCTACCGGTGTGCACATCGACGCCATATCCGATGGCATCTCTCGCCTTGCCCTCTGCCGTCAACGGATGCTATTGCGCCTCGCTTCGTCAATGGCTCAACGGGGAGAAGGGGAAGTGCGAACGGCTGGGTTGCGTTGGGTTCCACAATCAACGCTCGCCAGACGCTGTACCCCACCAGTAGTCTCTCTGCACATGGATAGTATAGCCGTTGCGCTCGTAGAAAACCCCGTTATTTCAGTCAGTTTTTGGGGCAGGAGAATTAACCTGTCAGCACCTGTCTATCTCTACAGGTAACGAGTAAGCTTTCCTTTTGTTCTATGGGTGTTTGAGTCGATTACAAAGAGTTATTAGCGCTCTGACATTCCATTCTCTTTTACAAAGGCGGGGGTCTCATAGCGCCAGTGTAGATAGGGGTTTTCAAACTCAATTGCAAAACGCACTTGCAAAACATACAATGAGGCTAATGCACACATCTATTTTTGACTACCCTTTTTGAGGAGAGAATATGGCACTTATGATTCAAGGAGTCAATGTCTATCTAGCAACAGCCGGTTCTGGCCCCCCCGTCCTCTTCCTACACGGAGCTCCTGACTCTGCTGACATGTGGAGCGGTGTGATCAAGCATTTAGAGGGTCAGCATCGTTGTTTCGCACCCGACTTGCCAGGATTTGGACGTTCTGTAGCTCCAGCAGATTTCTCCTGCTCTTTGGAGAACATGGCTCGTTTTATTGACGAACTGGTAGAAGGTGCGGCTATTCCAACGCCGTTGAATCTCGTTGTTGCAGATTTTGGGGCTACATACGGTCTGTCATGGGCGATAACACATCCGCAAAAAGTACAGAGCCTGGCAATTATCGGTGGTTCTAGCTTTAGCTCACGCTACCAGTGGCATGGTGCTGCTCGTTTGTTCCGTACGCCACTCATAGGAGAGTTGGCAATGGTAACGCTGACACTTCCTACGTATGAGAAGACAATGAGACAAAATGCTCCTCTGTTAAGTACAGAGTACGTACGTGCTTCTTATGCTCTCTCCCTGGCAAAGCCTCAGACACGGCGCATGATGCTAAAGTTGTATCGCAGCATCAATCCGCAGGATTTTGTTGCACGAGAGGAGCGTCTTCACACCTTGACGGCTCATGTTCCTACCCTTGTGCTTTGGGGAGATAAAGATCCCTTTATTGGACCAGAGTATGCAGAACAGTTTGGCGCTGCTCAGGTCGAACATTTCCCGCAAAATGGTCACTGGCTTGCTGTTGAAGCATCAGAACAGGTTAGTCAACGTCTCGCTGCCTTCCTCGCTTAAAAAGGTACACTCTACACGAGGTATGGAAAGAGTCGAAAGCAGAACTATCTTATAGGTATTTCGCCGACAGCCATCTCACCGAGCAGGCGTTTGCGTAAGTACCAGCCAAACTGGCCTCCTAGCACTGCAACAGCAATACCTATCATGTGTATCAGAAGCGCAAACAGCAGTACGGCACCCACAGTTGCACCCGGAGAGAGCTTTTGCATTTCCGTAACTATGAGTGCTCCTGGAACGTTGGCGGTAAAATCAAAGATAGTCGCTAGCACGTTCACTAGAGCAGCACCAAGCCAGGCAAATGCACCGCAGAAGAGTGCCCACCCCTTTGATCTTCCACCACCGAAGGCAAAGCTAGCTACCAGTCCGACGAGCACAGGAATAAGTGGCAATGCAAGCAAAAGGTTGATACGGGAAAGCACTGTGATTGCTGCCAGAAAGATAGGTGTAATAAAGATACAGATGATACTAACTGTCGTTCTGTCGCGACCTTGCAACTTACCCTCTCGTACAACTGGATCTTGTAGTATGGCGAAGAGCAAGATGAGCGTGTAGACTATGAGAGGAACACCGAACGACCACCAGAAAGGCGTTGGAATGCGTGTGAAGGGAAACAGCAGTGTCATTGGTAACCCGACGAGAAAAGAGTATGCAAAGCGCCGCGCTGTCTTCATTCTATATACTGGTGGGAGTACTGCTGCTTGCATAATACGCCTCCTTACTGTAGCTCTTGCTTCCGTTGCTGCGCCTCATCAATAAGACTGACCAGGAATTGCAGTTTTTTGATACTGTGTTCAGCATTGCGTTTGTTGCGCTCGTAACCATCAGGTGCGAGTTGCTGAAACCAGGTGCGAATATCATCTTCAGAGATATCGTACCACTTGGCATCGGCCTGCAAGCGCAGGTAGACACGCATCTGCGGGTCCTGTTTCTTGCGCGCGGGCGCTACTGGTGCGGAAGTAGATTCACTCGCACTTTCACGTTCGTCGGCCTCGATCTCTGCCGCGAGTTCAGTTGCTGGGTGTAGCTCACTGTAGAGGGCTTCGATGTCACGGGTGCGGAAGAATGATTCGCGGCCCACACCACGGTGTGTTTTGATTCGTCCCTCTTTGATCCACTGTTCAAGTGTGATGCGATCCACTCCCAGGCGGCGCGCAGCTTCGCCAGCATCTACGAAGGCGAAACCGCCTCCACCTGCTCGATTCATCATAGTTGGTGCTCCTACTCGCTTGCGCGCTGCTGTAAGCTGATACCGAAGCCATCGGGGTCGTGTAACACTGCCAGGGTAACGCCAGAGGGCTGTTTTTGTGGTGGCAACGAGAAAAAGACATCCTGGCTTTTAAGACTCTCATAAGCGCTCTGAAGATCGTCTACGAGAAAGCCGAGCTGTCCGATACCAGCCGGAGGTCTACCTTGCTGTGGGGGCAGCTTCTGATCACCTGTAGTGTGGAGCGCGATGGTGGTTGAGCCGGTCGTGAACTCGGTCCAACCAGGCGAGGTGAATTTGAGTGTCAGTCCCAGAGTATCGCGGTAGAAGGCGACCGAGCGCGGCATATCGCTGACATAGATGATGATGTACTGGGGCTGCTGCAAGTGTATTGACATAAAAAGATTTTCTCCTGTAAAAAGACGTATTGTATTGTTCTTGACTGATTTTCTTGATGAGACAAGAGCTGCCATAAGGTCCACTCCACTAATGAGAAGGCCTTGCACCCTTCCCTACGCGTCGGTCGCAAGGTTTTGGCTTTGTTGGCGATAGAACATCAGGAGCGTGCTGCCGTAGCGACGTTCATCGGTAAGGGTGAGTTGTTGACAGGTGACAGCGGCAACACCGGGACGTTCTTTTGGATGAATCTGCACAATGACAAGTCCTCCAGGTGCAATCAGCGTCGAACTATCGACGAGGTTCAGGGCACGAGCGGCCATCTCCTGATATTGTGGCGGTGCAACATAGAGAATATCATACTGGCGACCCTGACCGTTCAATTGTGTGGAGACGCGGACCGAAGAAGGCGCGCTCGTCTGCGCAGCCTGATACGCCTGATACGCTTGCAAAAACTTGAAGGCATCACTGTGCAGTGTCTCAGCACGTTCAGTAAAACCGGTAATGCGCAGATTTTCACGCACTAGCTTGAGAATCGTGCTGTTCATTTCGATAAAAGTGGCACGGCTTGCGCCTCGGCTCAGCGCTTCGATGCCCACGCTACCTGTTCCGGCAAATAGGTCAAGGAAACGCGCATCTTCAACCTCTGTAGATAGGATATCAAAGAGCGCTGTCTTCACTCGATCCATAATCGGACGCGTGCCCGATATTTTGGGCGTTTTAAGCTTGCGTCCCTTTGCCTCACCGGTTACCACGCGCATAGCGTTCCTCCTCTATCACTGCCAGCAGCGCTTCTACCTGCTCAACAAAATCATCTTCTAGTTTCGCCCATGAGATCAGCGCCTCCACCTGGTCCACCTTGAGTTTTTTCAAGGAGGGGATGCTCCAGATTCCGGCTGCCAGCTCGACCAGTTGTTCGTCACCAATCTGTGAGGCTGCAACTGTGCTGAGAACTTTAAGGCGATTCGGACTCGCAACGGTTGCACCCTGTGACTCGCGTAGCTCACTGAGCCGTGTTCGGGCGCGTTGCAGTTGTTGCGGTGTAAACGCTGGTAGCGGCTCCAGATCTTCAAAATCGTCTAGATCATTTTCATCCGGTTCGATCTCTTCATCAAAACTGCGTATGGAAGCGCGGCTTTGCAGGTCAATCGGTTCTGGTTCGTTCCTTGGAGCCTCAGCGTTCTCATGCTCTATTCTATCATTGTATGCAACCGGGGGAGAGGCGTCAGGTGAAGTGGAGGAAGGGGAAAGCGTTGCTGCAGGTACGCTCGTCTCTTTAGTGGTCTGGATAGCGCCTCCTCGCTCACGTACTTCGTGTCTCTGGCCCTCTCCATCCAGAGAGGCTGGAGATGTTGATGATGCAGGTGTGTCGCTAGCGTCAGGAGCCTCTTGAGAAACGACATAATGAAGACGCTCCAACGCATCACGCAGGTTAAGGCCAGCCAGAGATTTTACTTTAAGCAACTCCATCGCCCGTTTAGGCGTGAGGTGTAAATTCTCGTCGATGTAACGAATGAATTCGGGAATGGTCAGATTGACACTTGTGAGACCTGGACCCATTGACATCGGCATGCTTGCTCCAATATTTGGACGTGTTGGAGGAACCTCAGCCTCACGTACAGATGGTGGCGTTGGACGGACCTGCGTGCTTGACTGTACGGCTGTCTGGGGGGCAGGAATGGAGGCGGAACGAGCGGCAGGTGCTGTCGAACGCTGGGGCGGCTGGGACTGAAATACCCCACTTTGTTCGGGAATCTGTGTATCTGTCGGAGTTCGTGCTGATGAGACCGGTGAAGCTGAGATCTGTGCCTGCTGAGGACGTGGCGGTGTTGCTGAGGGCGAGGCACCCTCAACGCTCAGCCCGCTCTGCTTTCCCATATGCTGCCCCAGTTGATTCATGCCGGCTTCAGCCTCGCGAATCAATTGCTCACGCGTTCCAGCATCGGCTCCTATAGGGATAGGAATGCTCATCTCAAGCGTATGTGAGCGACCATCTTTTGTATATTGGGTTGCATAACGCAGCCAGATATATGGCCCTGTCTCATCTAAGTTATTCATGAAGCTAAAAATCTCCTGCTTCTACAAAACTCATTCCCTCTGTTTGGAGAAGTACTCGTTGCCCTGCTAAACTGCGTAAGTACATTATATCAAAAACAAGCGATCAGGACACCCCTGCCCCGAAGGAAGCAGAGTACCAACTGTTTGGGAAAACGCGAGATGAGGAATATAATGAAATAGAGATTCTGGATGGGCAATATCTAGAGAATGATTTCTATTCAAAACAATGATACATATTGGCATACAAAAACATTCAAGATCCAACGCTCCTACTGAAAGAGGTCCTGCTAGAGCAAGATTTGCTGGGCGCGTGCTGCTATTCTATGGTCTAGTAGTAATCCTGCTGCTACTGGCTGTATGGATGCGTCTCCATACATTGGACCTGCCATTTGATCGTGACTCATACGATGAGGGCGTCTACTGGCAATCTTTGCGCGCTATGGCAGCAGGCTCTCCACTGTATCAACGTATTTTCTACTCGCAACCCCCCTTTTTTCTGCAAGCGGTTTATCCTATCTACCTGCTGTTTGGGCAATCGCTCTGGTCAGCTCGTCTTGGCGTTGTCCTTGTCTCGCTCTGCGGTCTGCCTGGAGCATTTTTGCTGGGAAAGGCAGTGCGTGGTCCTATTGGTGGACTGACCGCGCTCCTGCTGCTGCTGACCAATCCGTTGTACCTCTCTGCCTCACAGACATTGCAAGCTGATGGACCGGCAACAGCGCTAGTTTTGCTCGCAGTTGGATTGGCCTATCTCTGGGAACGGCATCCTGGCGGAGTCAAGGGTCACAGCCTTGCTGCACTGACAGGTCTTGTCCTGGCGCTAGCGATAGGGAGCAAATTATTTGCCGTAGCAGGGCTGGTACCTGTTGGATTGCTGGCACTCCTTTATATTTGGAGAAGATGGCAGCATGCTAGAAAATTGCGTTTGAGCGACATTTCTTCACTGCTAATCGGTCTCGGCGTTCTGGTCTGTACACTGGTTCTGCTTTGTCTGCCATATGCAGGGGCGTTTCCAGCACTGTGGAAGCAAGTGGTTCTGTTTCATACCGATGCAAAGGAGCACTTACTGTACACACAGGGAAGCAATCGCGTGTTACTGAGGCAAGCAGTGTTTACCCTCTCAGGCGGTCTGGCACTGCTTGGAGGGCTTGTTGCCCTGCTGCGGCACGATTGGCGCGTCGTTCCGTTATGGGCCTGGCTTATGACCACGCTCTACCTGCTCTGGCAGCAGGTGCCGCTCTTCTCTCATCATATGGTCACGCTTGTGCCTCCTGTGATCGCGTTGATTGTAATGGGGATTGGACCGTTGAATGGGAGATGGAGAGAAATGACCATGCGGGGAGTGAGCGCGCAGAAGGAGACAACGGATAGGAGGGGAGAGATAACGGATGGGGGAGGAGAGACAACGGACGCGATAAATCGGGTCCGTATTTTACGGGTGATAAATCACCGGGGGATTTGGGGTTGGTTTGTTATTGTTGTGACGGTTTGCGCTCTTGGTGGAATGCTGGTGCTGGGGATGAGCGACGTTGTGCAGGTTCAACAGTATTATCGCGCGGCAGAGGGGAGTGCAACTTCAGCCTCGACAGAGCAAGCGTTGCGGGTGGCGCGTGATCTGGAGAAGGTGACGCAGCCACAGCAGTTCGTTGTGAGCGATGCGCAGTTTGTGGTTGCTCTAGCGCAACGGGATACTCCAGCTTCGTTAGTTGATACATCAAATGTGCGGATTGATACAGGGTATGTGACGACGCAAGAGCTGATTCGAGAGACTATGCAGGATCGAGTACACGCAGTGTTGTTCTACAGTGGTCGTCTCGTACAACTCCACGATTTTTATGCCTGGGTAGAGAAGCATTTTCGTCTGCACACTAATTATGGCAATGGCAAGGAGTTGTGGGTTAAAATAGAGTAAACCATTTTCTAAAGAAAGAGGGTCAAGGGGTGGAGTTCCTTGACGATCCCAGGTCTCTGACGGTCGTTAGGCGGATGTCCCTGCTCACTTTTGCACCCCTTGCCCCTAAAGGGCACAAAAAAGGAAAACTCAATAGCCTTGGAAGGAGGAGAAGAGTATGGAAAAGAAGAAAAGAACATTTAGCACTATGGAGATTATTCTTGTCACCTTTATGACCGGTTCATTACTACTTTCATTCTGGCAAGCACGTCGGGATGAAGGTCGGAAGTAGCGGAAAGTAGCGTTGAGAAAGGCGGGAACGGCTACCTTAACCGTCCCGCATATTTTTCTTCAACTCCTTGACGAAGCCTGACATCCCCTGTCGCCAGGTCATGTTCTGCTCACGTAACGTCTTCTGTCGTTGCATAATCATCGTTTGCAGCATGACAACGTGACGTAGCTCTTCCAGGCGCTGAATGTCATAAGCTACACGGCGTGAGGGATCGCTCAACACATTATAGGCTTCATTGAGTTCGCGAATGCGTAACTCGCCTCCCTGTTTATTGACATCAGGGTGGTGGAGCCGTGCCAGGCGACGGTATGAGCGTTTAATCTGCTCTACCGTGGCATCTGCCGGTACTTCGAGAACACTGTAGTAATCTGGTAGTAATGTCATTATGCACCTGTGCTTCCGAATCCACCGCGTCCTTTACCCACCTGCTCTACTTCGTTCCACGTCACGCGGGCAATAGGAACAAAAACTCCCTGGGCAATGCGTTCTCCACGCTGGACCATGACGGCTTCGTCGCGGAAGTTATAGACCGAGACCAGCAACTCATCGCCCTCGCCACTGTAGTCCTGGTCGATAATTCCCACTCCGTTGGGTATGAGTAGTCCTTTGCGACGGGCAGTACTGCTCCGCATCGTTATCAACAGCATGTAGCCAGCAGGCGTTTGCACGATCACATTACCAGGGATACGTGCGAGTTGACGAGGCGCGATTTCGATATCTTCGCGACAGAGAATGTCGAAGCCAACCGAGCCAGCCGTAGCATATGTTGGCAAAGGTAAGCTCACATCTATACGTTTAATATTCACCTGAAGAAACTGAGCAGAAGTGTTCATGTGCGATATTGTACACCATTCCTTTGTCGTCGTCACTAGTAGCATGCACAGTTATTTTGCTGTTTTCTTCTTAACGGGAAGGCTTGTGACAAAGAGGACGCTACGTTCAATCCATGTACTGAGCCTTTCGGCATCTTCAAGGATGTGTGGGGGTACGACGACATATTGTTTACTGGGCGCTTCACCATCGTGGCGTAACATTTCCGCACCAGGCTCACGTAACAGCGCTGCGCGATCTGGCTCACTGAGTTTGAGAGCCAGGCCCGGCTCGGCTAAGGATGCAAAAGGTTTCCCTGAAGAATAGATCATCACGCCACCGAACATAGAACGGAAAGAAAGTTCAAGCGTTGGAATAAAGCGTGCTGCTTCTTCAATACGAACTCGAAGCTCCTGATGATTATTTGTTGAGGACATGCCGTTTCTCCCTATGTGAAGGGTTTTTATTCAGTCAGTCAACCCTGTCTGTTATTCAATGCTTTATGATAACACATCTGGAAACTTTGTTCAGTTTTTTATACAGGATTTTTTCATTCTCGCTCGCATGTGTGTCTTAGCCTATAAACGGGCCATTTGCAAGCATGCAACTAAGAGTGGGCAGGCCCCGGCTTTTTATATGAATATATAGCCAAAGAATGAAATTTCGTGTATGCTAATGTAAGAGTACTTCTAATGAGATTTATGTGGCTCTCTGATGCTTGCGAAACTGAGAATTGGTAAGCTCCTCTATTCTCTTTGTTGAAAAATTCGTAACGTTTCTCATAGATATGTTCTGATTATGTATAACCAGGAATCTGGAGACGCATCTATGCTTGACGCTGGGCAAATTATCTCGCTTACTCGAAAAGGGCAGATTCCTCTGGGATGGCGAGCCTTCTATGGTCGTAAGCCATCACCACTGCTTGCGGGTTGTGTCACGCTCTTGCTGACGCTGTTTCTGTTCTCCTTAATAGGCGTGGGCGTCTTGCTGATAACAAACTACTTTCAGAGTTGGGAACAGTTCTGGCAGCGCGTACAACAAGCACCATTGGAGTTGTTTATCAATCGAAACGGGTCAGTAACTCCTATCAGCATTGGTAGCCTTGCTATTCTTGTAGGTGCATGTTTGTTAGCGATTATTATCGCTAGTGCTAAGGCTGCTCAGACACATGGGGGTGATCCATTGCTGGTGCTTTTGCCAGAAGGTTTTGTGGAGCATGTGAATATGCGCAAGGTGCCCTTCATGGTGCATTTTTCGCATCTCGAAGCTATGAGTCTGAATTGTGTTAAGAGAGATACGGCACAACTCCATCTCCATTACCTACATGGGCGTAGCCAATACTGGTCTCCAGCAGGCAATTTTAGAGATGAAGAAGGTATTGTGCAACGTATTCTCGAAGCACATGCGCTCTATAAGGGATCAGTGAGCCGTTGATGATGTTCAATGGAGATCAGGTGAGGGTCGTTCGTTTGACGTGGTTAACTCTGGTTGGGCACAACTGAGGGGAGTTCAAACGTGAAGGTTGTACCTGTACTACGTGGCTCCTCCTCGCTAGACGGTTCCAGACGGAGTATGCCACCATGTGCTTCAATAATCGACTTGGTGATGTACAGTCCCAGACCAGACCCTTGTTGCCGCTGACTTGTAGCAGGCAGGCGCGTGTAGGGTCGGAAGAGGAGCCCGATATCGTTTGAAGGAATGCTTGTACCTTGATTGTGCACACTGACACGGATGTGTTGCTCATGCTCGCCGATAGAGACTGTAATAGTTGTTCTCTCGTCAGAGTACTTGATAGCGTTGTCGAGCAGGTTGCCGAGAGCTTGCTGTAAGCGACCACAATCCCAGTTCCCAGGAACGTGTTTGTGAGTCGTCTCCAGGACGAGCTCGTGATAGGGAGCAAGTGGACGAAGCTGTTCTAGCATCTCACGCGCGATGGTGACAAGATCGCATTCTTCGCAGACGAGCGAGAATTTCCCATCCGAGAGTCGGGAGGCATCCAGGAGATCGTTCACCATCCGGCTCATACGCTTCGCCTGGCTCACTATAATGCTCGTGTGACGTTGTAAGGCCGCCTGTCTCTTTGCTTGTTTGCTCTCGTCTGCGGGAGTATCAGCGTGCCGGGTAATCATTTGTGCGTAATTGATAATGGGCGAGAGTGGGCTACGGAGATCATGCGCGATCATTGCCGTAAACTGTTCTCGTCGAGCCAACTGATCGCGTAGCAGGAAATTCTCCGTCTGGAGTTCATCGACCTGGCGCTGTAATTCCTGAAGTCTTTGTTCCTGTGACTGTTCCGACATTTCCTGTTGCACCTGCATGACCCGCTGTCTCCTCCATGATCTGGCGTTGTCCACTCGCTATTGAAGAACGCATATACACAGTATACAATGCTATGACGTTTTTGTTGCGGTGAAGGGTACGCTATAGGAGTAATGGGCATGCTGTGGTACAGTTTGCACAATGAAAAAACATGCTGATATTACATCAGCATGTTGAGAAAACGCTGTGTCAGTACAGTCTCAGTACAGTCACTGAAACCGGTGCCACTGTTGCTATTAGCATTTTGCCTGCAGGTTTCTAAGAAGCCGCACATTATTTCTTGAGCAGGCCCAATTCCTCTAGCTCTTCCTGGGCCATCTCGCTGAAATTGTGCACATCAAGTGTTGGATCGGCATGAGCAATCAGGTGGCGAATGCGCTCAATAACTGATTGACGCATATAGAAATCAGAGGTCAGTAGTAGCTCGCCAACCGCCGCTTCGATCTGGTTACGCTGAATAGTAGCAAACGTTGATTCTGCCATACAGTCCTATCTTCTTCTGCTTGCTGTACTCTTCGAGTTTACTTACTCGCTGGCGAAGTCGAGGGTTTGCTCTCGCTGCTGCTGCTCTTGCTCTCAGTTGGCTTGCTTTCGCCACTGCTCTTCCCATTGTTCCCATCGTTGCTGGCACTGCTACCTTTATTTTCTGTCTTGCCAGCGCCATTCGTTCCATTCGCCTCAGAACCCTCAGACTTCTTACTCTCGCCATTAGCGCTTGCACTTTCTTCTGCCTTTGCGCCGTTTTTGCTGTAGTCTGTTTTGTAGAAGCCCTGTCCTTTAAACACAACACCTGCTGGATAGAGAACACGGCGGATATGTGCACCACACTCGGGGCAGGTGGTTAAAGGCTCATCGCTCATTTTCTGCCACGTCTCGAAGCGATGGCTACACGTCTGACAAAGATACTCGTACGTTGGCATAGTTCCAAATCCCTTTTAAAGTAAAATCTCTACTGATAGTTCCTGTTGCAAAATCACTTGACCTTTTCGGATTACTCAGATAGACTGAACACACTTGAGAGCTGGCTGATACGTTACCTCAGACAGCTCATTATTCGGTCCATGTGAGGATACTGCAATTATACTACTGCGAAATGTTGCGGTTGTCAATCATATATAGAGACTGCTAGCAGTCTATTAAAGAGAACATTGAAGGTGAGAGAATTATTCCATCTTCCCGATGTACTCTTTGACCTTTTCTGCCGCGTCTTTTGTCATCCCATCAAGGGTGGCGAGTTCATCGAGACTTGCCGCGCTGATGGCCTTGACCGAACCGAAGTGTTTCATCAAGGCCTGCTTGCGTTTGGGCCCGATACCTGGTATTTCGTCGAGAATGGATTTGAAGGTGCGTTGTGACCGTACTTTGCGGTGGTAGGTGATGCCGAAGCGGTGTGCCTCATCGCGGATGCGCTGCAAGAGGTAGAGTCCCTGAGAGGCACGAGGGAGCAGGATCGGCTCTGCCGCACCTGGAAGATAGATCTCTTCTGCTGTATCAAGCTTTGTGTGGGAGCCCTGTTCCTTGGCCAGGCCGATAATAGGTATGTCCAGAGAAAGCTCGTGCATGACATCGAGAGCGGCGTTGAGCTGTCCCTTGCCTCCGTCGATGATGACCAGGTCTGGCAGTGCCCAATCATGGTGAAGTTGAGCGTTTTGGTCGTCCTGCTGCTCATCCTGTTGCGTCTGCTCAAGCTCGGTATTGTCCAGGTCTGTGATCGTTTCTGGCTCCTCCTGAAGCAGCTCTGGAATGGACTCACCTACGTGCGGGGGAATATTCGCGTCATCCGTACGTGTCAGAGTGTGTTGTGTGCTTACCTTACGAAAGCGGCGACGCAGTACCTCTTGATGGCTCGCGTAGTCGTTGGCCCCTTCAACTTGCTTGATTTTGAAACGGCGATATTCGCTGTTTTTTGGCCGTCCACCTTCAAAGACAACCATCGCGCCAACCGAGTTGGTGCCCTGCGTATTCGAGATATCGTAGCACTCGATCCGCTGCGGTGGTGCGGCCAGATTGAGAGCCGTCTGCAACTCTTCAAGTGCCATCTGAATTTTCTGGCTGTCACTCAACCATTTGATACGCTGCTGCTCTAAGACCTCCTGCGCATTCTGCTTAACCATCTCGATCAGGCGCAATTTGTCACCACGTTTGGGAACGGTCAGTGTAAGTGCGCTACGTGTGCTGCCGTTGCTACCCTTGCGTTTCCCTTTAAGCCAATCCAGGATGACCTCGCTATCGTCTGGCTCGGCCTCGGCAATAATCTCTGCAGGAATATGCGGCGAGCTTTCATAGAACTGTTGCATAAAGGAAGTCATAATCTCTCCAGGACTGCTATCGCGTGTGCCCTGAAGAATAAAGTATTCCCGCCCGACGAGCTTACCAGCGCGGAAAAAGAAAACCTGTGCGCAGGTCTCATCGTCTCCGCTTGCTAGAGCAATCACATCCTGATCATCCTGCCCTTCGGTATTGATGATACGTTGTTTTTCAAGAATGCGCTCAACGGCTTGAATACGGTCACGTAGCCGCGCCGCCTCCTCAAAGTTCAACTGTTCTGCCGCTTGCTCCATCTTCTCCTGTAGCTCTTTGAGGACCTCGTCGTGCTTGCCCTCCAGGAAGAGGATGACCTGCTTGAGAATGGCGTCGTACTCCTCACGTGTGCTATAGGCGACGCATGGTGCAACGCAACGATGGATAAAGTACTGTGTGCAGGGGCGGGAGAGCAACTTTTGTTTCCAGCCTGCTGGTGGCTCTCCTGTGTGTGGTGGTGCCCAGACGCTCGCGTCATAGCGACAGGTGCGAAAGGCAAAGAGTTTGTTGAGCAGATCTAGCGTCGCATCGACTGCGCCGGAATTGGTGTAAGGGCCAAAGTAGCGGTTCCCATCGTGGTGGAAGCTGCGCACGCGATAGACACGTGGAAAGTCTTCGGTCAGTGCCACCTTGATATAAGGATAGTTCTTATCATCGCGTAAGAGAACGTTATATTTGGGGCGATATTGCTTGATATAGTTGCTCTCCAGCACTAGCGCTTCAACCTCGTTGCGCACAACGAGAAACTCGATGTCTTCGATGCGTGCAACCATGCTGCGATTCTTCGGACTGAGATCAGTGGATTCCTGAAAATACGAGCGCACCCGGTTGTAGAGCGAGATCGCCTTGCCGACATAAATAATCGTCCCTTCGGCATCCTTCATCAGATAGATTCCAGGTTTATGCGGAAGCGAGTTCAGGACAGATTGAATCTTTTCGTTCATTATATATAAACCCTGCAACAAGAGAAGTGAGTTCTACTGGCTCTGTTTCTGCGTCTTCCTATTATAGCGCTTCAGACTGAACGTGTCGATGCAGTACTCTTTGCTGTAGGTTCCGTGTCCAAAAAATCTCGTGATCCCGCGTCTACTCTAGAAGATAGAAATTCATGTCGCTCTATTCTGCATGTGGATGAAAAATTACTACTATGTATTTTTGATTGCATACAGAAGGTATGAAGAAAAGAGGATTGCTACTTAAATCTTTTTCAGGTAAGATATGTTCTGTTTGGTCTTTTCCTCTTTTTTGAAAAGTGTTTTTGTAGTAGACATTAATCACGTCTGGATACTGGAGGGTTTATGAATCCAAACCCATTTCTACAAGCAAAAAATCGCAATTACTTAATTGCGGGTATCGCGGCTCTTATCGCACTGTTGTCGTTCTTCATTTTCACGTATGGCGTGCCAAGTGTAAATTACAGTGGGCCTGGCTCTGACCTTATAAAAGCATATGTGGATAAGGTGGCGGGTGTGCTTACTTACAATGGGCCTTACTTTGGTCAGATGGCAGGAATTGTCTGGGTAGTTGTGCTGCTTGCACTGGCTGTCTTCGTTGTTGCCGCACTCTTTCTATTCCTTGGGAGACCCTTTGGTGCACGCACTCCAGTCCCAATACAGGCACGTTGGGTTGCATATAGCTTTATCGGTGCCGGTGCTTTAGCGCTTGTCATACAAATACTCACTTTCGTGCTCGCGAATCAGAAAATCCAAGAAACTCTGGGAGCTTACAGTACCTTCCTGGGAAATTCTTCGTCGTTTCGCATTTCTCTTAACTGGGGCTTTGGTGCCTGGTTGATTGCAATCTGTATGCTCGCAGTTATAGTGGCAGGTGTGCTAGAGCTGGTTCAGCAGCCACAATTGCGTGCTGCAACCACTCAGGGAAATGCAGCGCAATATCCGCCCAATATGTATCAAGGTGAGTTGGGATCAACGCCTGCGCAGTATCCCCCGATGAGTCAATATCCAGCACAATCACAATATCCCCCGGTATCAGGTCAGTATCCATCAGGATCAACACAGTACCCGCCACAGCAAACACAATACCCGCCAACGTCAGGCCAGTACCCGCCTCAACAACCGCAGTATCCACCGGCGTCAGGCCAGTATCCACCGCAACAACCGCAGTATCCACCGGCGTCAACGCCATATCCACCACAATAAGCGGAAGAACTGTTCGAGCGGTGTGCTTGTGAGTGGAGTGGTGGGCGAGATAATACACAGAGTGTGTCATGATGGGTAGAGCTACAGTATTTGGTGAAAAGCTCAAAAAAGCCAAGGAAAACAAGCTCGAACAGTGAGGCCTTCACCACTTAATGTTGCTCTACCTGGACTGATGATATCGAGTTTAATTTCTTCAAACCTATGAATTGCCTCCCCTCGCCTGGGCGGTGAGCCGCGCGCCGTCATCGGTGGTTAGAGAGTATGTATCCCTCACAGGAATGCTTTTGAATGACTGTATTTGGAGCGCTGAAAAGAATACTTCCTCGTGACGTATTTCTGGAAGAGTTTTTTAGTAGGAATACTTCAGGAGGAGCCTGTGTCAGATAGAGTAGATCACGTTGGAAGAATGATGGTGATCTGGAATTTTATTGAAGGCTGGATGAGGAAAAATGCTCCTGAGCTGTTGGTGGAACCCACTGACTCAATCGCCCTCTTTTTAGTGGTGTCGAAGCAGAATGACTACAACGATATGTTCTGGTGATTTTGAGCAATTTTGTCACGATAAACGTTTCAGGTGGGTATTTTGTCGAAATTTGGTATCAAGAACTCTAATGAACTATAAATACTTTCTTTTACTTTTGATGGCAGGAAATTTATTCCTAAAGCTTCTATCATAAATGGGATCTCCGCTGGAGGCATTTCCATATACTCTATATACTCTATATCCCAATGTTCATCTATATATTTTGTTAGCTCGTCCTCAGAGAGCAGAGTGGAGAGCTTGTGGAATGCCTGGATTTTGTCGGCGTAACTTACATTGTACTGTTTGATAGGTATTGTGGCTATATACAAGCGCTGATTGTGTTCAAGGTCTGATCGCTGCGCTAGCTCTTCCAGGATCTGTGCCCCTTGCTTCTTCTCTTCTGAACCATCAAGGCTGGAACGGTAGAGCGCTCGTGCTGTTCGAATCCTCTCTCCTGCTGATAAACCAACATGTCGTGCTAGCTCTTCCAGAATCTGTGCCCCTTGCTTCTTCTCTTCTGAACCACCACGGCTGGAACGGTAGAGCGCTTCTGCTGCTTGAATCCTCTCTTCTACGGACAAACCAACGTGTCGTGCTAGCTCTCTCAGGATCTGTACCCCTTGTTTCTTCTCTTCTGAACCACCGGGACTGTACACGTAGAG
>DAOUDD010000084.1:0-48445 GCA_034431765.1 Ktedonobacteraceae bacterium | reverse complement strand
CCCAGATATGCCTCCAGCGAACCCATGTAATCCTGACCATAATAGAGTAGTGGATGGGCACCGCGATAGGCGATATGCAACGCCATCAGTCCCACCGTACCCTCATCATTATAAGCAGCCGGCCAACCAGCTCCAATCGCAGCCAGGCGAATCAGCACTCCCAGAAGAATAATTCCTCCCGCCGCCAGATCATATCGGTCAAAAGAAAACTTGCGCAACAGTCTCGTCTCTCCTATCTCTCTGCTGTTGTATACCATCCCCATCTCTCAAACGTCTTCAATTCTATAGGAAGAGACGTATCAGACAGTGAAGAAAGCACAGATAGCACCCCTCAATGTTGAGATAGCCCTTTCCTCTTGACAAATGTTTTTGTAGTATGGTATCTATTTTTTATGAATATAAAAAATAAAGTTCTGTTTTCCAAAAAGTAATCATTTGCTTATTCGACTGGAAGCGGGAACTTTTAGCAGGGAAGAGTTCTTATGCGCACATATCCATCTCAGCCTCTTGATCAAGAGCTACTGCACTCCTCCCCTTCCGAGGGCGAGCAGAAAGGGATAGCAGGAGCGGCGCGGGCTGCCCTGGACGGAAGGAGTCGTGGTCTACGAGCACTGCTGCCTTTTCTCGGTCCGGCCTTTATTGCCAGTGTCGCCTACATCGATCCAGGGAACTACGCGACCAATATCCAGGGGGGTAGCGCCTTTGGCTATAACCTGCTCTGGGTCATCGCACTCGCCAACCTGATGGCGATTCTTCTGCAAACGCTATCGGCAAAGCTCGGCCTAGCAACCGGGCACAACCTGGCGGAGATGTGCCGCCTGCAGTTCCGCAAGCCAGTCGTGTATGCAATGTGGGTCGTCTCAGAGATCGCAGCGATGGCAACCGACCTGGCTGAATTCTTGGGCGCGAGCGTCGCCTTGAACTTATTGTTCGGCATCCCTATCATCTATGCAACACTTATCACTGGAGTTATCACCTACGCGATCCTGCTGCTGCAACGGTATGGATTTCGCCCTATTGAGGCGGTCATTACAGGTCTGGTGGGAATAATTGCCGTCTGTTACATTCTCGAAACGTTGTTCTCGCGACCAGATTGGGGCCAGGTAGGATATCATACAGTTGTGCCCTGGCTGGGGGGTGCGCAAAGCGTGCTCTTCTCCGTCGGTATTATCGGAGCCACAGTGATGCCGCACGCGCTCTACCTGCACTCTTCGCTTACACAAAAGCGTATTATTCCACGCAGTGAAAAGGAGGCACGGCGCATCTTTCGCTGGAGTATTCCCGACGTGATGATTGCAATGGGGCTGGCAGGACTGGTGAACATGGCGATGCTCTATATGGCGGCTGCGACCTTTCACGCGCACGGCCAGACGAATGTGGCTGATATCAGCACGGCCTACCAGACGCTCACCCCGCTACTGGGAGGCGCAGCGAGCTTCATCTTCGCGATCTCACTGCTGGCCTCTGGCCTCTCCAGTTCCACAGTTGGGACGATGGCGGGGCAGGTGATCATGCAAGGCTTTGTTGGCTTTACCATTCCTGTCTGGATACGCCGCCTTGTCACGATGCTCCCAGCCTTTCTCGTTGCCCTGCTCGGTTTCGATACGACCAGCACGCTGGTTATCAGCCAGGTCGTGCTCAGCTTTGCGCTTCCCCTGCCAGTGATTACGTTGATCCTTTTCACGCGCCGCCGCGATCTCATGGGCACACTTGTGAATAGGCCGCTTACAACCTGGGCTGCTATCGCCTGCAGTGTGCTCATTCTCAGCCTCAACCTGTGGCTGATCTACTCCACCTTTGCCCCGCTCTTCGGCTGGTGGCTCCCTGGCGCGTAGTGAGAAATGACAAGAAACGAACGACGCGTAGGGAGCGACCCTCGCGGTCGCCCCTGGTAGGGAGTGCATTTCGGCGAACCATTCTGACCCCGAAAGGCAGGAGGGCATAAGGCCCTCCCCTACGCGTTATTCGTTCTGTTAGGAATTTTTCGTCGCTGTATCTGCTTCTTTGCTGGCACCGGGTTTGAAGTTGAGCGCTGCCGAGTTGATGCAGTAGCGCAGGCCAGTTGTATCGCGTGGGCCGTCCTCGAAGACGTGACCAAGGTGGGAGCCACAGTTCTTGCAGGTGACTTCGGTACGCCTCATGAAGAGCGAGTTGTCATCATGCAGTTCAACATGCTCGCGGTTGATCGGATCATCAAAGCTCGGCCAGCCCGAACCGGACTCAAACTTAGTGTCTGATGAGAAGAGCGGCTGCCCACAGGCTGCGCACTCGTAGACGCCCTTCTCGTGATTGTTGTAGAGTGCGCCAGTGAATGCACGCTCCGTCCCCTTCTGGCGCAGCACTTTGTACTGCTCGGGTGTCAGGCGCTCTTTCCAGTATGACTCCGGCTTATCCTTCATGTCGCTCATGGTTTATTCCTTTTCATGTTTGTGAATACACGTGTACACCTTGCTGGACCGTTAATCTTAATGATTTCGCGCGAGATACACATCTCGTGTTCTTCAGGTATGAGCGAGGCAAGCCCGCTCCCTACGCGCCGTTCGTCTCAGCCTCCTGAGAGACTGCTTTGAACACGATCTGTTCTGGTTCTCAACCCATACGTTGTACACGTTCATAACATACAAATTTATGATAAGACTCCTACGAACATCTGCATCATTGTTCATATACTGAAACACTGTCAGGTGCTCAAATGTTTCCGCATTCCTCTCCCTATGACGTATTATAAAGGATAGTGAATATTTGGTCTAAGATGCTGAGGAGATGCAACATGTATCGCACAGCTACACTTCCTATACAGTTTGGTATCAATATCGACCCAAACGTTACAGCTCTTGCGCTCTCTCAGGAACTTGCAGCTCTGGCGGATCAGAGCGGGATTGAGCTGATCGGCATTCAAGATCATCCCTACAATGGGGCGCACATGGATAGCTGGACTCTGCTCTCGTTCCTCGCGGCGAGGACCTCGCGTGTGCGCTTTCTGCCGAACGTGGCGAATCTGCCGCTGCGCCCACCTGCACTATTGGCGAAGGCGGCGGCTACGCTGGATATTCTGACGCATGGGCGGGTCGAAGTGGGTCTGGGTGCGGGGGCATTCTAGAAAGGGGTTGTCTCCTATGGGGGAACAGAGCGAGCGGCAGGGCAGGCGGTGGACGCGCTGGAGGAGGCGATTGAAGTGATGCATCGCATATGGGGGAGCGAGAGACTAGAGGGCCATGTCTCTTTTTCCGGCACGACCTATAGCTTGCAGGATGCCGAGCCTGGACCGAGGCCAACGCACCGCATCCCGATCTGGCTCGGCGCGCTCAAACCGCGCATGCTCCGTCTCACTGGACGGTTGGCTGACGGACTCTCCATCTCGCACAACTGGATCGAGCCGGAGCGGGTGCCCGAGGTGCAACAGACTATTGACGAGGCGGCGCAGCAAGCGGGACGCAACGTCAACGAGATCCGTCGCCTCTACAATGTCATGGGCATCATCAGCCCACCTGACTCACACATCCGTCCGAAGCAGCCAGGCTTTATTATCGGCAGTGTGCTGGAATGGGCCGAGACGTTAGCAGGTTTCTATAAAGAGCTTGCCATGGACACCTTTATCTTCTGGCCTATCGCCGGCAGTGCGCACGAGCAGATCCACCGCTATATCTACGAGGTTATCCCGTGTGTGCGCGAGATTCTGCAAGCAGATACGGGTGGAATATAGGCGAGACAAGAGCGACAGGATGCGGGGACATGAGAAAACGCGGGGGCACAACGGGATGCGCTGGGAGTGTGAGGAACACAACGAGGACATGTGGACGCAAGGCGGTGGGGGGAGGCAACGGGCGCGATAAATCTGGCCCCTATTTATCGCGCCATGAATGGCTGGTGGTTGAAGAGAGGTAGTACGTACGCTCTTTTTAGTTATGGGTGAGCACGGGCACTTTGAAAAGGCTGAAGATTCTGTGCATCTCGTCACTGTCTTTGGCATAGGCACGCAGGAAGAGACGGTCGTTGCGTTCTTGCCTGGTCAGAGCTGACGAAAGAGCGTCAAGCAGCCTTTGCCCAGCGTCTCGACAAGCGTGCGGAAGAGTCCCTTGAGCGAGCTACCGGGTAGAATGTATTGTCCCTGCGCATTTTTAATGGAGGGAGCCGCCCTCTTCGGGTCCCCCTTAATGGCGCGCGGATCGGAGACGAAGAGGGGTGTCTCCACAAACACATCCACCTCGATATGCCCTGAGTAGAGCTTCTGCTGCTGCGCTCCCGTGAGCCGATGATGCCAGAAAGGGCGGTGACGTTCAGGCGCTCGCTTCCAGTCGATGCGCACAAAATCGTATGGATTCATGACTCCACCGCCACCCTTCCTCGCCCATCCTTCTCGGCTGCTGGTATCGTCAAACCCTGGAAACGGAAGAGCCGCACATGCCCCGTCTCCTCCTCCACGTACTCGCAGACTTGCAAGCAGAGGCGCTCTGCACCCGTTGTCTCAGCCGTCTGTGGATATTTTAATAAGCGGTGAATTCGTACCTCCGCGAAATCTCCTTCCGCCGCAGGCTCCCCGATCTTCTCGATATCCTCCGCCTGAAGCCGTGTACCAAAGAGACAGTACTCGGTTGGTTTTGACTTCTTCGTGAGGTTTTTCGGTTCATCGCCCGCATGTGGCCCAATTCCATAATCACTTAATACACTACTTATCCTTCCGCCGCGATTCTCCCCCAGGTAGACGACCCGCACTCTCTTATTCTGTTTCTCCCAACGAAACTCGGAAGTCCAATTGAAGATTCGACCCGAGGTATACTGCTCAAATGGCAAAGTGTTTGAGAATTGGCTAAAACAGAGCAGATTCAGCCGCTCGCTCGCCTTGATCACCATTTCTGGCAAGCGCTCAGCGAGAAACAGGGCCTCGGCTGGGAAGTTGCAGTCCTTGATCAGCCCGTTCAGTTGCTCTCTCTCTACCTCTCCGGTATGGAGTATCTCTTCATCGCTCATAATCTCTCCTCGTTGGTCCTCATCTCGCGCTTGAGCGCCCTCGTAAAGACCGTCATTATGGGGTTTCACAAATGAAACCGGACACCATCAGCCATTGATGGTGGGAGAAGCCAGATGTATCGCGCTCGTTGATTCCCCATCGAGAGAAGCCGACGCGTGAGGACCTCAAATGGTCTCCCAGGAAAGCACGTTCGCGACGAATACCGCGCACAGTAGATTCAACAGGTCCAGAGAGCGCAAGAGCGTCATCCTGACGGGTGCCGTAGCTCTTGCTCTCGTCGCCTAACCAGCGACCCAGACCCCATAGTTCATTGTCCGGCTCCTGGGTCGCCTTGCTACCGCGTATGCTGCTGACGACGAAGCCAGCGGAACGACCATTGCGCCCCTGCTCGCTAATCTGCGCAGTGACCTTGCCCAGCCCACGCGAACGACTAGAGCCGATACGAATCAGTTCATCGGACATATCCTGCAGGACGACGAAGAGCATGCCAAGCTACCAGATCTCAAAGTTGCGCAGGTGGATATCGGTCTCGAAGGCAACGTTTGCGCTCACAACCTCCAGCTCGAACTTGGCTCCATGACTGGCCCCACCTGAGAGGAGATCAATCCCGACGCCGTCGCGCTGCTCTGTAACGGCATTGTCAACCGGGTAGGCATCGCTGATGGCGACGCGCCCGATAAAGCCTGTTGAGCCAAAGAGCCGACAGGTGGGGCAGGATTTGCGATAGACAATCTCGGGATGATTCTCTAATTCTCGCTATTAATACATTATGTAATTTCGAACACTATATGTTCTAATTTTATCCTAAAAACATCCTCCAAACATTTTATACAAAAAGTAGTAATCCAGCTACTTCTCTTCTGGCAGTTCCCACGCGTTGCGGCAGAGGCGGAAGAGTTCGTTTGTGTGGGTACTGATTGTGGCACTACTAATACTTAGTGCATCAGCAGCTTCTTCACGTGTGAGGCCACAGGCGTATGCGCGTAGCACTGTGAGCTGAGTGAATGAGGTTTTCTCGATGACGCTGCTTGTGCTGGTCGCGTTTCGTCTGTTCGTTGATGAGGGTGAGGGCGTCGGTCTGCTGGGAACCGAGCATGCGGGCGAGGATGAGCTGGGTCATGCGGGCAAAGGGAACAGCCTTTTTATTGGTGGTGCATACCTGCGCCATCGATTTCTTGGGAGGCGGACCCTTTTCTCGTAGTAGAGAGCGGGGAACGCTGCAATCCTTCGTGTGTGCGCAAGAGCAATTCTAGCACTTCTTGCTCGGCCTCTCGGTCTATTCCTAAGAAGCGATTGCAATGCATATGTACAAAGCTGCGATACAGCGAATCGAGCGGAACGGTTAATCTGTGCTGCGCTTTGGCTTGCGCGAGCGACTGTGCGACGGAAAGGAGCGTTGTACGCCTTGCCTGCAAGATATTCCCTACTAACTCGTTACAGCAATAGATATCTGGCGCGGTAGGCGTGATATATGTACCGAGGAGTGAGCGCAGCTGCACACTTTTTTGCCGATAGACCTTCCCTGATGCGGGATGGAGCGTGACATGGCTCTTATACCAGGTGAGACGTCCAGCTTGCGTCAAACCTAATTGTGCTAGCAGATCATCAATCGTGAGCGCTACTAATAGCTGCCGATCCATGACTATTTTCCGCATTTGTAGCAGAGAGAGCAGCGCAGCAACGGCAACGCTATCAGCACAGAACAGCGTTTCGGAGGCGAGCAGCCCGGCGGACCCTCCATAGCGAGCAATCTCCCTCTCATAGGTGTCAAAGACGAATTTGAGAGATGGACCTGCTGACATAAGTTGTGTTGCCCAGGTGCAGATGCGGGGAAGTGCCTGCTCTAGCAGGAGTGCTGGTCTACCCCGAAACCGTAGACGTACATGAGGCTCTGGATCACCGTAGCGAATAAAGAACCATTCTTCCGCATAGCCTTGCGTTATCATGTCATGGGCAAAGGAACGAATGGAACCTGCAATGAAATCATCTTGTAGCGTCTGTGCACAGTAGAGCTTTACAAAGAGCCAGTCGCTGCCAGGAGGCTGTAGAGGCAGGATAGAGATATCTTCTGCCTGGACCTTTACAGGTGAAGCCCGGCTTGCAAAATCAGTTGAGGCTGTTGCTGCTTTCTCACGTAACACTAAGGAGATCGCAAACTCTGCCATGTAATGTCCATCCGGCCCCTCAAGCCACATCTGAGCCGGATCAGGCAATCCTTCTTGCAGTACCAGAGATAGATCGTTGCTGTTTTTTGCCTGCTGCAACTCCCGGCGTAGTTCCTCCGCTTGCTGCGGCTGTTCCAGATCGAGCAATAAGCGATTATCAATTGCAGAGAGGTACACATAGCGCGGGACATTCCAGTGCTCACGCCACGCTGCTAGAGAGCGCTGAAAGCTTTCCACTGTTTCTGCGTGCAGTTCCTGGCGATGGATGTCAGAAGTAATGCGCCATTGAGCGCAGCAAAGGACGATACGTCCCACCTGTATTCTAGGAAGGAAAGGAAAGGTGCTACAGGGTCCCCACTGAAAAGCGGTCAGTTGTGGTACATAGTCGTAGCTTATATCGTATAAAAATCTGATATGGCCCGGAGCCGATATTGAATTGAGCATATGCCCCGAATGAAAGACAACCAGGCTATTCTTTGTCGTCCAGCGGACATAAAACTGAGAATTGCGTATGCCGATGGACAGTTCATCCATAGGGATAACGTTTTCACAGGGGACCCCTGGCATAACACCATAGACAAGCTCGTGATCACGCATAGCCGGGCGAATGATCACGTTCGACATGCGATTATCTTGCGGCAGATACACGATCTCCGCATGAAGAGCGTCTGGCATTCGCGCCTCTTCCTGCCGAACAGCCTGCTGTAGTGCTTGATACGCATCGGGACCAAGGAGATCGGCAAAGCGTGCAAGGCTACTGCCTGCTTGCCAGGAACCTGTAGCGGGTGCAAGAACGAGTTGATAGTGACCAGCGTCAACCTCCTCTGGTGAAGCGGCGACAACCGAAGCTACTATCTCTACTGATGGAGGAAGTCTGTCGGTCTTAAAATCATCAGCGCCCAGTTTCGTGATCGTTTCCTCATCTAACTGCACAACGAGTTGCCGATCATGCAGCGAGGAGGCAGCAATATCGAGTAGAGTCTGTTCTCGTAACGAGTTGCGAGGTGCGCTACTCCTTATCACCTCTGTAGCATCAGTTTTTGTATAGGCAGGAGGTAGACCAAGGCCAAATTGAGGATCAAGCAGCTCTAAAAGCGGGACCTCACGCATTTCTCCATAGCGTGCGAGGAATGTCTGCCGATATGCTGCGAGATACTGATTTGTATGGGATGGTCGTCCCAGGCGCAGGAGAAGCTCTGCCGCCTGAGCTGCATCTGTACCAATAGAGGGATGGATGCCTTGCTCAAGGAGGTGGTGGGCCATATCAACCTGGATGGGGGAGAGAGTTCTGCCCTGCTCTTGCCAGGAAGAGGCTCCCAACGTGCCTGATTGTGCACGTGATAAAGCCTCCGTATACGGCTTGCGTTCTCGACAAGAAGAGACAAGTGCCCGGAGAGCCTGCTCAACATTATGCGCCTTTGCTTGTATGTCGGAATACATAGCGCTGCTCGTTTCGGCAGCCAGCGTTTGCCAGTTAGAGAGACTAGCGAGATACTCCTGGAGCGGCAAGAGTAAAGGAGCGACGAGAGGAATTGCTGAGAGGCGTTGCATAATATAGTGTATTGGGTGAGGATCGGTGAGAGGTGGCCGCAGGTCTGTCATGAGGA
Organism: Ktedonobacteraceae bacterium; assembly: GCA_034431765.1. GTDB lineage: Bacteria > Chloroflexota > Ktedonobacteria > Ktedonobacterales > Ktedonobacteraceae > DASYAN01. Next base: position 39,704 of record DAOUDD010000084.1, on the reverse strand, counting down.
AGCTCAACTGCCACAGCATCGTAAGTAGCCCCTCAACTTTCTGCGGCGTTGCACGAGGAGTTGCAGTTACCAACGTATTGAGCAGGTCAGAGTACTGGATAGGGCAGCGTGCTAGAGCAAGCGCTTGTCTGGCAACATTGGTCGCTTTTATCGAGAGGGATTGATTTGATGTCTGCTGTGTATCAGGCAATGGTTCAAGGAGAAAGATTCTTCCTCGTCTTATAGAGGCTGCGGAATTGCGAACGAAGCTCAGGTGCGCGCGTACTTCTGGCAGCGCTTCCAATTCACGCACAAGGTGGAGTAACCATCCCATATCAGGCCGTGCTCGCAGATGAGCGCCCAGGGTTGCGAGGGCGATGTTGGTCTGCTCTTTCCACTCTGCAAGAGCGAGGCCAGCGAAGAGGCCATAGGGTGTTGGCCGCGTTGACATGCGGATAAGGTAGCGCAGAAGCTTTCTTTCTCGTTGCGAAAGTTCCTTTGGCGATAGAGTATCTTTCTCGACTGCCGCGAGCAATGCTGGACTACCCACCGCCAATGCAGTCTGGAGCGTGGGGGTTTGCATAACGAAAGCGCTGAGTGTGGAAGCGGTATGATTGGGAAGGTCGAGATATGACTCAATAGGGAAAAGGGGAGTACGAACGGCTACAAAATCAAGCGGTTCATAGAGGGGATGATGGGTCCTTTTTTGGAGGGCTGTCAGAGGTGAAGACGCGGCACGTTTCAATGGCTGCATAACGGCTGTACTCCCGAATTTCTACAACAATGTCAGAGCAATAGATACGTCCTGTCCGTCTCTCGCTGTACTGACGTATAGAGGAAAGATATTATGACAGGAGAAAAAGACGATCCCAGGCTGGAGGAACCGTCGTAGAGGCTGCGAAAAGCACCGCCGCTATGCCCGCCACGCCTCGCAGAAAGGCCGGGATATCTAAACGTGTTCCGTCCAGATCTTGATCGCGATACCCTAGCAGCGTCTCTGGCTCATAGAAGGAGAGTAATTGTTCGGCCAGGGTATTTGCCGCATCAACAAAGAGTTGATCCTCTGTCTCTTGAGCAAAGCGGAGTGTGATATGCAGCAGTCCGGCTACTCCATGGCAAAACACAGGTGTATCGATACGGCGAGCCGCGATAGATCTGCTATAGATTGCCTGCATTGCTGCCACGGCTACCCCTCCATACCGTGTGTCATGTAATGCATTCCCCGCTAGCCATAATGCTCGTGCTATTCCAGGAGCGCCATAGCACCAGGCGCTACGGCTGGACTGCACAGGGGTGGTATCAGAAGCGTGAAGGGGGATGCCAACCGGCCAATTGATGCCCCACTCATCCTGCATATGGTGAACAATAAGCCAGTTGGCGAGGTGCTCAATCGCCCCGTCTATCCCCGATACTTCCACTCCGTGCAATTTCGCGAGTGCTAACAATGCCAGAGGGCCTGGAACACCATGTGCAAGACCACAATTGATATATCCATCGGGAAAAGAGCTGTGCATTTCAGGAGTGGAAATGTACCGGGACGGTGTGTTGCAGCGCAGCCTTCCCTCTTGCTCCTGGGTGAGTGTCATGATACCAGTTAATACGTCTTCTAAGAGCGCTCTCCCTGCTGGATCGTCTCTCCTACAAAGAAGGTAGCTCCCTATTCCTGTCAGGCCAGAGATGAGATCGTATTGTTCAACAGCAACGCCGTGTTCCTGTTCTAATAGCGCAGATAGATAGTGAGGTACGCGTGAAAAAAGCAGTGTTTCTAATGTTGTTAGAAGTTTACGATAGCGTTTCCCAGCGTGGCTAAGAGACCAGGTAGCAAATGCAAGACCAGCTACACCAGTGAATAGTCCCAGTGGTATCTCCCGTTGCTCTTTCATAGCATCAATAGCGAGAGAAAGATGCTCGTGACCCAAGCGATCCCAGTTTTCAGCAGGAAAACATGCATCGAGATACGCAAAGAGCACCGCCATCCCTGCATTTCCACCTGCTATGCTGCAAGGTTGCCAGTACACCGTGATAGGAAAAGCAGATTGCTGAACAGCCAGTTGGGATGCGGCACGTATCCTTTCAATGTTGCTTAAACGAGCAGAAACATCTCTAGCAGCAGCGTGCATGGCTGCCACTAGAGACCGTTCAAGGCATACCTGCCATGAACCATTATTGGGAGGGGCAACTAACACGGACAAGGGCCAGTAGTTGTGCTGGGGCAGCCATCACTGCAAATCCCGGTATTGCAGATATCAGAGGTAAAAGAGGGTTTTTCAGCAAGCTTCTCGTCTATTTCCTGCGTGAGCTGAAGATCGAGGTCAAACTCTTCGTCAAGTACTGTATCAGTTTGAATTTCAGGAGCCATGTACGTCATTCCTTTCATGGTTTCTCATCTGAAGAACCCTTTATTCGTCAAAGGGAGATATTTCAGAAACGAACAAACGAATAGTGGTCGCACTACAAGATACGTTTGTACGATAGACATATCAAAGGAAGGTCATAAAGGCAGTAAGTGATGTATTATGTAAGTGTAACAGACATAGAAATGTTTGTCAATAATTGGGCAAAAGTGGCAAGGCTATTTAAAAATCCCTTAAACAGTAGAGAAGCAGCCCATAACATGCTATAATTCGTGCCGAAATAGTACACGCATCTGTACAAGCGAGGGGAGCGCTGGACGTCCACCATTTATTCAGCTTGGCAAACAGGTCTTTCTGCTGGAGGAGGTACTCACGCAGCCGGAAGAGACGGCAGGCTGGGCCGATCTCACATCATTTCACGATCTTGTCTCATGGGCCAAGCGCATTCCGCTCAAACGCACGCCGGGCTTCACGTTGGAATTTAACTCCCTGACCACGTTCAGTCGCAGTGGTTTGCGCCAGGGTGAGCACAATAGCTATTATGCGCGCCTGCCCCTGCCGGGCTATGTCTTCTACGGCCTGGCGCGGCGCTGGCAAGAGCTCGCGCCACCCGACCTCGCGATGCTCATCCAGCCCGAACGCATCGAGAGCTACATCCAGAGCGAGGGCGTGGTCATCGACGACTACGAGCTACATCCAGAGCGAGGGCGTGGTCATCGACGACTACGATCTACACCCGCACACCGTTCGCTTCGTCAACCATCCGCAGCGCGGCTTCGTCGGCACCTGCACCTACGGTCTCCGTCCTCCGATTGAGGCCGAACCTGAGGAAGCGGAATTTGCACTGCAACAGCAGATCTTGCTGCTCACTCGCTTCGCCTTCTATACCGGCGTCGGCTATAAACCGGCGATGGGGATGGGGCAGTGCCGGTGTGTGGTAGGGTGAGCACGTTTCCCCTGTAACACATGCTTGCGTTTTGTTATTCAGAATCCTATACTGAAGAGAGAGAAGTGTACACGCTCGTTTGAGGTTGAAGCTCCATCAAGTCGTACTGAGGGTCAATGACTAAAAGTCCCAATCGGGATTGATCCATCCCTCTCGACTGGAAGATGTGTGAACCTACAACCCCTCGCCTATTATGGGTGTTTCCCGATTGTGGGATTAAGGAGCATCTGAATGGATAGCTTTATGAAAACGAACCAGGAGTGGTGGAATGAGGCGGCACAGGTCCATGCGCAGGGCGATGGGTATCAGGTGAAAGAGTTCAAGGAAGGGCTGAACAAGCTGCACGTGCTTGAACGGACCGAGGTTGGGGATGTTCATGGCAAAAAGCTGCTGCACTTGCAGTGCCATTTCGGGCTGGATACGCTGTCATGGGCGCGTTTAGGGGCGCAGGTGACAGGGGTTGATTACGCGGAGCAAGCGATTACGATTGCACGCTCCCTGAGCCAGGAACTTCACCTGGACGCGACCTTTGTGCAGAGCAATATCTACGATCTGCCAGCCACGCTCGATGCTGAGGGCCAGTTCGATATCGTGTATACCTCGTATGGGGTGCTCGGCTGGCTGCCTGATCTACAGCCGTGGGGGAAGATCGTCGCGCACTACCTCAAGCCCGGCGGCTTCTTCTATATCGCCGAGGGCCATCCCTTTATGTGGGCCTTTGATGAAAAAACACCGGACTTTAAGCTTCTCTACCCCTATTTCTCTAGAGAACCGATCAAGGATGAGACATCCGGTACTTATGCCGAGAAGGATGCACAACTCGAACATCGCGTTACATACGGCTGGAATCACTCATTGAGCGAGATTTTTGGCGCTCTTCTTGCGGCAGGCTTGACGATTGACTTCTTTCATGAACATCAATTCTGCGCCTGGCAATGTTTTCCAGAGATGGAAAAGGGAGAAGATCGCTTTCTGCGCTTTAAAGATCCACAGAAGCGCGAGAAGATTCCGCTGATGTATTCGTTGAAAGCATCCAAGAAATAACGTATTCCTTTAACGAGATATACAAGTTGTAGCGAACAGAATTCTATAAAATGTAGAATGCGTAGGGAGCAGGCTTGCCTCGCTCCTGTTTCTCTAATAGGAGATTTCCATGTTTTCGGAAACAGAGGTAGCTTTTCTCCAGGCACAACCCCTGGCGCGACTTGCAACCGTGAATCTTCATGGGCAGCCAGATGTGGATGCTGTGGGCTTCCGTTTTGACGGCAAGCACTTCTACATCGGTGGGCACAACTTCACGGCTTCGCGCAAGTATAAAAACGTGGAGGCAGGCAACACAAAGGTATCGCTTATCATTGACGATCTCAAAACGATCCAGCCCTGGGACCCACGCGGCATTAAGATTCATGCCGTGGCAAAGATCGTCCAGATAGAGGGGCAGTTTGGGCCTGGCACCTACTTCGAGATTACCCCGAAAGTCTCCTGGAGCTGGGGCATTGAGGGAGTGCAGTTTCAGGACGGCAAATTCACACCAAAGAAAATCGTCTGGGAAGAATAAGTGCTCAACAGAAAAACAGCCAGTTCGTTTCTCAACGAACTGGCTGCTCTCCTACTGGCCTTTCTTTGGCATATGTTCGTAGACATCGAGCCAGTTGGTCGCGATCTTTGTCTGTGCCTCCAGAACCGTCATCGCACCCGAGCACATCTGATCGTGCAGGTAGTTCTCAACCTGATCCTTCTCATGAAAACCAGGTTTTGGTAATGCTGCTTCGGGCCAGAGATTTGCGATATCGTTCGAGCCACCAAGTTGCAGCGAGACCAGGTGGTCAACCTCGTATTCACCGGGCTTGCGTGAGGCAATGCCGTAGGAGGCATATACCTGGTTCTTCACGCTGGTTGGAACATCGCGCACCGAACGAGCATAGCCAGGGGTGCAGATCTGCTCTTTTGTTGCATCCTTGAAGATCGCGCCGGGTGTGCAGGCCTTGTCCTGGAGCGGTCCCTGCACCTGGCAACCGGTCGTCTTCGTCTGTACTCCCCAATTTGGTACACCCGACGAGCTGTTGGAGCCATTAGAACTGGTGCCACCACTCCCACTATTTCCATTGTTACTTCCCCCACCACTCCCACTACTGCTATTACCACTACTGCCACCATTTCCATTATATGAGGAGCCACCGGTACTTCCTGCACTACAGCTAGACAGAACCACCACTATAAACAAAAGGAACAGACAGAATCGAAAATATTTCACGATTATTACACTCCAATCCTCTAAAGAGTATCGTTGCAGCCGGCAAAGCATTATTCGTCTGCAATACTCTTTTTTTCTCACAGATTTTTCTTTCTAATATAGAAAACGAGCAGAGACGCCAATAAGTCTCTTCGCCCCTCACAGTACCATAGAGCCGATCACTCCCTTCTCCCCTCTCTGCCATTTTCGAGTTGCCTTACAAGCAGGCTCTTCAAGTACACTTCTAGCACGAGACAATAGAGAAAGAGGATGCACCAAGCAAGCAAGAATGCGTATACATATATAAAGCAGGGCAGAAGAGGTAATGCTCTTCTGCCCAAATTCGTTAGAACTACGTATCCGATGAACTGAGCGGAGCTAGACACGGAGTGGCGTTGTTCATCGGAACAAGAGGGTTCTACTTTTCTGCGTGACTGAGCTTAGCTAGCTCCATAATAGCGTTGTCACGCGGAATACGAGAGTCCCACTTCTCCGCTTGACTGAGCTTAGCTAGCTCCATAGTAGCGTTGTCATGCGGAATACGAGAGGACTTCGCTGCTCAGGGTTGGCAGGACCACTCGCGCCAGCTATAGCCGTCACGTACGAAAATTTCATGAGCTGCGAGTGTGTTTGCCCTTGCATCATACGGCGAAAACGCTCTCTGCGCTGTGCTTGCCCAGGTGCTCGGATAGAGGATCTGGAACAGTCCAGCCGCACGGCTTCCACCGATGGAGAATGGATTGGTGGCGTTCGGATTCAAGCCTGATTCACATTGCGCAACACGTACTGCCGCCCCACCATATGGACCAAAGACGCTGTAAATCAAGCCTGGCATGCTGGGCATGTTGGGGTCGTTGGGAACTGCACGCGCAGTCTCAGCGCTTCCCCCAAAGCTCCCACCAATTAGAGCCACTCCAAGCACAATTCCTACAAGAACTTTTCTCAACAACTCTTTTACGGACAGACGTAAATACTGACGTTCGTTCAACATAACCTCTTTCTTTCGACTAGATTCTTCTAACACACACTCTCCCCACATACCTCCCCTAATGTCGAGGGCCGTGTCCTCTTTTCTCAATCGCCAGATCGATGAAAAAGAATACTTTCCTCTCCTAGTAACCAGACAAGACTGCAAGCTCATATACCTGTTAATCTATTCAACTTTCTTCGTCTGAAATAGAGTAGCTCCAAAGTGGCTGTATAGATGGTTGAGCGTCTGGGATAACCGGCAGATGCACAATTGAGCAAGATTGGAGAAGTTTTTCTTAGCCCGATACGGTATCCTATCCTGTATCTGTCAGAGATAAATAAACCTGTCAGAATAGTTACAAATAACTATTGACAAGCAACGGAAAGGATACAGGAAAGATGTTTACGAAAATTGGCACTATCACAGTAGGCGTTAGCGACCAGGACAAAGCGCTTGATTTCTATGTTAACAAGCTGGGATTTGAAAAGGTGGGTGACCTACCTATGAGTGAAACCGAGCGCTGGCTTGAAGTTGCTCTCCCTGGTGCTCAGACGCATATTATGCTTGGCTTGCGTGGTCAGAGTGGAGGCAATACAACAGGTATGACTGGCTTCGTTCTGCATACCGATAATATTGAAGAGACCTGTGCAACGCTCAAAGCGCGTGGGGTCACTATCACGCAGGAACTTAGCACTCAACCGTGGGGAAAATGGGCGCAGCTTGCCGATCCCGATAACAACGAGTTTGGCATCTGGGGACCAGCGTAGTAGATTCCTTTGCTTGAAAAACACATTTCGATCGGAATGTGTTTTTCAAGCAAAACTTTCTCATTGCTATTGGTGCCGTTTTAAGAAGCGTTCGATGCGCACGAGGGCCTCTTCGAGCTTGTCGTAGGCGGTACAGTAGGCGGCGCGCACGTAGCCAACGCCTGCGGCACCAAACGAGCTACCGGGCACGACGGCAACCTCTTCCTCGAAGAGCAGCTTTTCCGCAAACTCTTCGTCACTCATGCCGGTACTGGCGATGGAGGGGAAGGCGTAGAATGCACCGCGCGGCTCGTTGCAGGTCAGACCAAGGCGATTGAGACCGGCGACGAACATGCGACCACGACGCTCGTAGTCATCGTGCATCATCTGCACATCAGCCTCGCCGTGACGCAACGCCTCCAGAGCCGCTTCTTGAGCAGCAGTACCGGCGCACATGATCGTATACTGGTGTACCTTGAGCATCGCCTCTAGAATCGCTTTGGGAGCTGCGACATAGCCAACGCGCCAGCCGGTCATCGCGTACGCCTTCGAGAAGCCATCAAGCAGGATTGTGCGCTCCTGCATCCCTGGCATGGCAGCGATGCTGACATGCTCAATGCCGTAGACCAGGCGGCTGTACACTTCGTCGATGGCAACAATCAGATCGTGCTCGACAGCGAGTTTCGCGATCCCCTCCAATTCCTCGCGTGGCACGACAGCTCCGGTTGGATTGTTGGGCGTACCGATCAGGATCATCTTTGTGCGCGGCGTGATCGCCGCTGCAATTTCCACAGCACGCACACCGAACGCGTATTGTGCATAAGTCGGGACGGGAACTGGAACGCCCCCTGCGAAAATAATATCCGCTTCGTACGCGACATAGCCGGGATCGGGTGAGATCACCTCATCGCCTGGATCGATAATTGTACGCATTGCCAAATCCACGCCCTCGCTCACACCGACTGTGACGAGAATCTGCGTTGCCGGGTCGTAGCTCAGCCCGTAACGGCGCTGCAACATGCTCGCGATCTCCTCACGTAGCACCAGCGTCCCATAGTTCGAGGTATAGCGCGTATGACCCTGCTCAATCGAGCGAATCCCGGCCTGGCGAATATGCTCTGGCGTCACAAAATCGGGTTCGCCCACGCCCAGGGAGATCACATTTGGCATCGTATTGATGATATCGAAGAACTTGCGAATGCCTGAGGGCTTGACGATGCGTACACGCTGGGAGAGAACTTCACGTTTCACTGTATCCATAAATCTTCCAACCTCACTGTTTTTTCTCGTATCGGGGGAGCTACATCATCCAGCAATGCAGTCTATTCTACCATCTTTTCCAGATTCTTCAGAGGATAACGTACATTACATTCATCCCTCCTCCACCCTCTCGCCCTTACTCCCTCGCAGACACTCTAGCACAAATGAGGGTATGTGACAACGGGTTTTGCTTGAAAGTAGGAGAGTTTGCACGAGGTAGAAATTTGTTAACAATTACGTACGAGATGTAGTAATCAGAATTGCTAATTGGCAACGCAATTCACGTAAGCGTTCCTGCAAAGCCTCGACAGTGATCAATAGTAGCCTTTGAGCAATTTCAAATGACCTTTCTGCATCCGCAATAGCAAATTGAAGCTCACCCATTATCTCATGAACCTGTGAACGGTAGAGTAGTAGAAGTTGCATAAATGCTCAAAGCTATCTTTATCATTAGCTCCAATAAACAATTTGGAAAAGACAAAACGCAAGAGTGACAGATTAAAGCGACGTAATAGTACCACCGTAATGTACCAATTCTCGATAAGGCGAAATCAAGCTCTCACCTAGAATGCGCATAGAAACTTCTTTAGATAGAGCATTCTCATTAAGCTTCCCTTCTATAAGAGGAATATCTGCATGAGTAAAAGGTTGATCACCTTGCTCTCGCCAGAAGCTAACAATCCCAGCAACATGAAAAGCATATCCACTTGTGGAATCATAGATACGCTTGCGCAAGGCACTGTCTAAGAAACCGGCACGAGAAAGATATTCATCAACAGCAGGCTCATCAAGATCTGTTAATGATGAGGCCAGAGAATATAGTATACTTTCTGGCCTTTGTTGTTTTTATATTTTTTAGGAACGCTAGTCAACTTTACTCTACCCTATTTTGTAAGATTGTCAAACGTACCATGCTCATCTAATGGTTCCAGATAGCGAAAAAAGAATTGTTTCGGAGTACACTCCGGCTCACCATCCATCTCGCTCAGCAACACTACAACCCCAGTCCCCTCAGCCGCTCAATAATATTCGGGAGGACGGTGAGGACGCGTTCGACATCTTCTTCGCTATTCTCTTTGCCGAGGGTGAGGCGCAGGCTGCCGTGCGACCACTCGGAGGGGAGACCAAGGGCGACGAGGACGTGCGATGGCTCGACTGCGCCCGAGGTGCAGGCGGAGCCGGAGGAGGCGGCGATGCCGAGCATGTCAAGATTGAGCAGAATCGATTCACCCTCGACGCCCTCGAAGCAGAAGCTGGCGTTGTTGGGCAGGCGCTCGGTTGGATGGCCGGTGAGACGGCTGCGCGGGATGCTCAGGACACCTTCGATCAGGCGATCTCGCATGGCCTGGATACGTGGCGTGGCCTCTGGTAGCTCTTCATAGGCGAGGCGCAGCGCTTCGGCCAGACCGACGATGCCAGCGACGTTCTCTGTTCCCGCACGCCGTCCACGCTCCTGAGAGCCTCCCTGGAGTTGTGGCAGCAGGCGCACGCCCTGGCGCGCGTAGAGGATGCCCATTCCCTTGGGACCGTAGAACTTGTGGGCGGAAAGCGAGAGCAGATCGACGTTCAGCTCGTTGACATCGATGGGCAGTGCGCCACCGGCCTGCACCGCATCGACATGGAAAGGGATCTTACGTGCGCGACAGATCTTGCCAATCTCGGCGATTGGCTCTATCGTGCCGATCTCGTTGTTCGCGTACATGATCGAAACGAGAATCGTCTCATTCGTCATCGCACGTTCGACCTCGGCAGGATCGACACGGCCATACTCATCGACGGGGAGGTAGGTTGTTTTGAAGCCAAAGCGCTCCAGATATTGGCAGGTGTGCAGTACGGCGTGATGCTCGATGGAGGAGGTGATAATATGATTCCCCTTCTTCTGCGAGGTGAATGCGAGTCCCTTGATCGCCAGGTTATCGCTCTCGGAGCCACAGCCGACGAAAGCGATCTCTGTTGGGCGACAGTTTAGTAGATTGGCCACCTGTTCGCGTGAGGAGTCTATCGCCTGCATAGCATGGCGACCAAGCGTATAGATGCTGCTCGCATTGCCGTACTCATTGGTAAGATAGGGCAGCATAGCCGTAAGGACACGGGGGTCCAGCGCTGTGGTTGCCGCGTGATCAAGATAGAGAATGCGCTCTGGCATAGGTGTTCTTCCTGTTATATGACATGATGTATGTGCCCGACCAGCGGACGCTGCAGGACAGCAGCTCCTGTGAGGGTGCTGAGGCGCGTGCCAGGGCAAATGTATCTGGCATACGAGTGACGGACGCCGTAGGACAGGGTTTGTTGTACGGGGGCACTCATGTTTGTCGCTCGCATCACTCCAGTCCGTCGATGGATAGCGCGCCTGTATTCATCAGCATCCATCTCTGACCGAACCCACTCAGATTATACCACGCCTTTAGACAGAGTGTTAAAGCAGAAAAATCCTTCTTGCCAGTATATACAAATACTTTTGCAAAAACGCCCTTTTCCCTGCCACTTTGCCATAGTGTCACTTTTGTATCTTGCTTGTTTCCTACAAACCGTTCCAGTTATAGAGCTTGTCCGGCTTAACATCTGGCGAGTTATAGGCCATGGTGATCAATGTATGCGGATCGAGCGGAATATCGGCAAAGTTCCCTGTATAAGGGTCGCCATTGACGTAGACCTGCCAGCCATTGGTACTGTCGAGCTGCGCCGGGTATTGCAGCGACCCGAAGCGGTCGTGCCAGAGCTGCAAAAAGGTGCCGAACTTATACGTCGTTTTCTGTGGGGCTTCAATGTGGAGCACGCCCGATGTATCGTGGGTATGCATCCAGTAGAGACAGGATGCATCAGGAGCAATGCCAATTTGCGCCGGTAGTTGCGCGGGTTGTCCGTTGATATACATCGTCAGATGTGCATGTACGTGGTAGCTCAACTGCTCCATACTTGAACACGCGATGTTATTGACGGCTGGATAGACTGGATTATCAGACACCACTGGAGCTGCACTGCTTGTTGAAGATGCTGTTGTATTTCCATTATTACTGCTACCGGGCAGGAGACGCGGCACGATGATGACAAGCGCGATCAGCAGTGCACAGACAAGAGTGCTCACAATCAGCAACCTGCGGCGGCGTTGTGTCTGCCGACGTCGTTCCTCAAGGCGTTGCTGCTCTGCTTTACGATCGCGCCGTTGCTCCCGCCGGCTTGGCTGTCGTTGAACTGTTTTGCTCATAAGATGATTACTCCTTAGTAGGACTGACAGTTTTCTTCTTCCTGAAGAAGCCCTCATTCATACTGCCGCTGCGATAGCCCAGTAGATCGACGGTAACATAGGTGTAGCCGATGGCGCGCAGGCCGTCTGTTACCACGCGGCTCATCTCCTCTTCGACCAGGCGCGGAATTTCCGAACGCTCGACCTCGATCCGTGCAAGCGTACCGTGGTGGCGCACACGCAGTTGTCCAAATCCCAGTTCGTGCAATAACTTCTCTGCTCGGTACACTTTTTGCAACGAGGCAACATCAACCCGACTGCCATAGGGGATACGCGATGAGAAGCAGGCCAGCGCCTGCTTATTCCAGACCGGCAGGCCAAGCATCCGTGCCAGCGCACGAATCTCGCGCTTGCCCAGCCCAGCCTCCTTCAGCGGGCCACGCGCACCGAACTCTCTGGCAGCTCTCTGCCCAGGACGAAAATCCGCGTCGTCATCCTTGTTCACTCCGTAAGCGATGTAGCGCAGGTTGTGCCTTTTCGCCAGCGGCTCCAGGGAGGAGAACAGCTCGGTCTTACAAAAGTAACAACGCTGGATATCGTTCACTGCATATCGTTCGTCTTCGAGTTCATGTGTCTCCACTATCAGCAATGGCAGACCCATTTCACGCGCAACCGACTGTGCGCCCTCCGTCTCCTCTTGCGCGTAAGCAGGAGAGGAGGCAAGCGCACCCAGAGCACGATCCCCCAATACATCGTGCGCGACCTTCAGCAGCAGTGCGCTATCTACCCCACCCGAATAAGCAACTAGCACCGATTCCATCTCTCGCAGTATCTCCTGCAGCCGCACGTACTTTGCCATTGTTTCGACATCTACATCTATCACATAACTATCTTTTCGAGAAGAATCTTGCATCAGAAAAACCTCTACCCTTTGAACGCGACAGCAAGGAACTTCGAGACAGATGTACACACTGACTCCCTCGCAAAACTACATACGTTTTCTTCATCAGATCAGTTGTATACTATAGCATACGCGTCTTTCCCGGAAGGATGACGATGACAGATCTGTGAATGTTCCGTCCCTATGGGAGCGGGTAAATATGTTTCACGTAAGACTAATGGTGGCAAGAAAGCAGAAAAGCACGGTGCTTCCTAAGCGCCTACTGTTCCAGCCTCTTCTAGAATTCTTCACAAATTTCAGGAATAGTCATATTATGCAACAAACAACAACAATTGCAGCAATTGTCCTGGCAGCAGGCCGTTCCAGCCGGATGGGAGAGGGACGACACAAGTTGCTGCTCCCACTTGGAGAGCGTACGGTGCTGGAGCACGTTCTGGCAACAGTCTTGACAAGTGAGGCAAGACCACTTATCGTTGTGCTGGGCCATCAAGCAGCAACAGTGCGTGAGCATATTGGAAGGTTTATCGCTCGTCCACACGTTCATGTGGTCGAGAATGCGCACTATACACAGGGGATGAGTACGTCGTTGTACGCTGGCCTGCAAGCGCTGCTGGCATACGAGCAACAGGGAGACAGAGGGGCGGCCTGTGCTGGTGCACTCGTCGTACTGGGTGATCAGCCATTCATGAGTGCTCAGGTGATCGACAGCTTGATCGAGGCACACAGGCAAACAGAGAAGCGTATCGTTGCCCCTCTCTATGGGGGAAAGCGTGGCAACCCGGTTCTATTTGAGCGTAGCCTGTTCCCAGAACTGCTAAGGGTCAGTGGAGACGAGGGCGCACGCAGCGTCATCGAGCGCCACCGTTCAGAGCTGCTCACCCTTGAGATGGAAGATACCCGAACAAGCGCAGATGTCGATACCTGGGAGGCATATCAGGATGCCATCCGCCTCTGGCAAGAGCAAGAACAGGGTTAAATAAAGGAGAACCGAATAGTGCAAGAGCAACAGCGGCAGCAGGCCGAGTTCTGGCTCACGTACAGCCAGCAATTATCGGCTGCAATTCGCTACGTAGAGGCGTTGAAGGCTGCCGAGCGCGCCGTTAGCCTTGATCCACACAATGCCGAGGCCTGGTACGTAAAGGGAACGTGCCTGGCAATGCTGGCACGGTACAGCGACGCTCTGGCAGACTTTGAGCACGCCTTGCAACTTGATGAGCACTATGCTCCCGCCTGGGACGGCAAGGCGTGGGTGCTGGGCATTCTGGGCGACAAAGAGCAAGCGTTGCAGGCGGTCGAGATGGCCCTGAAGCTTGATCCGGCATCCTTCGAGGCGCAAAAGCGCAAGAAGCGCCTGCAAGCAATGTAGCTCCTACTTAAGTTTTTCCTCCGAGGGGACCGTTTGCACTTCGTGCCGATGAGCTTCCTGATCGACCTCCTCATCTTCGACTGCCGTGGTCGTCATGAGTTGTGTCTGCACAGGCTCTTGCGTAGAGCTGGTAGTGGAAGCTTTTGTGCCAGAGCGGCGCATCTTGCTATACGCTAGCTTTGCTGCCTTCTGTGACTCTTCTGTTGCTGGTGCAGGGTTGCCCGGCTTGCGCATTTTCATCGACGATGGTAATGACGGTCTCTTTAACGTCCATGGCGCACGTTTGCGTGCCATAATCTGGTCCGCAGTCTCGCCATGCGCTGAGCGATAGATGCTGACGATCACCACCCAGACCGCTGCTACAATCGGCGTCGCGATCAGCGCACCCATTGCACCACCGAACGCACCAAAGGCTGTACCGAAGAGATGGGCAAACACAAGCAACGACATAATTGAAGCCACTGGATGTAAGCCAACAGCATGTCCGACGATACGCGGCCCGAGAATGTTACTCTCACCAATCTGCAATAGCACAAACCCTGCGACAACAAAAATGGTACGCGGAAATGGATCTGGCAACAGAAGGGAAGCGAGAATGGGCGAGATGGACGCCAGGCCAGGCCCAACCATCGGAATCGTTTCAAAGAGAAAGGCCAGCACACCGAAGATGAGCGCAAATTGTCCCAGACCTGTAATCGCACAGATGAGAGCAGCAGCCATTCCAACGAACAACGCCAGTGTAAGCTGTCCACGAATATAGTTTCCAACAACACGGTTCAACGCATCTTCAAAGAGCAAAACGTTGGAGAGTGAACGCTTTGGCACAACACTGATAATACTATTACGAATACGCTTGCCATCCACAGTGAGATAGAAGCTCAACACCGCAAGGAGAAAGAAATTGAGAAACGTATTTGTAAGAAAGGTCAGCACACTAAGGGCACTGGTAGGCAGCGTCGTGACAAACGAGGTTACCTGGTCCCGCAATTGCGTTAAAGCATTATCAACGCTCTCGTTAGGAATATTTGCCTGCTTCTCCAGGAAGTTGATAAAATTGCTTCCTCGCTCGGGTATCGTGTTCACGAAGGTGACCACAGTGGTCGAGAAATTCGCCACCTGATTGACCATCGAGAAGATGAGTGCATAGACAAACCCTACGAGTACGCCTGCTATAACGATGTAGACAAGGAAAGTGCCCAGGAGCCGTGGTATCTTCCGCTTCTCCAGGAAGTTGACCACGGGCGTAATCAAGAACGCGATTGCCATAGAGAGCAGGAGCAGCAGAATAGCGTCAAAAAATTGACCTACCAGGGTCCAGACCGTCGATACAATAACACCAAGAGCGATGATACAGATGAGAATATCTCGTCGCCGCTGCCAATTTACTCCGTCCATAGTGGTTCCCTTTATGAAGAATACTTATAACGTATGATCAAGAACACCTTGTGATTTTTCTATCCCTAATAGGACACTGTCACAGTACGTTGATACATAGATACGCATAAACGAGCAAGACGCTCACTTATAATACGGATGCAAACGCAAGAAGGCGGCATTTTCTGCTTTTTCAAGAACAAATTCATTAGATTTGGAGCGATGCACGTTACTCTTGACGTAAGAATGATTATCTGACGAAGGTCGTGCCATTGGCTGCTCCCTACGCGCCGTTCGACTCTGCCATCTCTGAACATTTTCCTATACGTATAAGATTCTCAAAACCTCAGTTAGTACGTGTCAGAACCATCTGCACTCGTGCAATAACCTGTTGATGCACCTGTTCTGGAGACTGGGAAGCGTCTATACACGTGATACGCTCAGGGTAACATTGTACAAGCTGCAAAAACGCTGCGCGCAAGCGGGCATGAAACTGTTCGCTCTCGCGATCAAAGTGACTAGGTGCCTCCGCATTCTCATGCGCACGCAACTCACTGGCAACTCGACTATGCACTTGCGACGGATCGAGATCTAAAAAGAATGTGAGATCAGGCAGGCGTCCCGCAATAGCAATATGCGAAAGCATCTCAACCAGTTCTACGCCAACACCTCTTGCCACTCCTTGATACGCGATGCTCGAATCGAGGCAACGATCAGTCACAACCAGCGTCCCCTGCGCAAGCGCGGGCAAAATCAGTGTGGCGAAGTGCTGCGCACGATCTGCCTGGAAGAGAAACGCCTCTGTCAGGGGTGTAATCGCCAGGTCAGGCCGCTGCAACAGGAGTGCACGGATCTCGTTGCCTAACGGCGTGCCACCAGGCTCGCGTGTGCACAGGCAGGGGATGTCGCGCTCGCGTAGCCAGTGCTCCAGCAGAGCGATCTGCGTCGTCTTGCCCGCGCCGTCCAGCCCCTCAAACGAGATCAGTAAACCCTCTTTCACAGCTTACTACCTTTCATTCAGATGAGCACTGTTAGCCATGCAGCAACGTTCTGAATGCATACAAGTATTATTTGCTTCGATCAGTGCGGTAGACATCGTAGTCCCAGTCAAATTGTGGCTTGGGCAGCATATCCTCAGGAGTCCACTGCTGGTTCGCCTTGCCGTACTTGCCACGATACTCTTTCAACGTCTCGCCGACATATTCAAAGGTCAACTGGCAGATACGGAAGCCGACGGGAACGTAGATGGTTGTCTGCGTGTGGTTGCTGATCTCCATAGTCCAGCGACTAATGTAGCCAACATCACCGACGCCGGCACAGCGACAGACAGAGAGGCCAGAGCGTGCGACGGTGCTGCGCGAGTACATCTTGGCGAGGAAGCCGTTGTGACCGCCAATAATCTCCTGCGTATGCGCAAGAATCGTTGTGCCGGGACGGATCGCGATCTTGCCATCTCTTGCCTTACGCGGCTCGCCCCAGTAGCGGCGGATCTCCTCAGGCATATCCAGGTGCATCACCTCGACATTGGCATCGCCCTGAAAATACCATTCGCCCAGGCGACAGTCGTAGGAGTTAGTGCCCAGGTGGCGCTGGTCAAACGGCTCAATGACAATGTTGCCCTGCTTTATCTCTTCCACAATACGCTTATCGGATAGTAACATGGCCTGTCGCTCCTCGTTGTGATTATGCAGTGAAATGTATATTTCTCCTCATCCTCGCTATCCGCAGTAGCTCCCAACACAAATGTAGACGAAGCGCTAAAGGCGCTGAGCCTACAAAACTAGCGCAGGAAGAGAGACAATTTGTAGAAGTGACGCTTATTATACAGCATTCAGTCAGGTTATTCCAGCGTTACAGCGCCTCAGCCCCGTATGTCTCATCCACCGCTTCCTCTTCCTCGACTGGCAACGGCAGAGTGCGAGCAACGTCTATCTCTTGCCAGATGCGAGTAATGAGCAGGCGCGTCTCCTCCTCGTTCGCCAGGGCGTGCTGGAAGGGGAAAAAGGCGCGATCCGCACTGTGTCGATGAATCCAACGACTGATAATATTGATTTGATCGACCTCAGCCTTGCCGACGATGCTGGGGGGTGTGCCAAGGCCAGCGGCGCTGTCGAGCAGCTCTCGTAGCCCCTGCTCCATCGCGAACGGCTCGTGCGGGACGCAGCGCTGCTGAACCAGGCGTCCATGGCGAATCAGGAACAGTTCATTCTGCCCTTCAGAGGCCGAGGGGTAGATGATGAAGAGATTGTTTGCCTCAACTGCACCGGTGATCAAGCGTTGCCCGATCAAGAGTTCGTCAGCGTTGCGAATAGCGTCACGCAGCCAGGCGGCACGCTCGAAATTCAACTGCTGGGCAGCCTCAAACATCTGGCGACGCAAGCGTTCGAGCAGATCCTCGCGCTCACCACCCAGAAAGGCACAGACCTGCTCGATCATCCGTTGATACTCCTCGGCATCGGCAGTGCCGCGACAGGGAGCGCTACAACGCTCCAGGTGCAGACGCAGACAGGGGTCAGAGGGCTTCGCCTGGGGCGGCAGGCTACGCGTGCAGGTACGCACAGGAAAGATCTTTTGCACCAGCTCAATCGTTACATCAACCATGCGGCGGCTACGAAAGGGGCCGAAGTAGCGCGCACCATCAGCCATGACCTCGCGCGTGGCGTAGACACGGGGGAAGGGATGCTGCACATCGATCTTGATGAACGGATACAGTTCGTAGTTGCGCTGCTGCACATTATAGGCCGGTTGTAGCTCTTTGATCAGCCGTGACTCCACCAGCAGCGCCTCCAATTCGGAGCCGAGCACACGCGTCTCGATCTCCTTGACATTTTGCAGCAAGCCATCCATCTTGCGTGTATAGCCCAACGGCTGGCTATAGTAGGATGAAAGGCGGTCCTTCAGGCATTTTGCCTTGCCAACGTAGATCACCTGATCGTTCATGTCTTTCATCAGATACACGCCGGGCTTTTCAGGGAAGGTACGTTTCCAGGCGGGATTGAGGAAGAGGCTACCATTGGGGCGTGTCGTAGATGACGTTGACAGCTTGCTCTCCGCACGCCACTGCTTCCCCCTGACTGATAGATCGGCCCGGGAGATATCGCCACTCCACGCGACAGGAAGCTGGAGACGCCGCCGTAGCAGGTTCAGGGTGGAGATACCCTGCTCCTGTGCACGCTCCAGGATGCGCAAAAAGACGGCGGCAGTCACCTCAGCATCACCCAGAGCGCGGTGACGCTGCGAGAATGGGATCTGCAAATGCTCAGCGACCATATCGAGCTTAAAGCGCTTGAGGCCGGGCAGAAAACGGCGCGCCAGAGGAATGGTATCTAATCCATCAGCAGGAAAGATCCTATCGAGCAGACGTGCCTCATGACACAGAAAGTTCAGATCGAAGCCAAGGTTATGCCCGACCAGGATAGCCCCCTCGATGAACGTGAGGAAATCAGGGATCACCTCTTTTGCAACAGGTGCATCGCTCACCATCTCTTGCGAGATACCGGTAAACTTCGTGATAAAGGGAGGAATACGCCGGCCCGGATTGAGCAAGCTGTGAAACGAATCTACCACCTCTCCACCGCGCACACGCACCGCCGCCAGCTCAATTACGCGGTCAGGGCCAGGGCGCAGACCCGTCGTCTCCGTATCTACCACCACAAAATCGAGCTGATCCAAGGCCTTGTGCGTACTACGCCACGAGGCGAGCGACCAGAGCAGTTCATTGCTACTCTCCGCAACGGGTGCCTCTTCAAAGAGGGGAGAACTGCGCAAGGTCTGGCGCAACAACACCGTCCAGAGCTTCTGCTTACTCGTCGCATGCCCCTGCTGCACCCCAAAGAGATGACTGATCAACAGCGTCTCAGGAGCCGGCTGCTCCAGGCTCTCTAGGAGATCGTGGGCACGCCGCAGTAACGTTGCGCGTTGTGGTGAGGTTTCCGTCGTCTCGCTCTCCTCCAGCACCATTGCACCTCCGTCCGCTTCAAGTTCAGGGACGTTCTCATTGTCCCAGTTAGATCAAGTGTACTACGAGAATAGCACGCCCGCAACCGTTTGACAAGGAAGTGGGAAGGAGTGTTGTCTGTCAAATACCATATTTTCTCATTCTTTTGCTGCGGTCTCTCCTTGCTCAAGCAATTCTGCGACGTGTACAATCGTCTGTTGAATATGATAGCGCACAGCTTCGGCAGCACAAGCGGGATCATTGGCCTGACAAGCAGCAAGGATCTCACGATGTTCGGCGTCGAGGCGTTGTGCATCTCTAGCAACATCAGCAGCGGCGTAGAGATGATTGTAGGCAAGCGAGGCATCTCGCAAATCTTCGATCATAGTGACCAGCCGTGGACGTCTCGATAGACTATATAATTTCAAATGAAACTGCCGATTGCACTGGACATAAAAAACGGCATCACTGGTGTCACGCATCACATCGAGGAGGGCGGCAAGTGGTGGGGCATCCCCGGCTTTAAAGCATCTGGCAGTTTTCTCAGCAGCCAGCATCTCCAGTGCCATACGAATCTCATTGTGTTCGATCAAGTCCTGCACGGTCGGTAAGAAAACGGTCACCCCTCGATGCGTGTCTGTCTGCACCAGGCCATCACGTTGCAGCAGCCCGAATGCCTCGCGCACAGGCGTAGTGCTCACGCCAAAGCGTTGTGCGGTCTCAATCTGGAGCAACCGTGTACCTGGCGGAAGTTGCCCCGTGACGATCTCCTTGCGCAGAGCGGTGGCAATCTGCTCCGCTATCGTAAGTTTCGTAAAAGCTTCATTCACGTTACTATTTCCAGTTGCTGTTATCAAATTTATATTCTCCCCGAAGTCCACTCATAACTCGGAATCACTCTGGTCAAAGCGAGGCGAGGTGCCGCAAGAGAGCCTGAAAACGCTTTCTTGCAGGATACCCTGGAAAGCCGCGTGTTCGCGTTACCAGTGAATTTCAGCTATTCCTCCTCTTGACAATCACTTTATACATTATGCATAATGTACAATATCCTAACCCGCTTGTCCAGAGAAAGGAGATGGCAATCCGAAGGGTCCAACCGCATTACATAAAAATACTTGCTTCTGTCGAGGAGTGCATTGCCTATGTCATCCTTGTAGGTCCGCAGTTAGGTTTGGGGCGTGCGGCCCTTCAGTACGTGATCGACAAAGCACCGCAGCGTTCCATCGCCTATACCTCGTTTCAGAAACAAAACGACTCGGTCGCTTTTCAACTGCAGGTCGCCGATGCCGCTGTTAAGGTTGACATAGCACATCTACTCGCCTTGCGTGCCGCAGACTATATCGACGAGGCGGCAGCGCGGGGGGTGTATCCCGATTATATGAGCCGTGCCCGCATGCGCATCGATGGCGGTGCCGCAGTGCGCCACATCACGGACGCCATCGACATTCTGCTTTTGACCATGGTGCAGGAAGCTTTGCACAGTCCAGCCCACTACAGCGGATGTGGCGAGATGCGAATACCGCATCGCGTCACGGGGCCGTCCTTCCTACTATCTCCGATGAGGTGTATGGGAAAGCGCTCTTAGGGATGGAAAATACCGTGACCCCATTAGTCTAATGCATTGAGTGGTTACTCTACCTCATTAGTTAGGGTAAGCACTGGCAGAAACCTGCGAGGTGAAACATGGAAATGGTCAACCGTGTGGAGATTCCAGTAGACACCCGATTGGTGGACCGAGGCGTCTTTCGGAATGTGATTGGTCATTTCGCGAGCGGAGTGACTATTATCACGGCGCGTCACGAGGGAGTGAACTATGGTCTCACAGCAAACGCTGTCTCGTCTCTCTCCCTCGATCCACCGATGATGTTGGTGTGTATTAACAAGAGCACAGGCACCCAGACAGCCATTGCAAAGGCAAAGGTTTTCGCCGTCAATATTTTGCGCGAAGGCCAGCAGGTGATTGCACGACAATTTGCAACCCCCCATCCTGACAAATTTCGGGACATTCCTATCGTCTTCGGAGAACTTGGAGTTCCCCTCCTGTCTGACATGCTCGCCACGATTGAGTGCCGCGTGGTCGGCGAGGTCACAGGTGGGACGCACGCTGTCTTTCTTGCCGAAGTGCAGGCGGCCCATGCTGAGGAAGGGATGCCATTAGCATACTATCGCGGCAAAATGGGCACGTTCGTCTTTCCATCCGACGAAAGCAACGCATCGCTCCTCTGGCACGATGTATTGCAATGGGAAGACTATTATTGAGCCGCCTCACACCTTTGTGATAGAGCGGTGTGGTTGCTCACGCCCATTCCTATCACGCTTATGGAGTATCATTATGCAATTAGTCAGTTACCGGAGACACGATGCCACGGATGGATGCTGGCGTGCAGGTGTACAACACGAGGGTAATGTGGTAGACGTTTCGACCATCTGGCAGAACCATTCTAATGCAACGACCAGACAATTGCTCGCCGCCGGCTCTGCAACCATCAACAACGTCTTCAAGCAGGCGCGCGAGGCACTTGCTGCAGGTCTTGATGCACCGGGAGTGGTGCACTGCGCATCCATTGAACTAGGACCACCGGTTCCCGATCCCGATAAAATCATCTGTATTGGCCTCAATTACGCTGACCATGCGAGCGAGGCGGGGCTAGCAGAGACAACGGTCCCCCTCTTCTTCGCCAAGTATCGCAACAGCTTAACAGGTCCGAACAGTCCTATTCTCTTACCTCGCGTGAGCCATCAGATCGACTATGAGGGGGAATTAGCCGTCATCATAGGCACACGTTGTAAAGAGGTGTCCGAGCAAGAGGCATTGCAGTACGTGGCAGGCTATAGCACTATGAATGATGTGAGTGCACGTGATCTACAAATGCAGACCAGTCAGTATACCGCAGGCAAAGCTCTAGACACCTTTGCACCAATGGGGCCAGGAATAGTGCCAGCAGCAGCTATTCCCGATCCCCAAAACCTACTCCTGACGACCAGGGTCAATGGGCGGGTAGTACAACATGCCAGCACAGCCACAATGATCTTTTCAGTTGCACGCATTATCTCATTCCTTAGCTCCTTGATGACGCTTGAGCCGGGGGATATCATCGCCACAGGGACGCCATCGGGAGTGGGCTTCAAACGGACACCTCCCCTCTTTTTGCGGGATAGAGATATCGTAGAGGTCGAGATTGAAGCCATTGGGCAGCTTCGCAATCCTGTTGTAGGTGCGCAAAGACAAGCCGAAAAAACACGCTAGAAGCAAACCAAAAAGAGATGAGTTCAGCTCATCGTAGAGACGCGTCTCGTAGAAGAGATGCCTTTCATCTGAACAGTATGAGAATGAGAGGAGAAAAACATGTCACAGGTATCTCAGAACCCAGCCATTGTTCGCCCTACTTTGCACCACTTCAATCTCAAGACAATGCGCCTTCAAGAGATGATTGACTGGTACGGCACGGTGGTGGGGATGAAGCCAAATTATTGTTCTCCGGGTGGGGCATGGCTCACCAATGACGAGGCCAGCCATCGCCTCGCATTACTGGTCTCACCTACGTTGACCGACGATCCCAATAAGCTGATGCATAATGGATTCCATCATAGTGCCTTCGAGTTCCCATCGATAGGCGACCTGTTCGATACGTATGTGCGCCTGAAGGCGCAAGGTATTGAGCCACACGCCTGTCTTGATCACGGCATGACCACCTCATTCTATTATGAGGACCCCGATGGCAACAGCGTTGAACTGCAAGTAGACAACTTTGGGAATTGGCAGAAGTCAAGCGAGTGGATGCGTAGCTCACCGCAATTTGTAGACGACCCGATAGGAATGCCCTTTGATCCTGAGCAGATGGTGGCGGCATATCAAGCAGGAGCATCGTTGGCGGAACTGCATGAGCGGGCATATCGTGGTGAGTTTAAGCCCTCTAGCCCTCTAGATTTACATATCCCACTTGGCGATGCTCGTTCTCCATCATAGTCCTGACGAGGAGAGAAGGGTGCTGCCACAAGCATTCCTTCTCCTCTTAAAGAAATCACGTCCTGTTCTAGAAAGGCGTTTCGACTCGTTTTGTACTCATCGCGAGCAAGCGTTCAGCAAGCGCAGTGTTGCGCAGGGCGACACGATCATTACGTACGGCGAGTTCGAGGGCAGAGCGTTGTCCAACCAGGACACAGAAGCGTTTGGCGCGGGTAATTGCGGTGTAGAGCAGGTTGCGTTGCAGCAGCATACGGTGCTCTTTGACCAGGGGAAGGACAATGGCGGGATATTCGCTGCCCTGGCTTTTATGCACCGTGATTGCATATGCAAGGACCAGTTCGTCCAGCTCAGCAAACTCATAGTCCACCAGGAGCGGGCCGGCCTCTTCTAGAAACTCGACCTTGACGGTGGCGGCCTCCCGATCAATACGGCGAATAAAGCCGACGTCACCATTGAAGACGCCTTTGTCGTAGTTATTTTTTGTCTGCATCACCTTATCGCCCACGCGCAGCAGATGATCTCCCCATTCGATCTGCTCAAAGCCGCGTGGATTGAGCGCGGCCTGCAAGCGCTGGTTCAGCAGCGTCACCCCTGCCGCTCCCTTATACATGGGAGCCATTACTTGAATATCGGTAATTGGATTGAACTTGTACCTCGCTGGCAGGCGGCGCTGCACGAGGTCGATCACGACCTGCTGCACCCGTACAGGATCTTCCTCTGCCATAAAAAAGAAGTCGCTGCTGGCCTCTATCTTCGTATCTGGCATCATACCAGTATTGATGCGGTGCGCATTGACGATGATCTTGCTCTGCTGTGCCTGGCGAAACAGCTCGGTCAGGCGTACCGATGGTAATGTCTCGCTGCGTAGCAGGTCACGCAAAACGTTGCCGGGTCCAACAGAGGGGAGTTGATCGGCATCGCCCACGAGCAAAAGATGAGTATCACGCGGCAGGGCTTTGAGCAGGTGATAGAAGAGCAGGATATCCACCATCGAGAACTCATCGACGATGACAAACGAGTAGGGCAGCGGATTGTCCTCACTGCGCGAGTAGCTGTTATCGTGCGGAGCGTATTCGAGCAGGCGGTGCAGAGTCTTCGCCTGCACACCTGTTGCTTCGGTGAGCCGTTTCGCCGCGCGTCCGGTGGGAGCGGCGAGGGCAACATCAATTTTACGCATGCGCAGCAAGAGCAAAAGCGCACGCAGCGAGGTTGATTTTCCCGTTCCTGGGCCACCAGTGAGAATCGAGACCTTGTGCCTGTAAGCGGTCTGCACCGCCTCACGCTGTCGCTCGGTCAGGAACATATTGCGCTTCTGCTTAAGCAGCTCAAAGACCTTTTCCCACTGCTCGGCGCTGGTGGGAGGCAGACTACTCGGCGTTTTCTGCAGCAGGCGCAACAGCCGTGCCGATCCCTGTTCAGCGTACCAGAACGGGCTATAGTAGATACGCGCCTGCGGCACCTCTTCCTCGCCAGCAATCTCATCCCAATCGGCTGCATGTGGTGGCTCAACGCCGTTATCCTGCTGTGAGGGGAGCGCGCCGGGCATGATGGGCAACTGTCGATCAGGGGTAGCAGGCTCAATGAAGACATCCTGGTCGTTTCCCAACTGCTCCATCGCGCCACGCAACGCCTCAACCGGCGCATGCAGGACATCGGCAGAACGAAAGAGCAGGTCCCGTTCGAGCAAGAAACAGTGCCCGTCCTCATTAGCGGCCTGGGTCAGGGTATACTTCAAACCGCTCGCCAGCCGTGGAATACTGTCTTTGGGGAGACCAAGCTTCAGAGCGATATCATCGGCGGTACGGAAGCCGATGCCATGCACCTCTTGCGCCAGTTGATAGGGATTCTCACGCACAACTCTGATCGAGTCCTTGCCATACTGTTTATAGACACGGGTTGCCACATTGAGCGAGACCTCGTGCGACTGCAAGAAGAGATGCAGCTCCTTGATGTCGGTCTGTTCCAGCCACGTCTCGACAATCCTCTTGCGATCTCGCGCACTGATCCCCTTGACCTGTTGCAGCAAGTCAGGCTGCTGCTCGATAATCGCCAGCGTCTGCTCGCCAAACTGCTCAACGATCAATTTTGCCTTCTTCGGCCCGATGCCCTTGATCATGCCTGAGCTGAGGTAGCGAATAATCCCTTCAGTTGAGGCGGGCAGGCGCTGGGTAAAGCTCGTCACATGCAACTGACGACCGTAGCGAGGATCGTTCTCCCACTCACCTTCCACCACCAGCAGTTCACCGGTCTGGATACCGGGCAACACGCCCACAATCGTCGTCAGATCGTCGCGAAAGAGGCGGCCAGTGTCATTGAGACGAAAGCGGGCCACCGTATAGTCATTCTCTTCGTTGCGGAAGACAATATTTTCTACAGAACCTTCAAGTGTTGGCATATCTCCCTATTCTACATCAACCGCAAGAGTTCGGAAAGAGACAGACTGTTGGCTCTCCTTTTGAGCCAAAATAAAGTATACTTATACCATATCTTCGTTTACACAAGGAGAACACCTCTTATGACGCAGAATGCCGACGAGCAGAAGGCGCAGGTACAGGCATATTTTAGTCGAAGCGCCGAGGGTTATGCGGGCGCATTTTCTAATCGCACCGGTCCCGACCTGCAACGTCTGGTCGAGCTTGGCAACTGGGAGCCGCAACAGGTGGTGCTGGATATCGCGACAGGAGGCGGGCATACAGCGCTTGCCATTGCCCCACACGTTGCACAGATCACCGTGACCGATCTAACGGAAGCGATGCTGGAGAAGGCGCGCACGCTTTTTCAGCAGCAAGGGATCAGCAATGCAACGTTAGAGGTTGCCGATGCGGAGGCGCTCCCCTTCCCCGACGCCAGCTTTGATCGCGTCACCTGCCGACTTGCCCCACATCACTTTCCCAATGCAGCCGGGTCAGTGAGGGAAGCAGCTCGTGTACTCAAACCTGGCGGGCTATTTTTGCTTGTTGACCTTCTGGCCCCCAGCGATCCAGTGCTCGATGCATTCTATAACAAGGTAGAGCAGTGGCGTGACAACTCGCATGGACGTTCCTTCACACGAGAGGAGTGGGAGAACTTTTTCTCTGCAGCAGGGCTACAGGTTGAGTACCGTGAGTTCTTCCGCAACGTCTATGAGTACGATAGCTGGACCGAGCGTTCAGGTATGAAGATTGAGGAGAAAGCAGCTCTTGAGACCTATATTCTGGAGAGGACGGAGGAGAACGAAGACCTCGCGCGCTACTTTGAGGTCCGTGAGCGTGATGATGGGCACCTTGACTCTTTTGTCGTAGATTTTATCTTTCTCAAAGGGCGTAAGAGCGCATCATAACATTCTGAGGAGCAGCGAGATATGGCAACACACGATGAGCAGAAGGCTCAAGTGCAGGAGTATTTTAGCCGCACGGCTGCTAACTATGTTGCAAGCACAGCGCATCGCGTAGGCGTGGACTTACAGCGCTTGATCGAAGTCGGCGAGTGGGAGCCTCAGCAGGTGGCATTGGACATTGCGACAGGAGGAGGGCATACAGCACTGGCCGTTGCACCCTTTGTAGCACAAATCACTGTCAGCGATCTCACGCCGACCATGCTGGAGCATGCACAGGCGTTTTTGCAAGCTCAGGGAATTACGAATGCAACGTTTGAGCTTGCCGACGCGGAAGCGCTCCCATTTCCCGCCGCCAGCTTTGACCGCGTCACCTGTCGCATCGCGCCACATCACTTTCCTCATGTGAACAAAGCCGTGCAGGAGATTGCGCGTGTGCTCAAACCTGGAGGTCTCTTCCTGCTCATTGACAACATTGTGCCTCAAGATCCTGAAGCGGATAGATTTATTAATACCGTTGAGAAGCGGCGTGATGCTTCCCATGGCCGCGCCTACACACAGGAGGAATGGCAGCGCTTCTTCACAGATACTGGGCTACAGATCGAATATCAGGAAGTATTTTCGCGTACGCACTCATTTGATGACTGGACAACGCGCTCACAGATGTCCTCCGTAGAAAAGGCTGAACTCGAACGTTTTATACTAGAGAGCGACGAGCATCTTCAGCAAAAGCTGGGGGTGCAAAGACGTGAAGACGGACATATCGAAAGTTTCGTTCTCAACTCCCTCTTACTCAAGGGAAGAAATTCTAGCTGAGGCAATTGACCTTTCTTGTGTATTTATGTATAATCACCTTCAAGTAGAGACAAAATAATAAATAGGAGCTTCTTTGCTAGGATGCAAATTGGCTAGTCTCTTGTCATGTCAACATAATCAGGTTATACTGCTTGTATAGAGAATATCATGATATATTGAAGAGATTCTCCACGCAGGTAGTACTCGTCTCCTCCGAGAGGGCGCATAGGAATGAATGTTAGTAGTAAGATTACCTATCGCCAGCAATATACACGTTGCGGGAAACAACGATGCCGCAAGTGCCGTGAAGGTTCTGGTCACGGCCCATATTGGTATGCTTATTGGAGTGAAAAAGGGCGCACAGTCAGTAAATACATTGGCAGCACCCTTCCTGAACAGATTGCGACCTCGCAACAGCTTCTTGTGGGAGAACAGGACGAGCAAGCAACCATACCGATAGAGCCATCCTTGCCAACTCCAGTACTACGTATCTATCTTCTGGGGCAATTTCGTGTTGAACATTTAAAGAATGGGTCCTGGCAGGTGACCGATAGCCGCACGTGGCACCGCCGCCGTGCGCGCTCTCTGCTCGGCTGCCTATTGAGCAATTCTGGGCGACGAATAGGCAGAGAACAGGTGATGGAGATGCTCTGGCCTGATCTCGACATCGACGTTGCTGCGAACCGTTTGAATGGAGCGGTGCACGAGCTGCGGCAAATTCTGGAGCCAGGGCTTGAACGGCCTGCCGCATCTCGCCTCCTGCGCCTGGAACGTGATATTCTTGAGTTAGCCGACAAGACAGAAATCTGGGTCGATGCTGAAGAATTTGAGGCTCGCCTTAAAGAGGCAGAGCAGGCAACAAACAGTAGTGAGGCCGAGCGGTTGCTTGAAGAGGCGGCCCAGCTCTATCGAGGGAGCTACTTGCTGGAAGAGCTGTATTCAGAGTGGGCAGCTCGCCGGCGCGACGCACTGCATCGCGCCTGGGTTGGCTTGCAGCTCAAACTTGCACAGATACGTGCTGAACAGGGTTCGTATGTCAGCGCTATCGAGACACTGGACCGGTTGCGCAGTGCTGATCCAACCAATGAGACAGCCCTACAGCGCTTGATGCTGCTGCTGACACAACTGGACCGCCGTGGTGAGGCACTGCAAATGTATCGGCAGTACGAAAGCATGCTAACCCGCGAGTACGAGGGAGAGCCACTGCCGGAAACGCAGGAACTCTACGAAAAGCTGCGCAGAGGACACGTACCGACTCTCCCAGAGAGCGTGCTTCCTGCGCAAAAAGCTGATGAACCGCCTGCTCATGGGACACCAGCGCCATCAGCGCCTCACCCTCCTCTTCCCACGCAAGTAGATCTTCTGTTCACTCGTCCAGTCTTTCAGATTGGACGCCACAATCAGAGTCCATTGATTGGGCGAGAAGCTGAGTTGGATACGATCCACAATATCCTCCTGCAGATCGAGGGAGCAGACCCGCACGAAGATAAGATACAACAAAACCGTGATCCAGGGCACGCAAAAACTCCCCCTTCACGCTCAGCTCAGGCACCCTCCCCACGCTCTCCACACTTCTTATTATTGAAAGGGGACTCAGGCATTGGCAAAACGCGTCTGGCCGAAGAGTTTAGCCTGGAAGCGTACAACCGTGGCTGGACAGTTGCCTGGAGCCGTTCATACGAGCAGGAAGGAGCTATTCCGTATCGTCCCTGGACAGAGCTGTTACGCACCCTCTTACAAAGCGCCTCCACATTTGAAGAACTCGTGACCATGACAACGTCCGTTGAAGCCTTTCCCACAACGGCTGGCACAAAGAACCTGCAGACAGGCCGGGAACCGTTGCTGACTTCTGCACAGAGTTCCCCGCCGGGACAGCGAAAAGCACCGCTCAAGCTCGAACGGCTCAGTGCACTGCTTCCCGAATTTACCTCTGTGCCCCCCTCTATCTCAGTTCCTCCGCCCTCTATTCCTCATGAGCAGGAGCGTCTGCACCTGTGGGAGGCAACGCTTGGCCTGTTAAGTGCGTTAAGCAAAATTCATCCGCTCTTGCTTGTCTTTGATGACTTACAATGGGCTGACGAGAGCAGTCTTGACCTCCTTACGTACCTCACGCATCACTTGCAGCAGCAGCGTATCCTCCTGGTTGGAACTTGTCGTGAGGGGGAGCTTGCTCCCCAGCACAAGTTGCGCGCATTAACAGCCGAATTGCAGCGCGAACAGGCAATCACACTTATACCAGTTCAGCCCTTAAGCAATGCGGAAATCAGCACGCTTGTCGCGCACCTCCCACAGGAGATGATCCAGAACATCCAAACGCAGGCATCGGGGAACCCCTTCTTTGCTGAAGAACTGGCACGCTACGTTGATACGCTCTCCACTGAAGAGAAAACGCCTGAGTCAGTAGTAAGCGCACGGAAGACAGGACCTCTCGATTCCCATACACAGGTCAGCAACACAGCAACACAAAGCAAGCGTTCGGCTTCTCACAGCGCAAATCAGTTACCAGGTGCAATTGCCGCCGTACTTGAGCGCCGACTGAACAGATTGAGTTCTGATTGCCAGGCACTGCTGGGCAAGGCAGCGGTCCTGGGAGGCTTCTTTGAGCTACAACAACTGCTACCGATGGCACCAGAATATGATGAAGATACCGTTCTTGATCTGCTCGACGAGGCACTGCAAGCCGGGTTGCTGACCGAAGAAGGAACGGGTGCACATATTATCTATCACTTCTGGCATCCGCTCATCATCAGCCATCTCTACGGACGGCTCTCGGCGGCGCGCCGTGCACAATTGCACCGCCGTGCTGCTGAGGCACTCAAGGCTGCCACTACTACACATCCTGAGAAGGTTGCAGCCGCTATTGTGTATCACCTTATTCGAGGAGGAGGAAGTGCTGAAACGCTGGGCTTCTATGCGCGCTTAGCCGGAAATCAGGCATACGCAATGGCGGCCTATACAGAGTCACAACGCTACTTTGTGCTTGTGATTCAGACATTGCTCCAGCCAGAGCAGCCAGTCGTCGAGCTATCTGACATTCATGAAAGCATTGCCCTCATTACCTCACAGCCGCTCTCACAACGCCAACTTGCAGATCCCCTGATACTTGGTCATCTGCTGGAATATGTGGCTGAGTGCAGTATGATTCGCGGAGATTTCGCCGACGCACGCGGCCTCTATGAAGCGCTGCTCGAACTGCGAGCGAGTGAGAGCTTCCGCCAGCATGAATACGGCACGTCACAGTTAAACGAGCAGCAAAGCGAGCGTGAAGTGCAGATTCAAGCGATTCTTTTACGCGCCATTGGTCTGACCTGGGCCTTTGTAGGAGAGTATGAGCAATCTCATGCATACTATGCACATGGCATGCGCGTACTTACAGACGCAAAACTTACTCATACTCCTGCCTGGGCTTGCCTTATTATGAGATATGGTGCAAACCTACGGCTTGAAGGAAAGTACGCCGAGGCGCGAAGCTTACTTCATGAAGCACTCTCCATCCTTAAGCACTCGGTTCAACCAAGTACAGAACGGCTCACACGTATCGAGCGAGCACTCATAGGTGATCCCCTGGACATGGGAGAGGCATACGAAGGGCTGGGAGTCGTGGCTGCCAGCCTGGCACAATTGACCGATGGATTGGCTCATATGCATACCGCACTCGCTATTTATGAGCAGCATGAGCTGATCACAGAGATGGCTCGCGTATGCGGTAACCTGGGTGCCACCTACATTATGAAAGGTGAGCATGAGGCGGCTCGCCAATATCTGCAGCGTGCACTCGAACTAACTGAGCGCATCGGGCACTTACCCTATATGGCCTCAGCGATGATCAATCTGGGGAGTGTCGAGCAACGTTCAGGCAATCTATTAGAGGCTGAGGATTGGGCGAAACAGGGTCGAGAGCTTTCCGCACGTATGCAGGATCGTGAACATGCCAGCTATTGCAGTTGGACGTTAGCAACGGTACAGACAGAACTGGGTAAGTTTGGGGAGGCGGCAGCCAGTATAGCGTACGCATTGAAACTGGGACGGTCCTTGAAGAATATGCCCTGCATCCACTATGCCCTTACCGGCCTTGCCGATCTCCGTATCACACAAGCAATAGCCGACGATCCCCAGCTTGCAGGCATGAGACCAACTCCGCCAGAAGCGTTCTCTCTCCGCACAAAGCATCTGCTCCACCGCTCACGATTCACTCTTGAACGCATACTCGCCGTTGAGGGGATAGAAGTTGATACAATCATCGATGCGAAACATCTGCTTGCGTTCGTACACTATTTTCTCGGTAACGTTATAACCGCACAACAGTTGGCGGAGGAAACGCTCCGCCAGGCGCGGACACACGAAACTATTCGCTCCATCGCTCGCACATATCGCCTGCTAGGGTGCATCTTCGGCGGCCAGGGAGCATATGAGCAAGCCGAGGAATATTTTCAGCAAGCGCTCCACATCTCTAAAGACCGTGGCCTACGCCTTGATTATGCACGTACGCTCTACAATTATGGGGCGCTACTGGTCCAAATGGTACAGGAAGAAGGACCCACCACTTCTACCTCTGTGGAGAAGCAACGCAAGCAGCGTGGATTGAACTATCTACAAGAAGCAATCGCCATCGCAAGCGACTGCGACGCCGTGATTGACCGACGGATTGCAGAGTATCTGTTGGAGCAGGCGGTAGAGACACGTGGGTGAGGAAAAGAACAAGGTGACGAAGCGTTGCATCCGTCACCAGTTACACCGCAATTTGCTAACGGAGTAATGGGATGTAGTGATTGAACATGGGATGAAGCTGTACTCACGTGGGCGGAAACACTAGATGTTGTGCTCAAAGCGAGCATACTCAATTGGTTTCCTCACTCAACAATAAAGTCGTCACACCCCCTCCAACCTTGATGAGATATAATACTTTTGTACAAGATGATCTACCACAAGAGAACACTTAATTATCGTACTCTACGAAAGGATGATTCTCATGGCTCAAGAGCACAAAGATACTACTAACGCGCGTCATCAACTCCAGGTGCAACACCATATTCAGGAAAGGCTCACGAGGATATTTGCGCCTGAGGATGCTGGTTTGCAGGCTGCACTCAGGTCAGCTAAAAAAGAAAGGCTACCAGAGATTCAGATCTCGCCGTTGCAGGGGAAGTTGTTGCAATTGCTGGCGACTGCTTGCAATGCACGACGCGTGCTTGAGATTGGTTCTCTGGCGGGCTACAGCGGGATCTGGCTGGCACGTGTGCTACCTGCGGATGGTCGTTTGATTACGCTAGAGATCAATCCGAAACATGCGCAGGTTGTGCACAATTCGTTTGAGCGCGCGGGGGTGGGGGATCGCAGCGAGGTACGGGTGGGCAAAGCGCTTGATCTGCTGCCCCAGCTCACTGGCGAAGCTCCGTTTGACATGGTTTTTATTGATGCCGACAAAGCGCCTTACCCGCTCTACCTGGATTGGGCAATTCGCCTGAGCCGTCCGGGGGGCATTATTGTGGCAGATAACTGTATACGCGAGGGGCAGGCGCTGCAAGAGAGCGAGAGCGCGGACGAGAATACAAACGGTCTGATCCAGTACAATAAACGAGCAAGCAGTGATCCACGATTGCTCTCATTGGCGCTTGCAATGGATGATAACTATACCGATGGATTTACAATCTCTGTTGTGCGTCCGGCGTAATCAAAGGTGTAAGTAGTTGAAGGAGACTGTATGACGGTTGACAGCGATTTTCATAATCACGTTGTGCGCAGTTCAGCATGGCAGATGGCAGAGTCGGCACAGGCAAAAGGTATTCGCGTTCTGGGCCTGTCGGAGCATGTGTTTCAGATGAGCGAAGTGCGACCATTGCTCCAGCACATGCCGCTTGAAGGCCCTGTGCTCTCTTTAGCTACATACCACAACGAAGTACGAAGTGCTGCACGCACCGTTGGCCTTGATGTGCGCCTGGGCCTGGAGGTAGATTTTATTCCTGAGCAGGCAGACAGAATTCAAGCAGCGCTCCAGGGTTATGATTGGGACTACCTGATCGGTTCGGTGCATCAGATCGACGACAATCTGTTCGAGAACGTAATTCCAAAGACACGAGAAGAGGGCGAGGCACTCTGGAAACGCTATATGCAGCTTCTCCGTGCTGCGGTAAGAAGTGGCAATTTTAGCGTCGTCAGCCATCCAGTACGTATGCGCTCGCAGAATCCTTATCTTCCAGCAACCCTTGATGATGACCTGGCACAACTTGCGGCTGATGCGGCACAGCAGGATGTTGCGCTGGAGATCAATGGCTACGACATTCTCTTCTATCCTGACGTTGTGCAGCGTCTCGCACGCGCCTGCGCGGATCAGAGCACACCGATCAGCATTGGTTCGGATGCGCATAATCCACGCCAGGTTGCTCAGGCACACGCGCCCACCGAGCAATTGTTGCGCTCAGTGGGCATTGGCAAGGTACGTATCTGGAAAAGGCGCATCGCTGAAGAATATACGATATAGTGGGAATATTGTACGCATTAAAATGTTGTCAAGAGGCTAAAATTTTATCCCAGCCGATTAACTGAACGTCGGCCTCTGGCCTGTTGTTGAGCTGTAAGAGCGGGAGAGCTGTTTTCCCCTTTGTCTGCACATCAATTGCAGTGACAACATAACGCCCATCTGCATAGCTTGCACCAATGACGAGAGAACGTGCATACGGGGATAGTGCAATGCTCTGGTCACATACCGGCACGCCATCGGCTGCGGGAGTATTACACAACGATTTCGCGCCGGGAGCAACGTTGTCGAGCAGAGTCGGGCCGATCACATCAGGTTTGCTGCCAGAGGCAAGTTGATGGACAGAGAATTTGTCCTGATCATAGCGCATATACATCAGCGTTCCATCGTTTGCGTAGCCAATCGGTGTCGCATTACGCTGAAGCAGGCGATCATTGGAGCCATCGCTCTCCACTGCATACAGATTGTGCTGGCCCGCTTCAGCCTTTACATAGTGGATCGGAGTATCGCTCAGATCGAGCCAGAAGTGAGTTGAGATCGGTCCTGTTGCAAGTGGTCCATTCACCATAGCAGGACCATTTGTATCCATTTTAATCGAGTAGAGGTCAAGCAGTTGTGCATTCTCTGGATGCAGACGCGTGAAGTAGAGGAGATGCGTGGTATCACGGTAGAGTTCCAGGCGAAATGCCTGCAGTGCAACGTGCTGTTGAACTTGTCGTCCATTGTTCACATCAATCTGGATAAACGCTTTTTCTGTTGCGACAAAGATATATTGATCGAAGGTTGACCAGGCTGCATTCGTGCCTCGACCATCAACCGTGTAACTCTGTCCGCTCAGCAATGAGTAGGTTGTGCTATTTCCCTTTACCTCGTGATAGACGATATTGTGCCCATTATGCGCCGCACCATCGATGATAGCATGTGTAGAGCAGCAGCCTGGAAATAATTGGGTATGCTTGCCACTGATCGCCTCGTAATTTTCCACAATGCGCTGATCCCTATCGGGCGAGAGTCGGGTGAGCAAGAGCGATGTCCAATCAGTCGCGAAATGGAGTTGTTGAGTGGTCGAGGCTGTGTTTGTGTGTGAGCCAAGTTGTTGAGTAGTCGAGGCTGTGTTTGTGCGTGAGCGAAGTAATCCAAATACACTGATTGAGGTGAGAATGAGCAGTACCGCGACCACTACCGCAACAAGGGTGCCTGCTCGTAAGCGACTCGCAGTAGCAGGCTGATCAGGTTTAAACGGTGATTGTACAGGATGCTCTAAACGTGGCACAGGGGGAGGTGTTTCTATTTGTTGGAGGGTTGCGTTTTCGCGCTTCAAAGCGGTCAAAATACGCATAGTGCTCGAAGGGACTATCTGTTCTCCCTCAACGAGTAGTTCTCGCAGGAGGGCACGCTGTTGCTCGCGCCTCCTCCTCTGTTGAGCTGTAGCACGTTGACACAGCTTGCATCCCTGTATATGTTCGGCAAGACGTGTCACCTGAAGGGATTCAACGCTTTGAATGTGCTCAACAGACGAAGGTATGGAGCACGAAACGTTCAGAGCATCAATCTGATCAAGCAGGCGCAGACATTCAGGAGTAAAAGGACATGATAAAGTATGCTGACCACGCCAACCTGAGTGATGACCGTTCATGCCTGCCCTTCCTGATTGAGATTGTTGTAGAGTCGATGAAAAGCCTGACGCGCGCGTGAAAGTCTACTACGAATTGCGGAGAGCGACTCCTGGAGCATCTCGGCGATCTCATTATAAGTAAAGCCCTCAGCATCCAATAGCAGACACATAGCAGAACTAGGAGGTAATTGTGCCAGAACATGCCGTACCGTGTCAAGTGTCACGACATGCTCCTCGAATTGCCCATCACTCACAAGCAGACCCTCATACGATTCGTCGAACGCGTTTTCATCGTTTCCTGGCAAAGAGAATGGTACCAGCGTCACATGTTTGCGTCGTCGCCACTCACTACGTACCAGGTTGAGCGCAATCTGATAGAGCCAGGGAGCAAAATGAAGTTTTGTAGCGTCCATACGTGGTAGCGCGCGGTAAGCTGCAAAAAACGTCTCCTGACAAAGATCCTGTGTCAGTTGTACATCTTGCGTCATACCATAAATTGTCCGTCTGATGCGCGGCTCGTACAGGCGCACCAGTTCCTCAAAAGCCATACTCGATCCGTGACAGGCATTGTCAACGAGCTGGACCTCATTTTCGACGGCGTTCATGTAAATCCATATACAGTCGCTAAATGTGTGTTCTGGTATACATACACTTTCAGACAGAGAAGAGACGAAAGGGGCGTGCCCCTTTCGTCTCTTCTCTCTATTTGCTAAGAGTATGCCTTGAAATCTGTCAAAAGAAAATGAGCTACTTCACATTTTCTTCATTGGGGAGTTCGGCAAGGGAGGATTTCACTTCGATGTAGCGCGCCAGGATGAAGACCAGGTCCGAGAGACGGTTGAGATAGCGCACCACGTCGGTATTCGCGATCACGCCCTCATGCAACAGTTTAGCGGCCATACGCTCGGCGCGGCGAATGATTGTGCGTGCCAGATCGAGTGCGGCACCGTCAAGAGTGTCACCTGGGATAATAAACTTGTTGGGAATTTCCACCTCGCGTTTCAACTCCTCTTCCACCTTCTCCAACCACTGCACATGCTCGCCTGTCATACGCAGCCCCATCTTCTCATAGTTTTCAGGAGTTGTCGCAAGTTCGCCCATCAAAAGATACAATTCCTGCTGAATATGCAAGAGGATGTCCTTGACTTTTTGTTCTTGCGCCACCGCACGTGCGAGGCCGAGAGCCGATGTCGCTTCGTCAACAGTACCAAATGTATCGGGACGGGGATCGTATTTGGGGACGCGCTCCTCACCAAGCAAACCGGTGTAACCTGTATCGCCTGTGCCAGTTGTTACCTTCGCCATACTTCTCTCGCCTTTTCTCTAAAAGTCTTCTAGTAGAGCCTGCCTGTTATTGTAGCACAGGTAGCTCAATTGCTACCTACAACTTCCCTATTCTTGCTCGTATGATCATTTCTGCATAAATGGGCTAAGATATAGACATGAGCGAGAATAGGAAAGCGTTGCTTAGCTACCGATATAGCGATAGGCACGGCTGACACGACGCCATTCGTCTTCACGACCACGCACCGGGCGATCCTCCTCAAGAGGGTGCAGACGATTGGTTGCCAGGAAACGACGCCGCACATTTGAGAGGTCTATCTGCTCATCAGGAGGGAAGAAGGCACGATAGAGCAGTGCCGCCTCCGCTAATGTCAGCACGCCATCCCCAACCGCAGGCTCCTTGATCACGCTCAAGGGCAGTGTATCACGACTGTTTGTCTGCGCCCTGGCATAGAGAGCATCGGCCTCCTGCTGCCACCACTCGATCTCCTGGCTGGGGAGCCGCATCGTTCCCATATCGGCGAGGTAGCGCAGCACGATCTCTGGATCATGCTGTACATACGAGCGCAGCATCTGTAGAGCCGAAAGAACGCCAGGCAAAACCTCAGGATCAATCACCTGCTGTCCCGATTCGATAGCAGAAGCGGGAAACCACTCGACATGCAAGCTAGGAACAGGCTGACGATGCAGATGAGGGAGCAATTCGTCTCGATTGGCGCGCAAGAGGACACTATGCATCAGTGACACCGAAGCTCCCTGCTCGGAACTCCCCCAGACGTGAACCTGTTGCTCTTGCCAGCCAGCCTTGATTTGCAGCAGTGTCGCCGCATCGGGCCAGAGTAACAGCGCCTCCAACGTACGCTCAACCGCATCAGAGACCGATTCCTTGCCCAGGACAAGACGCATGGGCGGTCCCCATGGTCCGACGCGCAAGAGAACCCAGAGGGACCAATCGCGAATGGCGAACGCGACAGTCCCCGCCGTAACGATCAGACGACGAGGCGCGGCATCTCGTGCTGGCTGTGCAGGAATAGATACATTTGATTTTGGCAATATACTCATCCGCACCTCATCTTCGGTATGTAAGCAATGCAATAGAATAATGATTGCAAAAGTATAGACAAATTGTACTCATTTTACGTAATACATGCAAGTGTTAGGAAGATGGTACGCACAAAATGTCCCTCCCATAAAGCATGTGGGCAAGGCTTTTGCGTTGGTTTGGGATAGGCGGCAGAGAAGAAATGCAAAAAAGAAAGGCATCTCATGTCGAGATGCCTTCCATATCTATACGAGAAACCGATATACCTCTATACCTAGTGACCCAGAATGAAATGCAGGGTCAGGGCAAGCATACCGGAGAATAACGCGGATGCAAGAAGATACAAACGATAACGAGCTAATTGTACGTTCTCGTCAAGAGCAATAGCTTTCGCTCCGCTTCCATGCCTTCGCGGTGGTTGTTTCGTATCCATTGTCATGCCCCCTTGATGGGAAAAGTAGGAGGGAACCTACCTTACAACTGTTCCTTATGTAGTTTATACGAAGGACCAGTGGATTTCGTTGTATCTCTTACAAGTATACCACAAATCCCGACAATATCTGGCCCTTCTCTCCCAAGTGAGAGAATAGTTCTACGATATTCGGCATCTTTTCTGCAATATGCAGCATTCCCATAAGAACAGAAAAAGTTCAACTGCTCCTATTCATCACAATTTGTCAAAGCTCTTCCTTTATTATCGCACTTTATCTCTGGCATAGAATCGCTCTTAATATTACTTTAATGTACATATAACCATATCCTTGTTAAAATAATGACGAGTACATCCGCTTCTAACAGGCGATTGTGCCTGAAGGCATTTCAAAGAAATTCACTACTGATAGCATATCTAAGGAGCGATCCGAGCATGCAGTCGCCCGATATTTCATTCTCTCATGAAGAGTAAGCTTCTTCCCTTCCACCATTATTATTCAATAAGATACAACAGCGAGAAGAATGGTGACATGTTTCAGAGCTTTAGAAGTTTCCAAAAAGCCAGGAAGCTCTGTACAAAAAAATACAATTCTTGATCCTGGTCTGAACTTCTGTTATACTCTATAAACATAAACAGATACACCTGCAGACAATATTTTTGAGGTATTTCCTGCGAAGTATGCGTATAGAGAAAATATAAAATTGGTATCTTTATGAATTAAAACGTGTCTTATATGTTTATCAGAATGATGAAAGGGTGCTCTATTTCATGATGAAGTCTACCTCCATTTCCTCTCAACCAGTAGAACAGACCCGTACGAAACTTCTACAAATCTTTCAGTATGTGCAAGCATTTAACCAGCTCCAAAATCCTGTTCAGCGTGATATTCAATCTCATCCCTGGGTCTTATGGTGGCACGAGTTGCCAAAGCATGGCTGTATTCGTCGTGGATCGGGTTCGGCAGCGAGCAGCACGATAGCGACAGCCCAACAGGGAGATGAGAGTCGAGAGACGGACGAGAATGAAGAACCTTTCATCCTTAAGGTCAAGAAGCCTGCTCTGACTGATCCTCCCGTCCCCCCACGAGAACTCGCGAACTGGCTACAAGATGGCTGGCAGAAGATCGACGGCACAGTTGTTTTGCACCCAACGTTCGCTCAAACGGCAGAGCAGGCTCCGAGGCTGCGTCAGATGTTTGAAGCCTGGCAAGTGCAACGTAATTCCTGGGTCCAAACGGAACAGCCTGCTCGTCAGGCTGAACAGCTCTACAAGAAACTGTATGACTTGCATGCACAGCTTGAGCGAGAGTCAGAACGCTTTGAGCTCATGATTGGGGACGGCATCCTACGCTGGAATGCAATAAACGGTTCAAGCATCCATCATCCTCTGCTTCTCCTGCGTCTCCAACTTCACTTTGATCCAGGCGTTCCAGAATTTACAATCGTGGAAACTGATCACCCCACTGAACTCTACACAGCCCTCTTTCGTGATATTTCAGAAGCAAACGAGACGAATATAGGGGAGAGTAGG
>DAOUDD010000083.1:0-8168 GCA_034431765.1 Ktedonobacteraceae bacterium | reverse complement strand
CAGCGTTTCGGCACTCTGCCTTTCGAGCTGCTGCAACACGGCCTCTGCACGCCGCACAATACTGACTGGCATCCCGGCTAGCCGAGCAACGTGGACGCCATAGCTGCGACCAGCACTACCGGGTATGACGCGATGCAGGAAAATGATCGCGTTGGGATCATCCTCGTTGATCGCCATGGTGTAGACGCGCAAGTGTGACAGCTCCTGCTCCAGCGCGACGAGTTCGTGATAGTGCGTGGCGAAAAGCGTGCGCGCGCACAACTCAGTATGTAGGTGCTCGACGACGGCGCGAGCAATCGCCAGACCATCGTAAGTGCTGGTGCCGCGCCCAATCTCGTCGAGAATGACCAGGCTATGGCGTGTCGCATGATGGAGGATCGTCGCGGTCTCCTCCATCTCGACCATAAAGGTACTTTTGCCGGAGGCGATGTCATCTTCAGCTCCGACGCGTGTAAAGATGCGATCAACCAGGCCAATTCGTGCTTTGCGTGCGGGGACAAAGCTACCAATCTGAGCAAGGAGTGCGATCAGTGCCACCTGGCGCAGGTAGGTTGATTTGCCCGCCATATTCGGACCGGTCAGCAGCAGCACGCGCTCTCCCTGCTCAGTCTCCAGGTTGATGTCGTTGGGAATAAAGACATCGCCATCCAGAGAAGACTCGACGACGGGATGCCGTCCACCAATGACTTCCATACGCGTGCTCTGCTCCAGGACTGGTCGCACATAGCCCTGATGAGCCGCGACCTCTGCCAGACCCAGCAGTACATCGACCCTCGCCACGGCCAGCGCCGTCGTCATCAATTCCTGGTAGAAGACGGCGAGTTGACGCAACAGGTCGGCATAGATACTGCGCTCCATCTCCTCAATCCGCTCAAAGGCACTGAGAATCCGCGCCTCGTGCTCCTTGAGCTCAGGAGTGATAAAACGCTCGGCGTTCACCAACGTCTGCTTGCGCATGTAATCGTCAGGCACGAGCTTGACATTGGCGTGACTGACTTCGATGTAGTAACCAAAGACTTTGTTGAAGCCCACCTTGAGCGATTTGATGCCAGTGCGCTGCCGTTCACGCGCCTCTAGCGAGACCATCCAGCGCCGCGAGTCACGAATAGCGGCGAAGAGTTCGTCCAGCTCCGCGTGATAGCCCGAACGAATCAGACGGCGCTCATCGCCCTCCTCATCCTCTTCGTCACGCCCCATCAAGGCGCGCCCAATCAGTTCACGCACCTGTGGACAGGGGTCCATCTCGTCAGCCAGTTCGCGTAACAGGACCGCGTCACAGCCCTGCAAAAGACTCTGCAACTGTGGAATAACGTTCAGGTAATCGCGCAGGGCCAGCACCTCGTTACGCACCGCCGTCCCCTGTCTGACGCGGCCCGCCACGCGCTCTAGATCGCCGAGATCTTGCAGACAGATTGTAAAGCGGCTACGCAACGCCGGACTCTCGTACAGCTCCTCAATGCTGCCCAGGCGCTCATCCAATTCACGCAGATCGAGCAATGGTTGCGTCAAGGTACGGCGCATCTGCCGTGCCCCCATCGGCGTGATTGTGCGATCCAGCACGCTCAGCAGGCTGCCCTGCTGCAAACCACTGCGCGTTCCTTGTAACAGTTCCAGGTTGCGCTGCGTATGTGCATCCAGCACCATAAAGCTGGTGGTACGATACGAACACAGGCTGGTTAGCAGAGAGAGAAGGGAAGCGTTCATCTTATCCAGGTACGCGATAATTGCACCTGCTGCCGCGACCGCCTGCGGCTCACCCGCGCACTCATAGGCATCAAGCGACTGCACACCCAGATGCCGACAGAGACGTGTTTGCGCCGCCTCGTGCTGAAAGAAATAGGAGGGACAGTGCGTGATTGTGATCGTCTTCGAGGGAAAGGTATAAGCATCCTTGTCGCTACCATCCAGCAGCAAACATTCGGCAGGAGCGAGACGCTGCAACTCGGCATCAAGCGCAAGCGGCAGTTCATCGGGCGTGAACCAGGTCACCATAAATTCGCCCGTGCTCACATCGACAGCAGCAAGCCCGGTCTGTGTCCGCCCCGAAGCAATTGCCACAAGATAGTTGTTCTGGCGTGCCGGCAGGAGATTTGGCTCAGAGAGTGTTCCTGCCGTTAAAATACGTGTCACCGCGCGCTCTACCACATCGCGGCCCTTCGTGACCTCTCCGACCTGTTCACACACAACTACCTTGTAGCCACGTCCGATCAACTTGCCCACATAGTTCTCCAGCGCATGCAGGGGAATACCAGCCAGTGGTACGCGCTCCTTGCCCTTGCCATACGAGCGAGTTGTGCGCACAATCTGCAACTCGCGAGCCGCGATGTAGGCATCCTCATCAAACGTCTCGTAGAAATCACCCACCTGGTACATCAGGATTGCGTCGGGGAACTGCTTTTTGAACTCTAAATATTGCCTGCGTGCAGGACTCACACTAGCTACGTTAGCCACACTAGTCGCATTAGTCACACCAGACACATTGGACACACTGACCATGGAGACTCTACCTCTACTAGATTACGTGTCGCTTTGCTGCTACTCGAACACCTGTACTTTATCGTATTCTGCCTCACTTGTCAAAATGTGGTACTGATGCGCAAGACTTTTCTGCTCTCTTCACTCAAGTGATTACTGTCGCTTCCCACGAGCAACGACAGGCCATATGTCTGTCACTACGCCGTTCTGCATCACAACAACTTCGTCAGAGAGGTTTACCGTTGTACAGACATGATTGGGAAAGAAGGTGAGTTTGTCGCCGATTTTAGGGACAAATCCGGGGGAGAGCTGCACAATGCCATGCTCTTCATTCATACTCACAACAATGCCATTCTGCCCATCTGTCGTGATTGCATATCCTACCAGATTCACCTTCTCTGGAATCACATCTCCGCAGAATGTCTTCGAGCCTGCATCAATGATCGCGATGTCAGGAGCGGGACGGCTCACCACGGTTGCCAGGATAGAGAGGGCAATTTCGTCAGGGGTATTAGTACCGGCTCTGGTTGTCATACGGTCAAAAAAGACATATGTGCCGGGTCGTACCTCTGTCACGCCTGGGATCTGGGCGGCATACGGTGTGCTAGGTGTGGAGCCGACGCTTACCTCCTTAATAGGAATACCTGCTTCTCTAAGCTGTTGAGCCAACATAACCATCAAATCGCCTTCCTGACGCCCCAACACCTCTGGATCGTGTGTCTGCGCGCCTGAGAAAGAGATACCGCGAAAAGTAAAAATACCATCCAATACCAGGCCTGGAGCCGCCAGAGCAGAACGACACAAATCGGCTGCTGTCGCAGGGTCAATACCTGTACGGTTCAAGCCAGAGTTGATCTCTACGCGTACAAAGATGGTCGCACCAGCTTTTACAGCAGCTTGCGATAACTGTTGAACGCCTTTTTCACTTTCGACCCCAACGATCAAATGGCAGATCTTTGCTAGCTCTGCCGCATGGCGCGCCTTCTCTGGACCAATGATGGGATAGGCAACAAAGATATTCTGCATTCCAGCCGCCGCAAAAACTGCCGCTTCACTCAACTTGGCAGCCGTGATACCGCTCGCCCCGGCGCGTAACTGCATTAGCGCAATCTCAAGCGTCTTATGGGTTTTGATATGCGGTCTCAGCCGTGTGCCTGCCTGAGAAGTAATCCCGGCATAGCGCTGGATATTCGCTTCTAGCTGATCTCTATCAATAAGCAAAGCTGGCGTATCGACATCGTTGACTGCACGACCGATAGCAGATGCATATTCAGCCATCTTATTCCCTCGCGTCCTCTGCTGAAACACGCTTTAAGGTGATTAGTTGACCTGGCAGATGGACCTGATCCTGTCCATTCAGTATAACAGACAAACCTGAGACAAGGACGGCTTTGATACCAGTGGGATAAACTTGAGGATGATCATAGGTTGCCTGGTCGCTAATCGTAGCAGGATCAAAAATGACAAGATCGGCAATCTTGCCAATAGCGACTCTGCCACGGTCTATAAACCCAAAGCGTTCACAGGGAAAAGCCGTAGCCTTGTGAATAGCTTGTTCAAGCGATAGACTTCTCAATGTGCGTACATAGCGCTCAATAAAGCGAGGAAAGGTGCCGTATAAGCGAGGATGTGGACGTCCAGAAAGAATGGGCAGGCCATCCGAGCCAATCATCGAAAAAGGCGCTTGCACAACCCTGTCTACATCACGCTCATCCATCGTGAACATAATCATCGTCACCTGCCCCTTCTCTTCCAACACCAGGTGCAAAAGGGCCTCTTCGGGTGACAGACCAAACCATGCGCTCGCCTGAGCCAGGTTCAGCCCCTCTAATGGCTTGTGCTTCTCCAACTGTACCGAGGAAAGATACAAGCGCTCCCAGCCGTTGGCGTGCACCGGATTGTCCCAACCTGCTAATCCATCCGTGAGATCCCGCTGCACCCGTCGCCGCATCTCCACATCGCGCAGCCGCTTCAGCATAGTTGATATGCCGCCCTCTTTCAGCCAGGGTGGTAGGAGTTGCGTAATCGTCGTTGAACCTGCATTATAGGGATACACATCAACGGTGACATCCAGACCTCGTGCACGAGCAGCGCTGATAAGATCCAGGGCAGACTGTATCTGATCCCAATTCTTGCGCCCTGTGATCTTGAGATGGCTTATCTGCAGAGCGACTTCACCCCGCTCGGCAATGGTCAGCAATTCACTGATCGCTTCAAGCAAGCCGTCTCCTTCACTACGCATATGCGCAGTGACAACGCCACGATATCGTCCCACAACACGAGCGAGCCGAACTAATTCAGTGGTCGGAGTATAACTACCCGGCACATATGCCAGACCCAGCGACAGACCAACTGCCCCCG
Organism: Ktedonobacteraceae bacterium; assembly: GCA_034431765.1. Taxonomy (GTDB): domain Bacteria; phylum Chloroflexota; class Ktedonobacteria; order Ktedonobacterales; family Ktedonobacteraceae; genus DASYAN01. The sequence goes on along the minus strand of DAOUDD010000083.1, from coordinate 3,332 downwards.
CCTGCATCGCCTCTTCTACTAACGCTTCCTGTGCAAGGATTTCCTGCTCGCTAGCCGCCCGTTGCTCAAAACCCATCACGGCAACGCGCAATGGGCCATGTGCGAGTAAAGCTGCTACGTTTTGCCCTAGCGGTGTAGCGTTCAGCGTATGCAAAAAATTTGCCATCGTGTACCAGTTCCAGGGGTGCGCATCCTCTCCCAATATGGGCGCGGCATAATCTTTGACCGCTTGCATATACTCTGGTACAACTGGAGCCATCCCAAAACCACAATTGCCGATCACCACAGAGGTAATTCCCTGATGAAGCTTGGGTAAGATTGTGGAGCGCCGTAAAGCTGCAAGATCATCATGGGTGTGAGCATCCACAAATCCCGGCCCGACTACCCACCCTCCCACATCGATAACCGTATTGGCAGCTTCTGGCAAGGATGAGCGTATTGCGACAATGCGCGCACCCACAATGCCAATATCCGCGTTAAAAGCCGGCCCGCCTGTGCCATCGACAACGCGCGCATTCCGAAGTAAGAGGTCGTACAATAGGAACGCTCCCTTCCTATTTCAGAGCATGCAGCTATCTCACAATCTACCGTCTGTCAGGATCAGAGCACTATCGTGACCATGGTGATCACGCTAGCAGAGAGCCTGCTAGCCGGAGAGACTAGCGCCAGCATCAGACGCTTGTTGATCTTTCCCGGCAATAAAGTCGATTTCAACAAGGATTTTATTGAGAACACTGCCTACAGTTGTACGAACAGGGAAGTTCGCAGCGAAATAGTGCTGATACACTTGATTGAAACCAGAGAAGTCGCGCTCAGCGTTGTGTAAATGCACCGTCGCCTTCACAACATCAGAAAAGTCAAAACCTGCCGCCTGGAGAATAGCGCTCAGATTTTTCATGACCTGATGGGTTTGCTCTTCGATCGTGGTGCCGACAACCAGTCCCGTCTCTGGATCGATGGGACCAACCCCTGCTGTAAATAACCATCCATTCAAAACGATGCCTTGCGAATAGGCACCCACGGGATGCGGTGCCTTATCGGTATGAATAAATTTCTTTATGATTGATGCCCTCCCTTGAGCTACCCCTGAAATGAGTAGCAAAATATCACAGCGCAAGGACCTACTTTTGTAGAGTATATCATAGAAATAACTCACTCCAGACGGAAAGAATGGTTGTGAGCAATTCTACAACCTTCAGGGCTATGAGTAATCTGTGAGAGCGGTTCCGAATGGCATCCATATGTAACAACCAGACGGCATACAACTTTCTAGCCTATCTGAATAGGTACAAATCTTCTCTCATCGAACTTTTTCTGTTCCAGAACCGTATCTTCTAGTGAAACAGCTACTCTTCTATCGATGACACTACTGATACGCCCACTCATATGTGCAGGAAAAGAGGTTCCGATGCCCGATATAGAAGCACCCATTCGCGAGGTTACGGTCTACTCCGACCGTGCTCTGATCACCCGGCGCGGCAGTATTACGCTTGAAGCTGGCGAGCATGAACTGCACGTCAACAATCTGCCACAATTCATCCGTGACTCGCTGAGAGCTGCCGGTCAGGGGCCAAAGGGGACACGGATTCTCAACGTTGATGTGACGACAGCCTTTTTCAGCCGTCCTCCTGAAGCCGAACTGCGCAAGCTGCAGGATGATCTAGAACAATTGCAGCATCAGCAACAATTGCTTTACGCACGACAGGAATCTTTGCAGGACCGCCGGAAATGGCTGCGTGCTCTGGGTGAGCAATCACATGACTTCGCACAGGGACTGGCACGGGGACAGATGAAGCCGCAGGATTGCGCTGATTTCTTCGGCTTTATGACTCAACAATCTCAACAGGATGCGGAGGCTGCACAGGACCTCGAATTGCAACTGCGCCAGCTTCAACTGGAGATCGATGCGAAAGGTCGCGAGATCGCGCAGAAAACAGGCAATCTTTCCAGTGATCGGCAGGCCGCAGTTGTGAGCGTTGAACTGGCGAGTGCAGGTGAGTTCACGTTGGAGATTTCCTATCTCGTGCACCGGGCCTCCTGGCATCCGCAGTACGATGTGCGCGTCTCCATGAACGAGGATGGCAATAGCGGTGCAGTCGAGCTGCTGTACGCCGCACAGGTGCAGCAGGCAACCGGAGAAGATTGGCACAACGTCTCCCTCGCGCTCTCCACAGCGCGCCCCCATCTGGCAGCAGTAGCGCCTGAGGTCAAACCCTGGTACCTCAACGTCTACACTCCACCGATCAGACCTATGACAACCGCTCCCGTCGCACGCTTTGCACGCGCCATGGTAGCTCCAGGTGCAGCAGCTTCTGTCTCAGAAGGTGTTTTCGCAGGTGCAGCTTCCGACGAACTTGAAGAGGGGCCAGCTATCGAGCAGGCAGTCGAGGTGCAGATTGCCACTACCACAGTCGAGAGCACAGGCACGGCTCTAGTCTTCCGTGCCGGTCGCTCTGTCGATATTCCATCTGATAACTCGCCGCATAAAACAGCCATCTCACATGACCACCTGCCCTGCGAGTTCGACTACGTCAGCGCCCCTGCGCTCAATGAGCAGGTCCACCTACGTGCCACCATCAGCAATACGACCGAACGTATTCTGCTCAAGGGGGACGCGAGCATCTTCCTGACAGGCGAGTACGTGGGTACGACGAAGGTGAAAGATATCCTGCCCAACGAGACCTTCAAAATCTTCCTGGGAGTCGATGACACGATTAAGGTCAAGCGCGAGCCAACAGAACGCAGCGTTGACAAGGGGAATCTACTGCAAAACGATCTGCGCCGCAACACGTATGCCTACCTTATCACCGTGCACAACTATGCGCATGCGTCACGCACAATTGTTGTGCATGATCATCTACCGCTATCGCAACATGAACGCATCAAGGTCAAGATTCAAACGGTGCAGCCTCAGCCGAGCGAGCGCACAAAGCTGGAGATCCTCAAGTGGCGCTTCACGTTGCCACTCGATGGTGAGCAAAAAATCGAATATCGTTTTGTTGTCGAGTACCCTCAAGGGATGAGCATCACCGGTCTGCCCCCAGCGCGCGAATGAAATCGGCCAGCACGTCATAGGCGGTCACCTCGGGTCCAACTGTTCCTTCATCTGGCACGTCGAGCTTGACCGTCAGACCGGGCAGCACATCCAGCTCAAAATGTGCCAGCATCGAACCGCCGTGCACCGCCGCTAAGGGATCATCAGCGCTCACCCTCTCTGGCTGGACGGTTGCTAAAACACCATCTCCTGTCCGTTGCAGTGAAGAGACCAACTTATAGGGCGTACCGGCTCTGGAGGCCTCCTGCACCTGCTCGACAGTCAGATCACGAATACC
>DAOUDD010000082.1:0-27537 GCA_034431765.1 Ktedonobacteraceae bacterium | reverse complement strand
CATGTTTACAGGCCGGAATGAGCAGGTGGGTGAGATTGGGTAAGGAGAGTGTCAAGAGAAGCGTGTCATGAGCGAGCGCACACTGTTCACATACGACCAGTTAAAAATACCACGGTGCACAACGCTCCAGCCACCTTCATTGTAAGCGCTGATAATCTGTGTCAGATTGCCACCGAAGCTTTTCCAGAGTGTATGCAGGTAGATCGCACCGAGTTCGATGTTGTCATGGAGCTTATAGGGATCGTGATAGGCACGTGTCTCCACGTTCAGGCCCTGTGCGGTAGCGGGCATAATCTGCATCACGCCAATGCCTCCATCGTGCGAGATCACGTTCTGTCGCCAGTTGCTCTCTTGCCAGGCGATTGCCAGCAGTAAGTTTGTGGGCAGGTTATACTGCCGGGCGGCTGCGCGCAACTGCGAGACCACCTGCTGCTGAGAAGCACGTTGCAGCGCATCATACGCGTACCAGCGTACTGTCCCGTTTGCCCCAACACCGCTCGCACCTTTTGAATCACCGCTACTATCGGGTGGCAGGCAGAGCTGTTGTCCGACAAAGATCAGATCGAGATTGGCGATAGCATTGAGCTGACCGAGCTTATGGACAGTGGTGGAGTAGCGTTTGGCAATGTAACTGAGCGTGTCGCCTGCAACTACATGGTAGCGTGTGCAATCCTGGCCTGCGAGCGCCTCGGACCATGGATGTAGAAACGTAAAAGAGCCTGTCGTAAGTAGGACCAGACAGCCGAGCAATATACAGCGTATAGAAAGCGAGAAGTCTGGTGAATTACCCCTCCTTTTTGAGAATACTCGAAGTTTCTGTCGTAAGAGTGTCGCCTGAAATATGGGTTGGGTAAGCACTTTTTTCATACGTTCCTCCTCTCTTCTTACTATAAGCAGAGCTTTGATAAGCACATTTAGATAGAGAGAGGAAAGCGCTCGCTGGTCGCATCTGTTCTCTTCTGTATCAATTTTGTGGGCAGCATGATACACTATAGGGAGGGCTAGAGGATCTCCTCCATACGCACCAACATAAGAGAGAGCTCTTAGTAGTTAGATTAAGACGGAAACAACATTATGAAGACAGAAGAGACGTTAAGCGCGACAGTAGAAGAGTATCTGGAAACGATATATAACATCAGCATGGAGAATGAGGTCGTCATTGGTGCGCGTCTCGCCGAGCGTTTCCGTGTCTCCCCTCCAACGGTGACTGAGATGTTGAAGCGCCTGGTGCGAGATGGCTATGTCGAGATGGATGAGAAGCGCCATATCACGCTCACCGAGGAGGGTAATCAGGCAGCGGAGGCGGTGTTGCGGCGGCACCGGCTGACGGAGCGTTTTCTGGTGGATATGCTGGGTATGCAATGGCACGAGGTGCATGAAGAGGCCTGCCGCCTGGAACACTTCATCTCAGGAGCTGTTGAAGCGCGTGTGATTGCCAGTTTAGATAATCCATTAACCTGTCCCCATGGTAATCCCATCCCCGGCTCCGTATCCAGTGCGCGCACATATCTGCAAGATAAGCATGCATTACGCCTCTCGGCTGTGCGAGAGGGTGAGACGGTAACGATTCTGTGTATCTCGGAGGTTGTGGAGGATGAGGAGGCGCTGATCCGCTACTTGCATGAGAAAGGTTTAACGCCTGGAACGCAACTACATGTTGTTGTGCAGGCTGATAAAACACATCCTGCACTTGGTGAGCATGTACAACTGCGCGTCAATGACCGCGAGGTGACGATCAGCAAGGCCGTTTCAACAAAACTGTGGGTAACGTACTAGTGCAGCCTGAACGCTTGGAAAATATCCAATAATTTGTTATACTTCCAGTGCGGTTAGCTTTTATATCTGCATAAGAATTTCTGCAATGTGAGCTACTGAAGGGGAGCGTGGGAGAAGGAGAAATCTTTTCCGAACTATAGAGCTTTGTGTTGAGTGTGAGCGGTGAGAGAGGAAGGAAAGCAGGTTTCTAGTTCGGGAATCTGGGGGCCGCTATAGCTACTTTAACGAATATATACAGTATTCTATGGTAAACGGAGTAGTGTTCCCATGCCTTCTCTTATCGGAGGCAGAAAACGCAAAAAATAAATCGTATGAGTATCTTACGTATGTCCCTCTTCCAATCCGAGCGTGTACCATTGGTACAGGATGCACCTTCACAGGTTGTTCTTCCCCCTCCATTGGGAGGGGAGCGAGAAGCCACAAGTTCTTTCTGGCGGGACCGTTTTTTTGAGGCTGGCTTGCTCCTGTCGATGGCCTTCTATTACCTGGTTGGTAATCCGAATATCCATATTCCTGGAGTTGTCCATGGATTCGCCTGGCAGCATATCAATCCCCTCTACTCACTGCCGTTCCTGGGGCTATTTGCGGTATTGTGCTGGTATCGTCTAGCATATGCGCTGTCCCTGCTGCCATTTTCCCTGCCCTATTATTATGTGCAAAAAACAGTTGTTGGAAATGTGCGCTTTAGCCTGGTGGAGATTACGCTGTGGACATGCGTAGCTATAGCGCTGGTGCAACTTCTGGTGCAACGGCAACGCTGGCGCTACTGGCAGTCAGTCCGTGAGCTGTATCGACGGCTGGGACCATTTCTCCTGCCGTTACTCGTCTTTCTTGGAGCAGCAACGCTCTCACTGACCATTGCATATTCACCAGGGAATGCGTTGCGTGCGTTTCGCCAGGAAGTATGTGACCCCCTGCTTTACCTGGTCTTGGCCCTGTTCTGCCTGCGTTCACGGCAGGATATCGCGCGTCTCCTGCTCTCGTTGTTCGGGAGCGGGCTGATTATTGCCTTGCTAGGTGTTGCGCAATATTTTCTCGTGCACGGCTTTCATAATGCAGATCTACGCATCGCAACCGTGTATGGAAGCGGCAATAATATCGGCCTGCTGTTCGATTATGCCCTGCCAATTGGCCTCGCTCTTATTTTCGCACGGGTCTCGTGGAAAATTCGGCTTGTCATCTTGCTGCTTTGTATCCCCTTCGTCTTTACACTGCTGCAGAGTGATTCGCGAGGTTCCTGGATGGTTGGCATCCCAGTAGCGCTGGTATTCGTCGGCGCATTTGCCCTACGGAAGCGCAGGCTATTGCTCGTTGTAGGAACAGCTTTTGTTGTTTTCTGCACGATTTTCCTGTTCCTTTTCCATACACAGATCATAAATTATGCGCTCAATGGGCATATAGATCAGGAGGGGAATAGTTCGTTAGGCAAGCGGCCCTGGCTTTGGCGCAGCGCGATAAATATGATTGTGGATAGTCCCTGGCTTGGCTATGGCATGGACAACTGGCTCTGTCACTACAGTAATAGCTATTACAACACCTGTCAGTACCCGGATGGTGCACCGCCTGGAACGAAGAATCCTGGTAACGAGCCAGTTCAACCTAAACTACATGTGTACTGGATCAAGAATGACCCGGCGACAAGCAAGCCAACGGGGCTGGATAGAGAGCCGACCCTCTCGCATCCCCATAATATCTTCCTGCATGTCTGGGTGAGCATGGGGATATTCGGATTGCTGGCTTTTATTGCGACGTTGCTCCTCTTCTACTGGCTTTTTGCTCGCCTGCTCTGGCATCTCGGCAAGACACGACCAGCCGACTACGAACAGTTGCGCTGGATGACGGTTGGAGTTGGCGCTGCTCTGTGCGCCGCTCTCATTCAAGGCCAGGTGGATAGCTCTTTTCTTGCGCAAGATCTCTCCTTCTGCTTCTGGACACTGTTGCTGGCACTGCTACTGATCCGTCAATGCGCTGCTCTGCCGTGGAGGATGCTGATCAGTAAGCATACCGACGAGAAAGTGAAATAGGTCACCTTTGCACTATTGAGTATTTCATAGCATTGTTTTCCCTTTTATACTACACTTTACATACGTTTGTTCAAGGGAATAAAGGGGAAATATATGCTGTTAAATATTTCTACGTCTGTTTTTGTGCTGTGGATGGCGTGTCACTTTGTGGGAGATTTTGCATTTCAGAGTGCATGGATGAGTATGGAAAAAGGGAAGAGTTGGGAGGTTAATTTTTATCACTGCGCAACGTATACCGCTGTCTTCATACTATTTGCCCATCCCTCGTTGCTGGCCGTGGCTGCTCTGTTTGGCACACATTTTGTTATTGATCCGTTAAAAGCACGCTATCACATAATCGGCCAGATCTGGCAGGATCAGCTCCTGCACATTCTCACAATAATCGTGATTTTAGGGCTAAGAATATAGTTTTTCTCTAAAAGCAGCGCTTACTCGTTAGCGAGTAAGCGCTGCTTTTAGAGAATATTGTGTGCTACGCATTTTCGGTGCGAGGCATCTCCTGTGCAGAAGGTTCTTGCGTCTGGCTGCTACCACTCTCGTAGATCATATCGGAAAGTTCTTTGCGTGTACGCTCCATAATAGCGCGCAGAGCAGCAACTTCCTTTGGATCATTGAACGACTTGCGCCCGGCGATGGCGAACAGACGTGCCACTTCCATGGCCTCAGTGCGCAGTGCCTGCATCTCTGGCTCATTCCAGCGCCGGCCTGCTCGGTTGAAACCACGCATCCAGGGAGGTCCTGCGAACTCCTCTTCCTCCTGCGAACGACGCTCACCGAGGAATGAACGGCCAGCATCGGTAATGCTATACACCTTCTTCCCCTCAACCTCTTGTACTGTGACAAGCTCGCGATCCTCAAGCAACTGAAGTGTGGGGTAGATTGAGCCAGGGCTGGGAACGTAGAGACCGTGGGAGCGCTCTTCCAGGGCCTTCATCATCTCGTATCCATGCATTGGACGTTCCTGGAGCAGCTCAAGCAGAGCGTACTTCAAATCGCCCCGTCCAAAGAAACGGCGTCCCTCGCCGAAGGGACCTTCGTGCCTGAAGGGGCCGCCAGGTCCAAAGAAACCACGACCACCAAAGCGGCGGTTGAAGAAGAAACGTCCACCCATTGGACCTCGTGGACCGCGCATATAGTGGCCCTCTTCTTGTAGCCAGGGGGGAGTCCAATTGCCCCACCCGGAGTTTCCGCCCGAAAAGGCAAACCCTTGTCTGCCAAAGCGTTGAAACATAAATCTGTCTCCTTATTTGTTACAGTAGTACTTCTTACACACTGCCATTAAATGCGATATATCGTATTCATCTTGTCTCAATTCTAACCGATATATCGTATTCTTGTCAATAGGTATACGGGCGAAATGGGGGAAGGTTAAATATTAACTTGTGCTATGTAAAAACTCTCCCCTTTTCGCAATACCTGTTACAAAAATTCTCCCGCAAGAAGGAGAAAAGGATGTGGTGGAAAGGTCCTATAGTTGTTGTCAATAGGCATAAAATTGAGTAGAGTAAGGGATGACAATATACTACCGGGTAAAGCATTCTAGTTGTAGAGGTTAATCTAAGAATATGAGTGATTTGAGTATCGCCGCTCCGAAAGCTGGAGTCTCGTCCTATCGTGCTGTTGTAGCATGGGCCGTGTATCTGGCTATCGGTGTTGTATATTTCTATTTTTCGGCGCGCATTACGGGGAATATCTTCAAGCCCTCGGACACAAATTATTACACGTACTTACTAGAGGCATTTGTGCATGGACGTGTAAACGTAACCCCTCCTTCCACCTATGATCTCTCCTTTTTTCAAGACAAATGGTATCTGTACTGGGGTCCCGCCCCTGTCCTGCTCATCTGGCCGTTTTATCTTATCTGGCATATACACACTAGTGATGTGCTCTACACAGCGCTAGCAGGACTGGCGAATGTTGGTATTATCTTTCTCTGTATTCGTGAGATGAAGCGGTACTTCAACCTGTCTCTCTCACTAGCTGCTGAAATATTGTTGTTGCTCAGCTTTGCCTTTGCCTCGCCGAACTTCTTTCTCTCGCTTTCTGGGCAGATCTGGTTTAGCAGTCAAATTTTTGCAATGCTCTACCTGTTTCTATTTTACCTATTTTTCTTCAAGTATCTGAACAGTGGCAAGCAATACCACATTCTATTATCGGTAGGCTGCTTTTTTCTGGCATGTCTAACGCGCTATAGTCTGATTTTCCATGGATTGCTCCTGCTTTACCTCTTTTGGGATAGCAAGGTAACAGGTAAAAAGTTATCGCTGCGTCTGTTTGTAGAGATTGGTGTGCTCAGCCTTTGCTTTGTCGGCGTGCTCTTGCTGTATAACTATCTACGCTTTGGCAGCATTCTAGAGGTCGGGCAGCGCTTTCAGGAGGGAAGCGCGCGTTATGATGCCGCTGTTAAGAGCGGTCGTACCGTAGCGTTACAATACTTCTGGTACAACGTCTACTACTATTTCCTCAATCCCATTCGCTTCGCATGGGAGCAGCACCCGATAAAGATTGATGCGGAAGGTAACAGTGTCCTGATGGTCTATCCAGTCATGCTTTTGAGCGGGATTGTCTTCTTCAAATTGCGGCAATTTGATGCGAAGAAACGCATCTTCGTATGGATTGTGAGTGCAGCAACACTGATTGTAGTGGCGTTCTTGATGTTCTACTTTGCAACGGGCTGGGTACAGTTTGGCAATCGTTACTTCTATGATGCCTTCCCCCTCTTCTTCCTGCTTGCTGTCATAGCAGCACCATCTGTTCCGACGTTGATCCAACTGCTGCTTGTGCTTTGGGGCATGATAATCAATTTCGGAGGCGTGCTCTCACTATTTGGAAAGTGAGATGGGTATAGTATAAGTCGAATATTGATATTTGTATCGGGTGGTAGTAGAAAAGTGGAAAACGGGATAGTTCTAGTTATGTTCAGTATGCCCAAAAGAAGATTTCGATTCATATTGCAGAGTTTCAAATCCGTTATCTGCAAGAAGTATCATGTATAGACAAGGTAGGCCGATTGCTAGGGAGCGGAACAGCTAATCGGCGAATTAAAGTATGCCATGCGTTTAATTCACTAGAGAGGTAATGTAGGGAGCATTTTTATGTAGCGCGCAACAAAAAGCAACCTCTTGGATGGAGTACTCTATGTCAGAGCCGGCGGAACTGCCTGCTTCTAAAGATATTCGCGTTGGAGCATACCGATTGCTGCAACCAATTGTTCGCGGAAGTGTTGCGGATGTTTACGAGGCATTGCATGAAGGCAAGGGTGAAGGGCAGCATGTGGCAATCAAGCTATTTAAGGGCACATACGCGCGACAGGAATCTCTGCGTGCGTATGTGCTGAAGGAACTGGCGCGGATTGCTAGCTTTGAGCATCCTTCGTTGTTGCCTGTGCTGGATTATGGGTTTGTAGAGGATACGCTTTTTATCGTGCAGCCCTTGATGACGAATGGAACGCTGGAAGACTTGCTGCAGCGGGTGGGGGGACGATTCTCGGCAATCCAGGCGGTGCCGATTATGCAGCAGTTGTGCTCCGCCGTCCACTATCTGCATGAGCAGCAGAGCGTGCATGGCAATATCAAGCCATCCAATGTTTTTGTCACAGTTGCAGGCCAGATGATCCTCTCAGATCTGGGTTTTCTGCGCAGCGATGAGAATAGTCAGCAATCCTTAACGCGTGTTAGCTCTGATTCTGCAGCATACACAGCGCCCGAACAGTCGCTAGGTGTGCTCTGGCGAACAAGTGATATTTATGCGCTTGGAGCTGTGCTCTTTTATCTCCTTACTGGAACGCCACCTTTTACCGGAGCGACTCCGGCGGATGTGCTGCTTCAGCATGTGCGGCAACCAGTTCCTTCGCTTAAGAGTAAAGCACCGGAAATATCACCAGCAGTCGAAGCGGTTGTCCAGAAGGCTTTGCAGAAGCGCGTGGAAGAACGCTATAGATCCGTGGAGGAACTGGCAACAGCTCTTTCGGCGGCTGTGCATGTTGCGCCAACAGCATCTCCTCTTGCTCGGAAGTTCGCGGTTCCGTCGCGCTTATCGCGGCTGGCTAGCGATGCAGGCGAGCCGCCTACGGCCGTTGAGCCTGTCGCACGCCCAACAATACCACTCCAGAGTGACAATACCGAGGTCCAGGAGGAGACAGTATCCATCGGACCTACGGAAAGCTCTCCACTGCCAACTCCTACCCCTCTATCATCGGAAGCATCTCCTGCGACCCTGGAAGCGGTTGCGGTCTACTTGCGCAAAACAGCGCTTCTTCCCGAAACTGCGCAAGAAGAAGTGCATGTGCAATCTGACAAACCCAGCAGGACGCTAGCACAGAGCGTGAAGCATTGGCTGCCACTTATTGTTATGGCGCTGCTCTTGCTTCTGCTGCTTGTCGCGCTTTGCTCGGCCTTTCTATTTCCAGGTTCATAGTAGTCTACGAACTTAGCGGATTGCCAGCAACTTGTAATAGCTATGATTTGCCAACGTCCAGAGCGCCTGAAAGAAGGCTGGATCATGATGCTCCAGGTTTCTTAACAGGCGTTGCTGTTTCTCTGCATCAACCTGACAGAAATCTCCACCAGCAGAAACATTCAATTCGTGTAACACAGAGCGTAGCTGCCGCTCACCTAACATCGTTGTTGTCTTGTGCCGAGCTGTCGTACGTAGTTGGAGGAGAAAGTCATCAAGCAAGTGAAGACTGGATGGAGGAGGAAAATCCTGATCTGAAGGAATTAACAGATCAAGAATAGTGTTCAATTGAGTTCGCTCTTCATGGTTGAGGTCAAAGGTCTGTCTCGCTGTATGTGAGAAGAGCCGCAGTGTTTCACTCATGGGTGCTCCTCTTAAGGAAACTCGTGATTCTGGAATGAGGGGAAAGACGGTACAAATTCCCCGCAGGGTAGCATACCATATCTAGAAAATACAAGCAATGGACTTATGTACCGACGGTCAACTGCTCTTCGACGTGCACAATACAACGTACTGATGGAGCGGTTGCGCTGCTCTGTGGGGAAGGGCGTGTAGAGTGTGGGGTAGTGCGAGTGTAAACGACGTTGTGAAAGAAGGTGCATGCAGAAACGTGTGTCTCTGCATGCATCATAGTATTAAAACACAACCGTTTTGTTCTCATAGACGAGGACACGATCCTCGGTATGCAGGCGAACCGCGTCAGCGAGTACACGCCGTTCAACATCGCGGCCTTTGCGCACCAGATCCTCCGCCGTATCGCGATGATCGCAGTGAATGACATCCTGAGCGATGATTGGTCCTTCGTCCAGATTGTCTGTCACATAGTGAGCGGTAGCGCCGATCAGCTTGACCCCACGATCAAACGCGCGCTGGTACGGATTTGCGCCGATAAAAGCGGGCAGGAAGCTATGGTGAATATTGAGAATACGCGTTGGATAGGCTGCGACAAAGCCTGGCTCTAGAATCTGCATGTAGCGAGCAAGGATGAGGAAATCAACCCTGTCTCCTAGAAAATCGAGCATCTGTCGTTGATCCTCTGCACGTGTCTCCCGCCTCGTTGGGAAATAGTGGTAGGGGATGTCATACATACGCGCGAGCGGTTCGAGCGTAGCGTGGTTACTGAGGATAAAGGGAATGTCCATTGCCAGCTCGCCGCTCTTCCAGCGCCACAGTAAATCAACCAGGCAATGATCGAGCTTCGAGACAAAGATAGCAACCCGTTTGCGCTGGCGCGAGTAGTGCACGCTCCACTGCATACGAAATTGCTCTGCAATAGGGTGAAACGCATCCAACAGTTCAGAAGAATTGAGCAGAAAGCCCTCCTCCCCGAAGTTGATGCGCATAAAGAAGCGACAATCCTGCTGATTGGTCGAGTGTTGATCGGATTCGAGGATATTGCCACGATGCTCATAGATGAAACGCGAGACCGTCGCTACTATACCAGGCTGATCGGGACAAGAGATTAAGAGTGTAATATTCGGTTGTTGTATTGACAACGTAAGGCCCTCCCACCAAATTAGAATTGATGCTCAGCATTATACCCTATTCCGGTACAACAGAGCGAAGTTCTTCGAGGAAACGAAGTTGTTGAAACGCCAGCGTCTCCAGGGGATCGTAGACTGAGCTATAAAGTTCCGGCTGGAGTTCCGGTTCTCCTCCTCCAACTCCGACTACTGGTCGAGTCGGGCGCATTAAATGCTCGTAGGTCCAGACCGAAGCATAGCCGAGCCGTTCGGCCTCCTGCGCAACTTGCACGATATTCTGTGGTGATGCCAGCTCTCCTGCGAGCGGCAAGCCGATACCGATTTCCATAGAAGCAATCCTTTCGATATCTCATACTCTCTAAAAAGAAGGTGTACTATAGAAAAGAAATAAAGCAGCCCACCATCTAGAGTAACATCTGTATGCCTGAATTTCTCCTGCAACTCTAAATGTATTTAAATAATCTGGACTACTATACAACAAATTCCAGGCGGTCGAGCTTTGCAAACGGTTATCGTGTTCTTGTTGCAAGGATACAGTTCTATGGCCTGATTGATCATTTTATGGTTTAAGTGCAAATGTGATAAAGATACTATTTACTTGACCTGCTTGAAAATACTTTGTTAAAATAGCTATCTAATCCTACCAGGCATGTAGAAATGAACACTCGTTTCTGCTTAGATGAAGCGAGAGAAAGCCCACAGTCAGTTTGACATACGTGTTATTTTAGGAAAGAGGAGTAACGTTCATGGACGATGTATTTAAGGTAGTCTGCGAAGACTTGACGAACACATCTCATGCTGTTAAGAAAGATACGGACATCCTCAGGAGTAAGACGGAGAAACAGATCAGTCAGATTGATGACAATGGTAAAGTACTTCCCCAGACAATGTACACAATGCTACTTCCCTTGCTCGATGAATTCAAAGCATACCTTGGGCGCTCAATGGATATTCGTGATCGCATCTCTACAACCCTTGATGCAGTAGCGCAGGCCGTTGCAGAACAGGACAAACAGATCGGCAAGAAATTTCAGGTACAGAATCCGCAAAATCCAGAACAAAAATAATAGAGCAATTCTCCTATAACCACTTTGAATCCTTGCTCTACCTGATATTTATATTCACGTATGGACATCATAAAGATGAAAGGAGAGAAATGCGCTGATGTCGAGTGTTATTACTGAATTTAGTGAAGCAATAGCTGCACCTCTCGATACTATTTCTACTCAATTTAAAGCCCTTGCAAATGAGCATAGTACTGCAAATACAACGATGCTCAAGAAATCGCACGACCTCACGACGAGCTTTCAGGGACTCGGGGGGACTGAGTTTATCAAGATGGTTGATAAGCAGTACAAGTACACCGATGGGATTGTACAGGCTATTGACCAGATTGCAGGATTTATCTCAACCGCAGTCGGCTGGATACGCAGTGCTGCTCACTTCGCCAACATGCTCATTCAACCCTTTGTTGACCTGGTTGAAAAAGTGATCCATCGTCTCTCACCTGACCTGGTCATACGAGAGGGAGAAGACGCAGTCCATGCAATTATTCGTGACATGGAGAACACCCTGCAAGACATGGCGAGCACAGGTGGCTCGTTCTTCAGCGATGCCTTTCACCTTAATTTTGGTGGAGCCTGGCACGATCTAGAGCGCGAAGGCAAAGACGTAGAGCGGCTGACTGGTGATACACTGGCACTGTTGGGACAGGTCGAGAATATTCTCGCGCACTGGGCTGCGAAGATTTTTGAAGCGGTAAACTGGTGTTTCAACCAGATCAACGGCGTCGTGTATCATCTCCTTGACTGGGTCTTTGGTTTCTCAGACATGATGGGGGATGAAGCGATTCTCAATGATCCCAACGCCACACCGGAAGAGAAGGCCATAGCGGGAACGATGATGGGGCTAACCGTTCTGATGGATGTTGCCATGTTTATCCCCGGTGTCGATATTTTCGCTATGGGTGCGAAGTTCGCAGGCAAAGGACTCGTCCGTTTAGCCGAAAAATTCGGCGTAGACGAATTAGTGAAGATGCTGACCACCAAAATGGCTGCTCGCGTAGCAGATAGTGTTGTCAAAGACGTGGTTGAAGGCGTCATCAACGCAACGAAAGATCGCATTGCACGAACAGCAGAAACGTTAGCTGAGAAGGGCCTGCTGTCAACAACATTGACAGACGACGAAGTGCTCAACAAGGTGGGGCACCTCTTCAACGGGGGGGCGAAAACTAGCTTCGACGCCCTTTCGCCTGAAGGAAAGAAGTTTGTCGAGAACTACGCGCAATATGTCAAAGAAGTAACAGAGTTTGAACATCCATCTCTACAAAATATGACAGCGGATCAGCGGGCAAAGATTTTCCAGGAGGAACAAAAAGTATGGGCCGCAAATCTAACGAAGGACGAAAAGGAGGCAATGCTCGATTATACAGGTGATATGTACTATAGCATTAATAACTCTTTAAGGAAGGATGCAGTACCTTCTTATCTGAATGATACAATTAAAAATCTTGATACTGCGCTCCAAGGTGCGGTTATCCCGAAGGATACTATTGCGCAAAGAGTAGTCGGTGATGATATGTTACACTTATTTGAAGAGGGGAAGCCGTTTGTAGATAAAGGATATATGTCCACTTCTATTAAGCCAGAACATAACTGGCAGAATTCGCTTCGCCTCTTTGTCGAGTTACCGGAGGGATCGCCAGGAGCATTTGTCAAAGACTTATCTTCAGTCCCGAATGAGTACGAAGTGCTTCTGCCTCGCGGAAGTGTTATGGATGTAGAGCAAGTTATTAACCTCAAAGACTTAAAAGAAGCTTTGTCTCCAGCAGATCAAAAACTACTATTTGGATTTCCCGATTACGTTATACGACTATTGTATACCAGTGTACCGAAGTAAACAGCATGCAAGGAGATTAGACTCATGAGTTCTCTTGATGAAGATCAGCAAGAGCAGCCTGAAAAAAAGGAGAATAGAGACTCTCAACCGCAGAGCAACGAGGACAAGAAGTCGAAAGATTTCAACGAGGACAAATTCACCTGGAAAGAGGGAGATCTTGTCTTTTACGAGCGTCTGGAAGACATTCCAGGCTATACCCCCTTTCCAGGAATCGAAAAGAAGAGAAGAAAGATCGTGTGGGGTGGCGGGATCATCTACGAGGGGAATGGCGGAGACAATAAAGAGGAAAAGAAATAATCGTTTCCTTCACTTTCTGAAAGGTTTGTAACGCAACTTTTCACAATCGTGAAGAGCACGAAATTGCAGTGAGCAAGGAAAGGCAATTGCAGAACGACAAAGAGAATAGAGAAGACAAGAAGTCGAAAGATTTCAACGAGGACAAATTCACCTGGCAACCAGGAGATCTTACGCGAGTTGAGAACGCGGATGCTCTTCCAAATGTTCAACGCTGGTCAGGGGTAGAAAAGAAGAGAAGAAAGATCGTGTGGGGTGGTGGGATCATCTACGAGGGGAATGGCGGAGACAATAAAGAGGAAAAGAAATAAGCTTCTACTTCCCAAAAAAGCGTTGTGTAAAGGTAGCGATGAAGCTGATTTCAATCGTCAGGCCGATCACTGCTTCGATAGCGCCCAAAACGGTGACTAGAAGTGAGGGGGAGGTGGCGAGTGGGAAGATGCCGCGTCCATGAAAGGCAGTTACGCTTAAGATAAGGGCAACCAGAAAAGAGGGATGTGATCTGGCAGGGGTATCGATGAGGTAGTAGGCCAGCGCGAAACTGAGGAGGGTCAGTAGGTAGGCGAGCAGTGTGCGACCCGGCTTGTAGCCATAGCCCGCAAGCAGATCGAGGAAGAGCGAGAAGAGAAATGAGCCGAACGAACGTACTCCACTCAGCAGAAGGACCTGGCGTTGCAATATTTGAGCGCGATAGGCAAAGCGAGCGGCGTCCTCATTTAATCCCTGCGCTTGTAGTGCAACAGTGAGCTGGCGATTGGCGCGTACAGCAGTTTCGTAGTGTTCACGGCGTGCTTCTCTACCCGAAACTTGTTGTGTGCGCGCCTGGCGCTGCTGTCTCTGCTGTAATTTGTTCAGGAGGGTGGGCGAATGGAAGATGTAATGTATAACGCTTTCCTGCACCTCCATTGCGCGCAGCAGTACAGCGATCTGCTGCCGAGTCTCGCTCTGTTCAGTGTCTGCATTCTGTGGAGGCTCGTTTTTCGGTTCGTGAGATGAGTCAAGACCATACTCATCACCCAGTCGCTTCAGATGCTTCCAATCGACAGCGGTGAGATTTGCGTTATTCCAGCGTACATCGCCAAGAGAGACAAATCCGTAGTGCACATCGCCGAGGGAGATACGTCCAAGGGTGCTGCGGTTATCGAAGGAGGCAAAACGCAGATCGGCTGCCCGTAGAATGGGGGGGAAAGTTTCCAGCCATCGACGGATACGTACAAGATCATTCTCGGCCATCCTCTTGCCACCCAGATGTGCATTGAGCAGATTCGTCCCTTCCAGACTCGCTCCGAGCAGCCGAGCGCCCTCCAGGTGAGCCTCAAGGAGATTTGCGCCTGCAAGGGAGGCTCCCTGAAGATTGATTCCTTCAAGATGGGCCTCCAGCAGCACTGCATCTTCGAGTTGCGCTTTGGCAAGCACGGCTCCCTCTAGATGCGCACCAGCGAGAATTGCTTGCTTTAAAGAGGCAGTGCCAAGGTCCGCTCCCTCCAGGTGCGCTTCGACCAGGATTGCTTTATCCAGGTTGGCACGGCTCAAATTTGCCCCTTCTAGATGGGCACCTGTTAGATCTGCGTGCTCCAGGCACACTGCTGCTAGCTCAGACTGCTCGACTGTAGCAACCCGATTCTCTCGTAGTGTGAGGCCTCCGTGCAGGCAGGAGAGAGGTAGATTGCTCAGGTTGACATAAGAGAGATCAGTACCACGCAGATCAAGCCCTGTCTGCCCGTGCTGAACGTCTCGCTGCCCATTTCCATCATTTGCTGTTGCAATCAACCACTCAACATCAGCGCGAGTGAGCTTTTGCCCTTTAAAGGGATAGATACCCTGCTCAATATTGGGCACGATAGCTCGGTAATCAGCCAGCTCTCGTTGACGCTCCGTGGCAATCTCAGGTTCGTTACGCCACGCCTGACCCTGTTCTTGCCAGTATCTTTTCCACGCGGCTTTATCGCTCGTGGTGAGGTGTGAAGATGTTGAGGTTAGAGCGTGCTCCGGCTGATTCATAAAGATGTGCTCTCTCCGTGTTTCATGGGATCAAGGATTAAGCTATTGCAAGCAGCGAATCTTAGCTTCTTGTTATCCTCTATCTTACTTCAAGGATGTGGAAGAAGGAAAGAGTTTTGTTTACAGGATGAGCACTTATTGCCCCGGTTCTTTCCACGTGAGCGTGACCTGAAACTGGGCCTCAATGCTGGAGCGGGCAATGATGGCGTTCAGTTCAGTATCAAGTTTGACGGCGAACTCCATGGAGAACTCCTGGGGACGAACCTTTTCGGGAATAGTGTGCACGCTATTTGCAATTTGTTCGGCGCAGACGTGGATCAGTTCCATCGTTTTCTTGAAAGCTTCCTGGGTGGACGCACCTGGTGCTCCGGGTATATTGCCATGGGGCGTGGAGCCAGCCATTGCAGGCGTACGTTTCTCATCAACTTCGATATACACAACCACATCTTGTCCAGCAGCATTCTTTACGGTGTCTCGTATGATCGCCATGCAAATCCTCCCTCAAACAATCTACCTCTTTTATCGTAGAACGAAAAGCAAGCATATAAACAATAGAGTAACAGGTAGTAAGCATTGAAATCCGAGAAGTTTGTAGTACTTATCGCGACACATAGTGCTCTTCCCATAAAAATTATAGCACGAAATGAGTAACATTGCAGTAGCAGTGAGAGGAAAAGGTCCCTCTTAGCGTAAGGACGGCGTGTTTATGTGCGTCCTTGAGTCTGATTCACCTCTTGAGCAGTTGCTCTAAGTGCTTCGGCTGTGGTATAGCGGGGAGACCAATAACCTGTGGCTTTGAGCTTTGCGTTCGAGCACAAAATAGACGTTTCGCCATCTCCGAGCCATTCGGGACCCATCGGACTCTTGCCACTCTTCCACATGCTAATGACCTGCTCGCGAATCAGTTCATCGGGCACTTCGACTGCTTGTAAGCCTGCTTTTTGTGCCAGAATTGGCCTTGGCTCTGGCTCGTCACCTACAACGTTATAGGCACCGGTCAGATCGTAGTGCAACATCACGTGGAATGCGGCAGCCAGATCATCTTCATGGACGAGCTGGAGTGGGAGATTGCGGTCAGATGGGCCAAAGAAATGCGTGTTGTTGGGCTGAATCAAGAGCGCAGTTCCCGATTGATGAGGTCCAATCACGATGCTAGGACGTAGGCGCGAGAGGAGCATGTTGGGGTACTTCAGTTGCAGCGTGTCCAGCCATAGCTCGTTCGCGTGCTTGTGCTGGCTGTAGTAGAAGCGGGTGTAGAGGCCACGCAGTGAGCTCTCTTCGGTAAGTGGATTAGGGTTGTCGGGCAGGCTGCCGTAGGAGGCAACAGAGCTGCTGACGACGATCTTTTTGACTCCAACCTTGGCAGCAGCCTCGCAGGTATTCCAGGTGCCACGAAGATTGATATCGGCTGTCTCTTGCAAGCTCAAGCTGTAAGGGCGTGCGACAACGAAGGCAAGGTGGACTAGCGCATCACAATTGGCAAAGAGTTCACCGATTTGTGGGTCGCGGACATCTCGCTCATGGAAGATGAGCTTGCTTGATGTCATTGTAGGTGCAACACGATCAATACCAATGATCTGCTCAATGTCCTTGTCCTCCTCCAGAAGTGGGAGGAGGACTTGTGCGAAGTGGCTGGAGCAACCGGTGAGAGCAACTCTAGACATAGAAGATCCTTTCTTACTGTTCTACATGGAGTTTGTGGAAAATTATTTTGTTTCTTTGCTGTGTGACTGTATATCTCGATATTTCCAAGTGTAACCCACGTGTTCGGAATTGTATCACATTATCTTTTCATGTACCAGTCTGGTATAGAAAACGCTAGATTATATTAATGGCTATTCTAACTACAGAATATAAGAGAGGTTTATTTAGTGCTACTAGATATAAAAGGATAGCATCAATTATCCAACAAATTGTTAGAGAATGGTGCGAGTGTAACTTTGTTTCTTCAAGATGAAGAAACCTCTGCTAATTTAGGAAGTAAGCAGCAAAGATACTATATAAAAAGAAGTCTTGATGATTTACAGAGAGGGTTATCTAAGCCTCTTGACGAATACAAAATAGAAATATATAAGTATAGTATGCCTTGCTCAATTTCTGGTGTTGCTCTTGATAATGACGTGCTTTGCATGTGCTGGTATAATTATGAGCTTGTTGACGAAAAGAATGATTATAGACTTGGGGAAGAGTTTAAGGATGACAAATTTATTGTCATCGGAAACGGTCGTGCTGCCATAAATATTAGAAAGGATTACCAAGGCTTTTATGCATTAAAAGAAACTTTTGATTGCGTAGAGAACAACCTCAGGAGGAATGCTAAAAAAGTGTTTCCTCTACCTTCGCAGATAAAAGCAAGAAATGTTACTCAAATCAGATCTGTCTCACAAGGTAAAGTGCACTCCTTGCCTCAAAATTACGAACCTGACAAACAGTGATGCTTTAGCGCTTTAAGAGTAATCATTGATTAGACTACTAATTTTGCTGTGCTCACACGTGATTGTACCAACAGTAACATCTATCTCTGTCACCTTTTCTAGACTCCTTGCGTGTAGCATGTGTTAGAATTTCTCTAAAATATACCTCATTCTCAAAGTCAGAAAGATTACTACTATAAGGCAGCGGATGAAAGGAAGCTACAGATGGCGACATTCGCGAAGTTGTTTGGTCGGCTGGCGCAGAGCCTCTCTCCGGGCAAGGTTGCAGAGACGCTACAGACGCATGTGGGCGTGCTGCCCAATCCCCTCAGCGAGCGCAGCAAGAATTTGAAGCCGCGCATTCACGATGCACAGATGTTTAAGAGCGTCTGTCCGTACTGTGCTGTTGGTTGTGGGCAGCGGGTGTATGTCAAAGATGGCAAGGTAATTGACATTGAGGGGGATTATGACAGCCCTATCAGCGGTGGTTGCCTGTGTCCTAAGGGGAGCGCGAGCTTCCAGCTTGACATCAATAACCGGCGCTGGACGACGGTAAAATATCGTGCACCTTATGCCACCGACTGGGAGGACAAGCCGCTCGATTGGGCGATGGAGCGTATTGCCCAGCTCACCTACGAGACGCGTGAGGCCACCTTCCACGAGACGAATGACGAGGGGAAGCCGATCAACAACACGACAGCTATCGGCTCATTGGGTGGTGCGACGCTCGATAACGAAGAAAACTATCTGATCACAAAGCTCTTTCACTCGCTTGGCATGGTTGCCATCGAGAACCAGGCCCGCATATGACACAGCGCCTCAGTACCGGGTCTCGGTGCAAGTTTTGGGCGCGGTGCCGCTAACACCTTCTTACAGGATTTAGCGAATAGCGACTGCATTTTAATCCAGGGGAGCAACTTTGCTGAGGCTCATCCTGTCGGTTTTCGTTGGGTGATGAAGGCGAAAGAACGTGGCGCGACGATCATCCACGTCGATCCGCACTTCTCGCGCACCTCGCAGCATGCAGACATCTACGCGCCGATTCGCGTCGGCACAGATATCGCATTTGTAGGTGGTCTGGTTAATTATGTGCTACAAAATAACCTCTACTTTGAAGAGTACGTCAGGGCATACACCAATGCCACTGCGATCATCAATGAGGATTTTCAGGATACAGAGGATCTGGAAGGGATCTTCTCCGGCTTGAAGTCGGACCAGAGTGCGTACAATACCGATAGCTGGCAATACCAGATGAAAAACGGGGGTGAGTCGGGAACACGGGATCAGCAGACTTCGACTCAGGCACATGCCCCACAAAAAGGCTCGACGGATCACCATGATGAGCAGCAGGCCATGCCCGACGCGCAGGAGGGGCAGAGTTTACAACCACATGCGCATCCGAGCCAGATCGAGCATGACGAAACGATGCAACATCCGCGCTGTGTGCTGCAAGTTCTGAAGCGCCACTTCGCACGATACACGCCAGAGATGGTCGAGCAGGTCTGTGGTGTACCGCAGGATCTCTTCCTCAAGATTGCCGACACGCTGGTGAAGAACTCGGGGCGCGAGCGGACCACCAACATTTCGTACGCCGTCGGCTGGACACAGCATACCGTGGGTGTACAGATAATTCGTACAGCAGGCATTTTGCAACTGTTACTGGGTAATATGGGGCGTCCTGGTGGCGGGATCATGGCGCTGCGTGGGCACGCCAATATTCAGGGGTCCACGGATATCCCCACGTTGTACAATCTGCTGCCGGGCTATCTGACCATGCCGAGTGCGATACGCGGCGAGTTTGATTTCAAGACGTATATGGAGCATAACGCACAGGAGACGGGCTGGTGGGTGCACTATCCCGAGTACTTTGTCAGCTTGATGAAGGCGTGGTACGGAGATGCAGCGACGAAGGAGAACGATTGGGCCTACAACTACCTGCCCAAAATCATTGACGATCACTCGGACCTGCCGATGTTCATCTCGATGAAGGATGGAGGGATGAAGGGCTTCTTCCTGATCGGGCAGAATCCAGCAGCGGGCGGTGTTAATGCAGGCTTCCATCGTGCCGCGATGGAGAAGCTGGACTGGCTGGTGGTGCGCGACCTTTTCGAGATAGAATCGGCGTCATACTGGAAACGTCCGGGTGTTGATCCGACAAAGATCCCAACGGAAATTTTCTTCTTGCCCGCCGCGGCGCACGTTGAGAAGGAGGGGAGCTTTACCAACACACAGCGCTTGATCCAGTACCGTGACATGTGTGTCGAGCCGCCGAACGATGCGCGTTCCGAGAACTGGTTTGCGACAGAGCTGTGTCTGCGTCTGAAGGAGCTGTATAAGGAGAGTACAAAAGAGCGGGATAAGCCGATTCAGGACCTGACCTGGAACTATCGGCGCGAGGGAAGGTTGCAGGAGCCGGTTGTGGAAGATATCGTAAAGGAGATCAACGGCTACACGTTGGCTGATGGGAAGGTGGTCACGAACTTTAATAGCCTGCGAGCCGATGGCAGTACGGCCTGTGGCTGCTGGATCTTCAGTGGCATCATGCCGCAAGAGGGTGATAATCGTTCGCGGCACCGCAATTCCGACAACTACGTCAGCCCGGATTGGGGGTTTACCTGGCCGGATAACCGGCATATTCTGTATAACCGTGCCTCGGCTGATCCTGAAGGGAAGCCATGGTCGGAGCGCAAGAAATATATCTGGTGGGACGCCGAGTACGACAATGGTGATGGCTCGCAGGGGCGCTGGGTTGGTTATGATGCGCCGGATTTTCCAGTGACAAAGCCTCCCACCGCTAAAGCCGATCCGTATGGCAAGGGCCTGGACGCACACTCTGGAGCAGACCCATTTACGATGATTCCCGAGGGAGTTGGGCGGCTCTATGCACCGAGTGGGTTAACGGATGGGCCGCTGCCCACGCATTACGAGCCGATAGAGTCGCCGGTCAACAACCGCATCTATCCCAGGCACACGAGTAATCCAGTAGTGAAGTATTGGGATCGACCGGATAATCCGACGAACGGGATAGACACACCGGACTTCCCCTACGCCATCACAACGTACCGGCTTACCGAGCACCATGTCGGCGGGGCGATGACGCGCTGGCTCCCCTGGCTCGCCGAAACGCAGCCCGAGCTGTTCGCCGAGATCAGCGAGGAACTGGCGGCAGAGAAGGGGATCAAGATGGGCGACTGGATCACGATCTGGACGAAGCGTGGCGAGGTTGAGGCCAAGGCAATGGTCACAGCTCGTATGCGCCCGCTACAGATTGAGGGGCGCACAGTGCATCAGATCGGCCTGCCGTTCCACTGGGGTTACAGCGGCGTGGTCACGGGAGATATCGCCAACGATCTGCTGCTGCTGGTCGCTGATCGCAACGTCAGTATGCACGATGCCAAATCATTCACCTGCAACATGCGTGCGGGTAGGCGTGCTCATCAGGGGCAGGATGGCAGCAACGTGGCGCGTGAAATGCCCTGGTAGATTGAGGTAGTCCTTTCAAGCGTAAAGTTTTGGAACTAGCGCGTAGGGACCCTTGCGGTCGCCCTTGTCGGGAGTGCAAGATGGCTCACCGCCTGCCCCCACGAGCGAGAGGGTGCAAGGCCCTCCCCCACGCGATGTTCCTCAATAACCTCTACCTGAAAGGATAGTCGCCCCTTTCGCGAACTAAGGAGAGATATGTATGGGCAAGAACGGCTTCTTTACCGACACCACGCTCTGCATCGGCTGTAAGGCGTGCGAGATCGCGTGTAAGCAGTGGAATCAGTTGCCTGCTGATGGGTACAAGCTGAGCGGCTATAGCTACGATAATACTGTGCAGCTCTCTGCAACGACGTGGCGACACGTGGCCTTTGTGGAGCAGAAACGTTCGCCTGAGGGCACAGGGAAGACGGTCAACTGGTTAATGATGAGCGATGTCTGCAAGCATTGCACGCATGCAGGCTGTTTGCAGGCCTGTCCAACAGGTGCAATTATACGCAATGAGTTTGGCGATGTGTATGTGCAGCCTGACATCTGCAACGGCTGTGGCTACTGCGTCCCCTCCTGTCCCTTCGGTGTGATAGGGCGCAGCGCGGAGACAGGAACCGCCTCCAAGTGTACGCTGTGCTATGATCGGCAGAAAGATGGGATCGAGCCGGCCTGTGCCAAAGCCTGCCCGACGGACTCGATTGTCTTTGGTGACCTCGACGAATTGCGCGAGAAGGCGAAGAAGCGCGTCGAAACGTTGCACGAGCGCGGGGAGGGTGGAGCCTATCTCTATGGCGTCGATGAGGATACCACCGTGGGCGACCTCAACGCCTTCTTCCTGCTCACAGATCGCCCATCCGTGTATAATTTGCCCGAGAAGCCGAAGTTGCCCCAGGACAATGTGCTGCCGGGCTTTGTTGCGAGCTTTGTTACAGCTGCGTTTCTGACACTTACGACAGCGTTTTCGTTGTGGAGACGCTCGAAATAAGATTGTATTGGGAGAAGTGTTATGGATACTGTGAAGGGAAATGGCAGGAGGCCGATTGAGCTGCCAACGCTGAATACAATTGGGCGGGCGGAGCGTGGGGGAGCCACGGCGGGGCGGGGTATAGAGTGGGTGGGCAAGCCGAGCACGTATTATGATCATCCATTGATCAAGAAGGCGCATTGGGAATGGCAGATTGTGCTGTACTTCTTCCTGGGGGGAATAGCCTGTGGCTCCTACCTAGTCTCGACGCTGGCTCATCTGCTCGGTGTGGATAAGAGGGAGCCGAATCTGGTGCGCGGGGGACGATACCTCTCATTTATCTGTATTTTGATTAGCCCGGTGTTGCTGATTATGGACCTGGGGCGACCTGAGCGCTTTCATCATATGCTGCGCGTCTTCAAACTACGCTCGGTCATGTCGATTGGCACGTGGGCGATCACATCTTTTGGCGTTTTCTGTGGACTCTCCACCGCTCAGCAGATGGCGAAGGATGGGTTGCTGAACTGGTTCCCGCTCGCGGCACGGATATTCAGGGCGTTGCCAGAGAAGGCGATCGAGGTGATAGGGAGTTTTCTGGGCATCGTGGTCGGTGCATACACGGGAGTCCTGCTCTCTTCCACAGCCGTGCCGATCTGGGCACGAGCGAAGCATATTCTGGGACCCTTATTTCTCACTTCGGCGATCTCTACCGGGCTCTCCAGCCTCTCGCTCATACTCTCACTCGGTCGTCCGCATCGTGACACGCTGGAACGACTGGATCGTGCGGAGATGATCGCGATGGGGACAGAGTTGAGCCTGATCGCATCGCTCGCACCAACGCTTGGATCGCTTGGCAAACCGCTCGTCAAGGAGCGAACGGGCGTCTCTTTTATAGGTGGGACGGTTGTGAGTGGGTTGCTGCTACCCTTGTTGATCAAGCTGGGTTTCACACTGAGTGGCAGAAGTGTGCCGCGCTCTGTGAACATTGTCGCCTCTGTCCTGGTCCTATTTGGTGGCCTGCTGTTGCGCAACGAGTGGATTGCGGTAGGTCGCACCTCTGCCGACGACCCACGTGCGGTACATGAGTACAACCGGAGAGAGTGGGCGGAGGGAAGCTCGCGGCGCAAGGATGGAGTGACGGTGAGGTCGTATGATGTGCAGTAGAACGGGCGATAATAAACTTTACGAAATTAAGTGTTGCGATGGATCGCGACGGACACGATAGAATCGATCACCTATTTCACGAGCAATAGAATTCCTAATGGGTAAACTGGATAGTTTGTGAAAGAGGATAATCGCGTCCTATTTTCGCCTAATCAATTGGGGTTGACGGGCTTGCGCTGGCGTAGGGTGGGCAATGTGTATGCGTTGTTGGGGTACAGGTCATTTGGGGCAGGGTCGCGAAAAAAAGAGTTGTAAGAGCACTCTCTTGAAGCTTGTCTTTCCAGGGCATATACTATTCTCTACGTTGTATAACTTCCTAGAGAAAGGGCGCGATGATGAGCATCTTGAGCGAAGCTGTGCAGTTATGTCGGGCAAACTTTCGTAGTGAAGAACATATGCATTCTGGACCGGGACGGCGTGTGGGCCTGGAAAATGAATATTTGATGGTCTCCTCTGATGGAACGATTCTACGCCCGGAGGTGCTTGAGGTGCTGTGGCTGGAACTTGCGGCGCAGGGATGGAGTCTGACAAGTGATCATATTACTGGTAAGGTTATCTCCGCGCTCAAGCCGAGAGAGCGGGCTTCACAGGATCAGCCTCACAACTATGATGTTATTACAACGGACCTCTCCTATGCTACCCTTGAGATAAATCTTGCTCCTGCCGAGTCGCTGCAAGAGGCGCATGCTGCCTTGCATCGTCTAATCAAACTGGTCACATCGATTCTGGCAAAACACGATGCACATCTGCTCGGCTATGGAGTGCAGCCGATTACGGAGCCGAAGAATTCGTTGATGGGCTACAAGAACCGTTATGCGCTGATTTTTGCGCTTCACGAGGAGGAACATCCGGGCAAATCGCTACTGGCGGTGCAGTGCGTGAACGCTTCCTGCCAGACACAGATTGAGGTGACAGAGGCTGAAGCTGTGATCGCGCTCAATGCCTTTGCCGCGACCTCCAGCCTGCGGGCCGCGCTCTTTGCCAACTCAGCGGTCTGGCAGAACGCGGTCTCGGAGTACAAAGCGATTCGCCATCAGTTCTGGAACTGGTGCTTTACCAATCGGCAGCAGCAGATCGGTATTCCCCCACGCATCCAGAGTCTTGAGCACTATGTGGGCTATCTCGCGGATTTCCGCTCACTGGTTGTCGAGCGTGACAGGACGTTCTATAGAATAGACAATCACCGCTCGTTCCGCTGCTTTATGCAGAATCCGCAGGGGCAGATCGGCATGACGCTGGCCGGGGAGAGGGTGAGGATTCTACCGCGAGCCGAGGATATTTTTACCCAACATGGCTTTGCCTGGCTGGATGCGCGCATTCATCCCCTGCATGGCACGATTGAGGATCGGGTCAGTTGTCAGCAGCCGCCGCACGTGCACCTCACTTCCTCCGCGCTGACGCTGGGACTGGTTGAGAACCTGGCCGGCCTGGTTGAGATTGCCGACAGGCTTTCCTATGATCAGTGGCGTGAGTTGCGCCAGTTAGCCAGCGTGCATGGAATGAATTTCTCTTATCCAGGTGTTGATATAAAGGAGCTGTTTACACGCATGCTGGCGGTTGCCGACGAGGGCTTGAAGAGGCGTGGTCTGAATGAAGAGAAGTATCTAACCCCACTTTATACACGGATCGAGACGTGTACAGCTCCCAGTGACGAAGTTATAGCGCGTTTCCAGCAGCAGGGTGTACAGGGCATTATTGAGTACACTGATATGAAGAATTTTCAGGCCGATATTCCATAAACGGCTTTCCACGAGAAGGCAAGGTAGATATGGCAGAGAACAAAGAGAAGGGTAAGACAGATAGACCGCGGCTAGGGAAGCAGGAGCCTCGCTATCGCTTTAAGGTTTGCAAGTCTTTTACTCCACAACTTTTAGCATAACGTCTGTTTCGTGTACATACCTAGTGCTCTGGCAAGATTTAAAGAGCGGATGTCATCAGGTGTCAGGGAGGATGGTTGATGAGAAGCTTTTCTATCAGTGGGATCTCTCGACAATAGATGCGTTATGTGCTATTCTGTAAGGACGAAAATCTCTCGATTGCACAAATGCTCACGCGCAATCGCTGTAATCCATTGGAACGATGAGCAGTCATAAGCCTGGTAGGAAAAGCAGAAGCAAGGCAAGTGCGCTTCCCAGGCGCCATTCGGTTGCGCCTGTGATGGAATTGCTGTTAGACGAATGTATTGAGGTATGCTTCTCGACGAAACGAGGAGCTGGTCCTGACGAATAAACCCTGTGAGAGTTGTGTATGCACATTATTCATGGAACGTGGATTCCTGATGATACATCTGCGTTTGAGCAGAATGGGGCTTTCTATCTATGGGTGGAGACCGATGTGGCGCTGAGTAAGGCACAGCGCAAGAGTGATAGGGTGCATCCGCGCCATTTGCAAGGGACCGAGCTGGCGACGTTTCTGCAGGAGAAGTTGCGTTTGCCTGAGGTGGTGGTAGAGAAGGAGCAGCCAGTGCCAGGAGTGTTGCAGAAGACACATCTGGTATCAGGAGCTTTGAAGAATGGACCGTCAGTGCAATACTTTCTGCTACCGACGGCTGATGGTCGGCCTTTGCCCTCGTTTGAGCTGTTGCGCTACGTAAATGAAGAGGTTCCTGCGACGTTTGAGCTGGAATGCTGGAAGATCTGTTGCTATCGAGTGTCAGACATCATTACAACATTGAACGATATTCATTTTGTGACGCTGCTGGCGGCTGAAGATTTCCAACTTGGGGCTGATTTTCTGTTCTGGTATCAGTACACACAGGAGTTGAAGCGGATTATCGCGAAGGATCAGTATATTCCTGCGCTGAAGTGCCAGGCGTTGCCGGTGAAGCCGAAGAAGGGGAAGGGGGGAAAAGAGGGAAAGGGGAAGGAGAGTAAGCAGGCGAAGGAGGCGACTGATGAAGAGCGCTTCCATCTGTATCCAGGCTGGGAACTGCTCTCGGAGAGCTACGAGACGTTGCTGCGGCGCTACGAGGCGAGTATGCCGGGGGTGTGTACAGCAGGGATGAGCAGCGAGGACGGAACGGCGCTTTTCGAGAAGGAGTCGCTGTTGCGTCACTTTTCGGAGTGCCTGTTGCAGGATGTTGTGGTCGGGACGCCCTACATCGGCAAGTTCGATCAGCAGATTGCGGGAACGTTGCTGTACGGTTGTGTGCATCCGCATGGTCTGGCACTGCTGCAAACAAAGCTGCACGCGGACTATAAAGAGTGGCTGGCCTGGCGCAAAAATCTGACGCACGCGCATACCCTGGCGGGCTTCACGCTCGGCTTTCGCCTGGAGGAGGCGACGCAGGAGGCTCCCGACGCATGGCACCTGCGCTTTTTCGTCGCGGCCCGCTCCGATCCCTCGCTCAAGCTGGACCTGGACGAGTACTGGCAGGTGAAGCCAGAGCTGCGTGCCGAGGTGGCGCAGCCCTTCGGACAGGATTTCGAGAAAAATCTCCTGGTCTCTCTGGGCTACGCGGCACGTGTCTATCCCACGATCTGGAGCGGCATGGCGACCGAGCATCCCGGCCACTGCCAGTTGACGCTGGAGCAGGCGTTCGCGTTCCTGAAAGAGAGCGCCTGGGTGCTCAGTGACGCGGGCTATACTGTGGCGGTTCCGGCGTGGTGGACACCGCAGGGGCGCAGGCGCACGAAGATTCGCCTCAAGACCTCCACGCGTTCAGCAAAGGGCTCTGCGGCAGTCAGTAGTGGAAAGCTGACCCTGGACAAGATCATCTCCTACCAGTATCAGCTCTCGGTTGGCGGGCAGGTGGTGACGGAAGAGGAGTGGGAGCAGCTCGTCAACGCGAAGACGCCGCTGGTGCAGTTTCGCGGGCAGTGGATGGAGCTGGATCGCGAAAAGATGCAGGAGATGCTCGAATTCTGGCAGAAACATGGAAAAGAGGAGCCAGAGGTCTCGCTGCTGGATCTGCTGAAGACGGTGAGCGAGTCGGGCGACGATATGGAGTGGGATCACGACGAGCTCTTGCAGGAGATGCTTTCACGCTTACAGGACAAGAATGCACTCACGCCGATTGAGGATCCGACAGGTTTGCAGGGGCGGTTGCGCGAGTATCAGAGACGCGGCGTCGCCTGGCTGCAATATCTGGAGAGCCTGGGACTGAATCCCTGCCTTGCCGATGATATGGGTCTGGGCAAAACAATGGAGGTGATCGCGCACCTGCTCAAGGAACGTGAGCGCGGTGAGAGGGTCCCGCCCACGCTGGTGATCGCTCCAACCTCCGTGCTGGGGAACTGGCGCAAAGAGATTGAACGCTTCGCGCCACAGATGCGGGTGCACGTGCACCAGGGCGCGACCCGTCTCAAGGAGAAAGGGAGCTTTGTCGAGAATTGTTCCACCTACGATGTTGTGCTGACCTCGTTCGCCCTGGCACGCCTGGATGAGAAGCTGTTGCAGGGAATGTCGTGGCAGCGTGTCGTGGTCGATGAGGCACAGAATATCAAGAATCCACAGGCGGCACAGACGCGCGCGATTGTGAAGATTCCCGCGGCGCACCGGCTCGCGCTAACGGGCACACCGGTTGAGAACCGGCTGCGCGACCTGTGGTCGATCTTCAACTTCCTCAATCCCGGCTACCTGGGCAAAGAGGC
>DAOUDD010000081.1:0-1980 GCA_034431765.1 Ktedonobacteraceae bacterium | reverse complement strand
GTAACTGGCGAATATGCCCATCAATCAGGCGGTAGTATACAACACGTCCGACCTTGCGCATGGCAACGATCTGCTGGTTGCGCAGCACGCGGAGCTGATGAGAGATGGTCGTGTCGTCGCGACCAAGTCCGCTGGCAAGATCGCAGACGCAAAGCTCGCCAGTGGGAGCGCAGAGCAGCGCGTGTACAACCTGCAGGCGTGTAGGGTCACTCAGGACCGAAAAGAGCGCCGCGATGCGCGCGGCATCTTCACCTGCAAGTACGTTCCGACGTACCTCCTGCACATGCTCAGCATGAATGGAGCGCTCCTGGCATATTTCTTCCGTAGAGATATCAACAGGGTCAACGACCATCATAATTTCCTTCTTGTGAATACCTGCACAACCATGCAACTATTGTCTGCATTCATTATATCACCAGAACCCGAATTTTTCCAGGGGGTTGCAAGCACTTATATCACAGGTTACTCACACCTTGCATAGGTCTTTCGAGAAATGTTACACTTTAGAACGTGTCAACATTTTCTGAAAGTAAAAAAGACGCCTGGTGGCAACGCGCGCGGCCCGGACTGGCGATATGTTATCTGGTGATTGCCCTGGCGCTCCTCGCGCTGAGTGCCGCCGGACATCAACGCCTCCTCAGTGAGCGAGGTGAGAGATTCGGTGGCTTCTTCTGGGGCATCGACACCGACGCGGGAGGAGGCGTTGTTGTCGTCTCCTCGGCTGCCGACCAGCCTCCTTTCAATGTGAAGGCGAACTCACTGACCAGCACGACGCGCATTGTAGCAATCAATGGACTGCAAGGTGCCGACAGCTTCACAAAAGTTTATCAGAAGCTCACATACGATGCACCCGTCACCTATACGATTGCCAGCAGCGATAACACCACATTTACACTCGCCCGCTCCACGACTCTGTTTACGACGGATATGTGGTGGCAGAACTACGGATTGACGCTGTTGGCCGGAATAAGCTGGCTGCTTGTCGGGGCCGTGCTACTGCTTACCGCGACGGAATGGACAGGTGCTGTCGAGGGACTGACACTGCTGCCTCCGGCGATGCTTTTCCTGTTGGCAAGCCATTGGGGCAATGTGCAGCACGCGTATCAGCCGGACCCGGTCTTTCAGTTGCTCTGGGTACCATCCTTTGCGCTCCTGGGGGCCGCGTTTATCCATCTCAGCCTGACCTACCGACCGGCGGCGCTCAATACGCCACGCACTCCGAGCTTCAAGGTCGATGCCCTGCCGTATCTACCGCTGCTTGCTCTCCTGGCCTACGAATGGGGTTCCTTCCTGCTTCTGGGACATGTGCCGCTGCGCATCAACTTGCTGATCAGCCTGGGTTACGCGGTCGTGGGCGGCCTGATCAGTTTAAGCATTGGCATCGGGTCGCTAATCAGCGTTGGACGCCTGCTGCCACAGCGCTATCGGCGACGCCAGGGTACGAACTCTCTGCCCATTCCTTCGCGCATCCGCCAACGTATCGGAGATCTTTTGACGCTATGGATTGGTGGCGTCGGCCTGGGCTTCTGCCTCGGCGTCTTGCCCATCCTTTTGACCGGGCAGACGCTCCTGCCCCTGCCAATCTTCTACACATTGGTTACTGTCTATCCTCTTATTCTTCTTTACGCTATTCGCTCGCTGCGCCTCGTTGATCGCCTGCACATCACATTGGAGCAGCGCGAGCAGGCATTGCACGAACAGCAGAAGACCGCCGAAGAACTGCGCCTCGTCAACGGGGATCTGCAGCAGGCGACCTCGCTCCTGCTGCATGCCGATGCTCATCTGCGTTCTATCCTCTCGCAGCGCATTCACGACCAGCCGAAGCAGCAGGCTCTACGCATTCGTTCGCTATTGGGCCACTGGCAACACAAACTGCGCGTGGAGGCTGAGCACGATCCCGAGGGTAAAGTCGTTGTTCTGCCTATCATCGAGGCGCTAGGCAAGGTGCGCAAGATCAGCGAAGAGCTAGAGGGAGATCTG
>DAOUDD010000080.1:0-26220 GCA_034431765.1 Ktedonobacteraceae bacterium | reverse complement strand
TGATGTATTTGCCATAATATTACCCTTTCTAGGTACGGATTTATCAACTTTTTGAGATCTCAGCAGCTTTAGCACCCTTTTCAAGAAGAGCTAAGAGAATGTGACGTTGAACGCACTACTTAGTCCGCTTTAAGAATAGAGTTGAAAATCATATCAGTAAGAAAATCTGCGGGGCGATTCAGATGCACCTGGAAGGAATGATCGAGGATCATCAGCCTGTGCCGACACCGGAGACAATGGCTGAATACGTGGATGTTCCACTGCCAGATTCGGCGGCTTGAGTTGGTCTTGAAGCTGCTGGGCTAACGAAAGAATTGCTCGACGGGTACAGAGAAATCGGGTACGATTTGCGAGGGTAGCGCTTGCATTCCCCGAAAGATTCCCTGGGATTCGTAGCCGTTAGCTGCATTTTGTAACATGAGCAGTTCGACGGTCTGAGCTTTGGGATCAACAATCCAGTACTCGGCTACTCCCGCCTGTGCGTACGCGTACAGCTTTTCGTGACGATCATAGCTCGCAGTACCAGGAGAGGTAACTTCAACGACAAGGTCTGGTGCGCCGATAACCCTGTTCTCTGTCAATCTATTCTGATGAGCGTGCAAAATCACCAACACGTCTGGCTGGACAATAAAATGAGGGTCCAATTCAACATCAAACCGTGCTATGTAAACAAACCCTTTTCCACTATGTTTGACGTGAATTAAGAGGGACGCATAAATTTCTCCTGCTGCGTCCTGATGCCCTTTGCCTGGTGACGGTGTCATAAACAGCACTCCATCCACAACCTCGTAGCGTATCCCATCATCAGGCAAAGCTGCATAGTCTGTGTAGGTCCAGGCTCCTTGTTCTGGCCCTTTAATATGATTAGCGGCAGTGATCTTTGTAATTTTGTCAGGAGTAACCGTCATTGCACAGACCTCGCTTTTGCCGGGAGCACGCTAGATCTCACTCTCATCTACTTCAAGGATAGCATGGAAGGGGGAATCCTGCAAGAAGCCTGCAGGCAGGCTATCGCTGGTTCCCCACGTCACCTAATGGCGTAAAACTCGTACCAGTGCCTCTGCGACGATGAGGAAGAGCAGGTCAAGGATGACCAGGACGAATAGGGCAAAGTCGATGTGCGAGGCGATGAAGATTGCCTGAGGAAGCAGCTCACGCAGGCGATGGGTATATTCGAGGAGAATAATGAGCAGGGTAAGGAAGACAAGCAGGCCACCGACCAACCAGCGGGCCCCGTACCAGTCCTGCCGGCTGGGCCAGAGCTCTGATGTGACGGTCAGAATCAGGTAGGGGGCGAAGAGCAGGGTCCACCAGGGCCAGCCGGGTCGTAGGACTTGCAAGTGCTGACTCGTGGTATCAAACGGAAAGTCCCATAAACTGTAACCGGTCGCAACCCAATAGAGCAAGACAAAAGCGACGATTCCACCAAAAAGTGGCGCAACGCCGCTAAAACCGTCACCAACGTAGCTCATAAAGCGACCCTGCGGGCGCACATACTGCACTTCCCCAAGCTGGAGGGAGGTAGGGCCACTTCTACGTAGAACACGACCAGAGGGGCCGCGCTGTGGCATGGTGCGAATACGGAAGAGTGTGATGCTTGTCAGGCGAAAGCCAAAGGGGGAGAATAAGAGGACAACCAGCGCGTGACTCAACTCGTGCAGGATTACGCCCGGTGCGTTGAGCCAGAACCAGACGAGCAGGCCACGTTCGCGGAACAGACGATAGCCGATCTCGTCAACGCGCCGACGAAGCGCTTTGCGCGTGAGACGTAGTATGATAAAGAGCACAATAACACCCAGGCCTATCAACCAGGGCTGATAAGGCGCTAGCTGGTCAAGCACTCGTGTATCAGGCTGCATGCGTGTCCTGCCTCTTTTTCCTGCAAATCGTTCTCGCTCTGCCTGCTATTGTAGAACGTTCTGACAGGTGCCGTCAATGAATGTATCTGGTTATTCTTCGTCAAAGAAATCGTCAACGGGTTTTGGTGCGGGAGGGAGTACCTGTTTCACGCGCCGTTCGACTTCTGAGCGCGGGAGGAGGACGCGGCGTCCGCATTTCTCGCAGCGCAGCCCGATATCGGCTCCCAGACGCACAACCTCCCAATCATAGTTTCCGCATGGATGCTGTTTACGGAGACGTAGCCGGTCCCCCAATTGGAAATGCATGAGCGGCATATAGTTTAGCCTTCTTTATGTGGTAGTGAAGCACTATAGAGATTGTGTTCCCCAATGTAACGCTCTACGTCCTCTGGTACCTGATAGCGAATTGGTCGGCCTTCGGCAATGCGCCGACGCAGTTCCGTCGAGGAAATATCGAGCTGGGGTGCCTCGACCACCTTGAGACGCTCCATCATGCCGGGCAGCCGAACGTCTAGCAGGCGCATATACTCTCTATTTTCACGATAACCAGGACGATGTACGGCGACGAGTTTTCTCAGTTGTGCCAGGATACCGGACGCATTGTGCCAGGCGTGAAAGTATTCGAGGCTATCCCAGCCCACCACAAAGTATAGCTCACTCTCAGGTCCCCATTGCTCGTGTAGGGTGCGTAGTGTATCAACCAGGTAGGAGGGTCCAGGTCGATCTATCTCCACGCGTGAGATTGTGAAGTGTGGATTCGAGGCAAGGGCAAGCTCGACCATCTTCAGGCGATGGTGCACCTCCGCGTGGGCAATACCCCCTTTGTGAGGTGGTTGACCTGCTGGAATAAAGACCATGGTATCGAGATGAAGCGCGCTTCGTACCTCTTCCGCAACAATTAAGTGCGCGAGATGAATAGGATCGAAGGTGCCCCCCATCAGGCCAAACCTTTGTATGCCTGAGAACGATTTCTGCTTTTCCAACGTCTAGCGCTTCCTCCAATTTCAGTATCCCCGCAGCGGATCGAAGAATGCTCAAGGTGCTGTATCCCCCTCAGATAGAATGAGTGTAGTCCCAAAATCTGAAAAGGTCAAGCATTGTCTCAGGTTGGTCCGATTGGCTCGCGCACCAGTAGCTCCGCATTGGGCAGCAACGCATGCAGCTTGTACATCACTGCGGATACATCATTATCTGAGCGGCTGGCGATCCAGAAGCGGACTAGCAGCGTCACTTTGCCCTCCGCCAGTTCAGTAAACAGAATCTCTGCTTCGGGCTTGCTCATAATGCCCTCAATGCTCTCAAGAATCTCGCGGATTTGCGCGGGCGTTGCCTTCTGCTGAAAATCACTTTCAGGAAGTGTGACGGCAATGGCGGCGCGACGCTCTCCGTAATAAGTATTATTGGTTACTGCATTGCTGAAGAGAATGGAGTTTGGAATCGTAATCTCTTCGCCACTGAGCAAGCGTAGCTTGGTCGCGCGCAGTTGTACATTTTCCACCTTGCCCACGTAGTACGATGTGGGGGCGGGCACGCTGATCTGGTCACCAATCAAAAAGGGGCGCTCCAGCAAGATATAGAGGCCCGCGACCAGGTTTTTCAGAATATCCTGCACAGAGACGGTGATGGCGACGGTAATAATGCTAACCGCTGCAACAGGAACGCCAAGCGGGATCTGCCAGATCGAAAGAATCCAGAACGTTACGACTACAAGTGGAATAATATAGAGAATACGTGCAATAAGCGTACGGATGTTGATATCGATGCGCTGCTCGCTCAGTCCGCGTATCGTCAACTTCCTCAGTGTACGCGCGGTGCCGATTCCCAGTGCCACAAGAATAGCTGTTGTGAGCACATTGAGCGATGCTGCATAGATGTCTGTATGGAGGGTGCGATTTAGCGTATCAACAATCAAGTTCAGGTTATTCCAGGTTGCCGACGCTAAAATGCCGCCGAGAACTAACGGAGGCAGCACTGAAAGGGCTCCGAGCGTCTCGATAATCCAGCGGTCCAGCACCGTGCGATGCAAGCGGCTCACAATAGAGCGGCGTAGTAGAATGCCTAGAACAAGGGCAATCAGCACAATTACGGTACTTAAAACAATATGAGCCGTCATATCTAATGTATCGGTCGAAATGCGTGTAGAATCTATTGGTTTCATGAGAATAGAATTTCAGGAATAAGGTTCAATCCACTTTATGTCAGACTGATGTATTGGCGGCAGAGCCTCTGGTGGAATTAGATTTCCAAACCTCGCAACCTCGCGCGCATTATATCATATCCCAATAGGGAGTACTGTTGAACCAGTGCATTTGGGCTAACCGCTTCTGGTCGTGCGAGCAGACCACAACTGGCGGCAAGCCTTCCGAGAACCTGAGGCGCGGTCTGATCGGTAGCGCGTAATGGCTCCAGGCCGGTGCTTCCAGTGCGTTTGGCGAGCCGTTTGCCATCACTATCCAGCACAAGGGGAACATGTGCGAAGGTAGGGATCGGGAAGCCAAGCGCCTCAAAAAGCAGTATCTGGCGTGCGGTAGACGAAAGGAGATCGACCCCGCGCACAACCTGGTTTATCCTCATCAGGCCGTCATCAACGACAACCGCGAATTGGTAGGCGAAGATCCCATCGGAGCGACGTACGATAAAGTCTCCCACCTCCTGCTGCACGTTTTGTTGTAACGGGCCTTCCAGCAGATCTGTGAAGAGAACAATCCGCTCGTCTGGCACACGAAAACGCAGGGAAGGACGTCTTCCACGCCTCTCGTAATCTCTCCGTTGCTGTGCTGTCAGGTTACGACAGGTGCCAGGATAGCGCGGACTCTCGCCTGCTCCCTGCTGTGGGGCGCTGGCAACCGAGGCAATTTCAGCACGGCTGCAATAGCAGGGATAGAGCTGGCCTGCATCCTGCAAGAGCTGGAGATAGAACGCATACAGTCCCAGCCGCTCGCTCTGGATATAAGGTGCAAACGGTCCACCACAATCCGGTCCCTCATCCCAATCAAGGCCGAGCCAGCGTAGATCATCAAGCATCTGCTGTGTTGCTCCGGCACGCATTCTTGGTTGATCGAGGTCCTCGACGCGTAGCACAAACTGCCCATCCGCACAACGCGCAAAGAGCCAGGCCAGCAGCGCCGTGCGCAGATTGCCCAGGTGTAACGCGCCGCTCGGACTAGGAGCGTAGCGGCCACGAACAGGGTGAGAAGTAGTATGCAATTGCATGGTTAGATCAAAAAATTCCTTCGTTAAGTTCTATTATATCGCTGCTAAATCATCTGTCTTCGTTAACTGGCACATCCTTTGCCCTCCAAATTTAACAATACCATAATAGTGTGTTAACACATTTTTACCATGCGTTTTAAAGATGTGCTTCATACTAAGAGAGTGTCCAGCATTGGAGAATAAAAGAAGAGTTCCACCAGGACACATTGCTAAGCATAACGTGTATCGGTATCGTGTGTAAAGCAAAATGGATGTTCTACATATTTTAGGAGGAAGCATGAAACGGGTTCCGTTACTACAACGGGTATGGACATCATTGTTACTCGCGCTCGTCCTTGTCCTGTCTGGTCTTGGGCTACAAACGACAAGAGCTGCGCAGCGTGACGTAGCACCTGATCTAGCCTCGAAGAACACCACAACGCCTATCAAGCACGTAATCGTGATTATCGGCGAAAATCACACCTTCGACAACGTATTTGGGACGTATCGTCCAGTGAAAGGGCAAACGGTCTCTAATTTGCTCTCAAAAGGAATTGTGACTTCAGGTGGTGATCTGGGTCCGAATGCAAGCCTGGGTGCGCAACAGCAGGCAACAGACACAACAGAGTATAGTCTCGCGCCGCAAAAGACGGGACCCTACGCGACCTTACCACAGCCCAATACAACCGGAGCACAGGGACAGCCGCCGCGCGTGCCGGATGCGCGCTTCCCCAGCAATCTGCCCAACGGCCCCTATCAACTGACGAAGTATGTCCCCTATTATAACTCATACGTTGGAGATCCGCTGCACCGCTTCTATCAGATGTGGCAGCAGCAGGATGAGGGGAAAAACGATCTCTACACCTGGGTTCATCAGACAGCAGGAAGTGATAACGGCGCGAATCCTCCCGATCCTATTTACCAGGGTGGCCTGGCTATGGGCTACTACAATATGAGCACCGGCGACGCCCCCAATTTCAAGTTCGCCGCCGATAATTACGCGATGAGCGACAACTATCATCAGGGCGTTATGGGTGGAACGGGGGCAAATCATATTATGCTCGGTACGGGCGATATGGCCTACTATGCTGATGCGCAGGGAAAACCTGCCGTTCCTCCCAGTAACCAGATCGAAAATCCCAATCCCAAGCCTGGCACAAATAACAACTATACACAGGACGGTTACTCTGGTGGCAGCTATAGCAACTGTTCAGATCTGAGCCAGCCAGGTGTGGCACCCATTCGCAACTATCTTAATTCCCTGCCCTATAAGCCATTCCGCGATGGTGATTGCGCACCGGGAGCCTATTATCTGCTGAACAACTACCAGCCCGGCTACACACCGGATGGCAACTTATCGACGGGTTCGCCATTCATTGTTCCTCCCCAGGTCACACCCACAATTGCTGACGAGTTGTCGGCGCGCAACATCTCGTGGAAGTACTATGGCGAGGGATTCAATCACGGAAATGATGTCTCTGATACCTTCTGCGGCATCTGTGATCCCTTCCAGTACTCTAAATCTATCATGACAACCAATCTCAAGAACAACATTCAAGACTTCTCACGCTTGCAGCAGGATGTTGAGCACGATACGCTGCCGGCGGTCTCGTTTGTCAAGCCCAACGAGATCAATGATGGGCACCCATCCTCTTCGTCGCTCTCGCTGTTCGAGATTTTCTCCTCAAACATCGTGAATGAGCTGATCAATCATCCAAAGGTGTTTAAGGATACAGCAGTCTTTATCACGATGGATGAGGGTGGCGGCTACTACGACTCTGGCTATGTGCAGCCGCTCACATTCTTTGGTGATGGTCCCCGTATTCCCATGATGGTTGTCTCGCCGTATGCTAAACATGGGTATGTTGATCATGAATACTACGATCATGTCTCAATTCTCAAGTTTATTGAGAAGAACTGGCGCTTACATACCCTTTCCTCACGCAGCCTGGATAACCTGCCCAACCCGGTGGCAAGTTCCAAAGATCCTTATAAGCCGACCAATGGTCCTGCGATAGGTGATCTGATGCACCTGTTTGACTTCACACACTTGCGTCACGACACACCACAACTGCCATACGCTGCGTAAAGAAAGACCGGGGGGAAGTTTTTCCCTCCGGTCTTTTATCTGCTGTTCTCTATATTTCCCATATATGAACTGTACTATTGTGAGAACCAGAGGCGAGCCTTTTTCCGTCAGGGGACCACGCGACGCACTTTACATTTCCCCCGTCCTGCTCATAGACAGCGAGTTGCCGATTTGCAGCAACGTCCCAGACCTGTACTCTTCCATCGTCACTGCTGAAGGCAATTCGTTGCCCTGCTGGATCAGGCGACCATGCTACTCCGGTGATAGAAAATAATCTCTGTGTTTGTGTTTCAAAACTGCTCTGGTATTGCCGTAACGTTTTATTTTGCGAAATACTCCAGACATCAGCAGTACCATTTGCGCAGCTTGAAATAATCCCATCACCATTTGGAGAATGGGCTACACTTATTGCATTGTCATCATGAGGATGGCTATATAAGGAGTCGGTATCAGTGGTAGCGCTAAAGGCATTCCATACTCGTACCGTGTGGTCAGCGCCCGCCGAAACGATCTGATCACCACGGGGTAGCCAGACCAGAGAATTTATGGGTCGTGGCTGACCGTCCTGGAAATGGCCTTTATATGTGTTGCGTAATTTCCCACTTTGAGCGTCCCAAACCTGTATGAATCCATCGTAGCCACCAGAGGCGATAGTATTGCCATCAGGAGACCAGCCTACTGCCAATACAACATTAGTATGCATGTCAAATGTGACAAGGTGTTTCTCTGGATGATTGAATTGCCAGACGCGCACTTTCTTATCTGGGCCGGCGGAGGCAATTTTGCTGCCATCAGGAGACCAGGTTCCTATCGTAAATAGACTGTCTGCTATAAAATGGAGATATTGATCATATTTATAGCTGAACTGATTGTTACCAGGACGCCAGATCTGTATAGTCCTATCTCTACTTGCAGAAACAATATACTGACCATCAGGAGACCAGAACAAGTGATCGACTACACCAGTGTGACCTGCATAAATAAAGCTCGTTTTGCCAGTACTTACAATGGAAGAAGTATTTGTGGCCGTTGTAGCCGGAGCCTGGGGCATAACTCTGGTTCCCTGAGCCACGGATGAGCGAAAAAGGCCAGGTAACACCGCAATACCGATACCAGCGGCTATGGTTGTAGCTGCTCCGATCAGTATTGTTCGACGTGAGAAACGCTTCGCCAGAGCACTTTGTTCTCGCTCCATGGTTGAGTGCCCTGTTAGAAGATCCACAGCATCTTCTTGAAGCGCTCTCTGTTGGGCAGGAGAGAGAGAAAAAGAAGAGGTTGTGTGGGGTTCTGCGGGAGGTACTGATGGTAAAGTAGCGGGGATTGAGGAGCGATAAGGAAGATTAATAAAGCGTGGCAGTTTTGCGCTAGCCTGTTGAGCGTGTAACCAGGCATCTTCCAATGCGGATGCAAAATCGCTCACCGTGCTAAAACGCTTCTCTGGCTCTTTTGCAAGCGCCTTCAGTACTATATCCTCGACTTCAAGAGGGACTGCTGGCCAGTGGATATGCAATGGCGGAGGTGCATCATGAAGATGGCTCATCATAATCGCAATAGATGTAGGCTTCTCGAAAGGGCGGGCTCCACAGAGCCATTCGTATGCTACCACCGCTAAGGAATATTGATCACTTGCGGGTCGCGCCTTGCCGCGAATTTGTTCGGGAGCCATGTAGACAGCAGTTCCAACAGGATTTTGCGACTGGACCGTTTGCGTTTCTCGTATGACAACAGCGATACCGAAATCGCTCAGTACCACCGCACCCGCATCGTTCACCAGCATGTTCGCAGGCTTTACATCGCGATGAACAATTCCTCTATCGTGCGCATATTGCAGCGCGGCCGCTATCTGCTTTATGTACTGTACAACTGTTGCGAGTGGAAGACGCGAGTGATGGGGGTAAAGGTATGCGAGACTTCCTTTCGCTGCGTACTCCATTACAAGGAAAGGTCGAGTACTTTTATCGTCTATAGCAAATTCTAGCACCTGTATAATATTCGCATGATTGAGCTTGGCAATAGTCTGAGCTTCCTTCAGAAACTCCTGCCCATCTCTTTCTGACATCTGCACGTGTAAAAGTTTGATTGCAGCCAGTTTTTTGAGGTAGATATGTTCTCCAAGATACACAACGGCATACCCGCCTTGCCCAAGGAAGCTGAGAATACGGTAATTGCCGATTTGCTGATTTATCAGGTTTAACATAACTCTCCGTCCATGCAACAGTTAAAATATGAGCATCTTCGTTCCTGAATAAGCGTGTATTCATAAACAAGTATATTTTAAATGGTATCAATCTGTTTCATCAAGAATATTACTGGCTCTAGGAGTTTTATCCCTTTTGTTGGTGAGGAAGTAGCACGTTAGATTTTCTGGAGAATTGTGTTGTATGTTTAAGCATGAGAGTACAACTGGTGTTCTGGTCCAGGCGAAGTTGGTGGAAGGTCACCTTCCCCTTCCCCTTCCTCGAAAGAGAGGGATATCTGGCAACCTCCTCATGAGATGCTTTTGCCTATCCTACGTATGTTGCGCCTGTCACTGCTATAGAAGACGATTAACACGGCACAGCTCCGACCAGGAACAGCCCGTCTCGCGCTTCTCCTGCGGCGCAGGCTCCACTCCGAACTCGGTGAGCAGGGTAACGAGTGCACATAGGGGCAGGCCGACGACGTTGAGGTAGCAGCCGTCAATGCGCTCGGTTGGCTGGAATTGTGGGTGCTGGATGCCGTACGCTCCAGCTTTATCGAGCGGGTCGCCGGTAGCGATATAGGCGTCGATCTCCTCTTCGCTGTAGGGGCGCATCAGCACAGGGGTGGTGCAACTGCTGCCACGCATGCGTAGCTGCCCCTTTACCAGCGTACTGACGACGATGCCAGTGACGACACGATGCCAGCGGCCGCGCAGTGAGAGCAGGAGTTCGCGTGCATGCGCAGGATCGTGTGGTTTGTTGAGCACCTGGTCGTCGAGCAGGACGGTGGTGTCAGCAGTAATGATCAGGGAGTTTGCGGCCTCTGGTCGTGTCAGCATCATCACAGCTTTATGTGTTGCCGTCCATTGTGCCAGACCGTCTGCCGGTCCTGCGTAATGCGTCTGAGCCAGGTCCTCATCTCCAGGTGCAACGCCAACGGAGAAGGGGAGGCCGAGACGCGTGAGAATCTGTCGGCGGCGCGGTGAGGCCGAGGCAAGTAGTATAGGAGGCTGAGATGTCGTCATGCGCTATTTCGCTCCAGCAAGGCTACGCATTCGATGTGGGCCGTTTGCGGGAACATGTCCAACGGCTGCACCGAGCGCAAAGAGTAGGTGGGATGCACGTTGCAGAGTATGTTCAGGTCGCGGGCCAGCGTTGCGGGATCACAGGAGACGTAGACGATACGTGCGACGGGATTTTGTATCAGGGCGTCAAGCACCGATTGCTGGCAGCCAGCGCGCGGCGGGTCGATAACAAAGCCGTCGATCTGCGCAGAGAGGGTCGGCAGCATATCCTCAACCT
Organism: Ktedonobacteraceae bacterium; assembly: GCA_034431765.1. Taxonomy (GTDB): domain Bacteria; phylum Chloroflexota; class Ktedonobacteria; order Ktedonobacterales; family Ktedonobacteraceae; genus DASYAN01. The sequence continues at coordinate 15,598 of DAOUDD010000080.1, read as the reverse complement.
TCCCCTTGAGAATCTCAACATTCTCCACAGCGCGTGCATTCCACTGTGCATCCTTTACCGCGCTGGCTGACTCCTCGATAGCAATCACCTTGCCGACGTACTTTGCCAGGATAAGGCCGAAAGTGCCAACACCACAATAGGCATCAACAATGGTCAGCTTTTTTGCCTCCTCGCTTGTTAAGCCAGATGAGGCGAGAAGACCCTGAAAGATCATCTGCACCATTTTCTCAGCCTGCGCCGTGTTGGTCTGGAAGAAGGAACTGGGACGGATACGGAAGGTCTGACCGCCGAGAACCTCCTCCATAGTTTCTGTACGCAGCTCCAGTCCCGCCTGCTCCAGCTCTGCGGCCAGTTCCGCCCCTGGTGCTGGCTGAATAAGAACTTGATTGTTCGCTGTGGAGCAGCGCACGAGCGCCTGTGGCTGTGAGTTGACGTGACGGCTGAGCACCTCTAGCGCACGATTGATCTGAGGATTGGCAATAGGGCATGCGATCAGCGGTAGGACGCGGTGCGAGTTGCGCGCGGTGAGGCCAGGTTGCCCGGCGCGATTGACCGAAAAGCGCATGTGGTTGCGGTAGTGCCAGGGAACGTCGCAGGGAACAGTGTCGAGGAGTGGTGGCCCCTCAAAGCCCCCGCTTTCTCGGAGAAGGTGCCCTACAACGTCGCGTTTCCATGTGAGCTGAGTAGAATAATCCATGTGCTGAAGTTGACAGCCACCACAGGACCCGAAGACCGGGCAGGGAGCGCTGACACGAAGTGGTGACCGCTGATGAATCTCCGTGATCCAGACGCGAGGAGGACGAGGTTTCCAGTGTCGTCTGCGCCTTCCTGGTCGGGGAGAGGGTGGAGCTTCGAGCGCAAGCGTTACGTGTTCGCCCGGTAGCCCGGCGGGAACAGAAAGTACATGTACTTCCTGCTCCCCCTGCTCATTGAGCGCCGTAACTTCAGCGCGAGCATGCCCTTCGCGGGTCAGAGCGCCGAGTGTGACAGTATGATAGGTAATGGTGCGTGCTTCGTGTTGCGTCTGTGTCATCGTTTCCTTGGCTTACGGGACTTAGATTGCGACTTGTTGCGTGAGTTGGCTTGCTGCTTCCCTTTCTTCTCATCGAACATTGCGCGCGCGATCTTTACAAATTCGTCCTCGTCGTCGAGCGATTCAGCGATTTGCAGGTGTTTCTGAGCGCTACGCACGTCAGAGGCACGTGTGTAGGTAATGGAGAGCGCGGCGTGCAGTGCGGGCTCATCCTCGTTTTCCTCAAGTCCCTGCTTGAGAATCTCTCGTGCCTTGTTGAATGCGTTTTGTTCGTTATAAATGACCGAGAGCTCGATGTACGCCTCGATCAGCTCCGGTTCGCTCTCAATGCTTTTTTGCAGACTTATGACGGCCTCGCTTGTCTTGTCAAGGTTGCGCTGCAACGTGCCAATCTGGAACCAGAGGTGTGGAAAGTCGGGTGTGAGATCAGCTACACGTAGATAATGCTCCAAAGCCTGATCTCTGTCATCTTTCGCCTGCGCAATCTGAGCTAGGCCAGCCTCGATGCCGGCAATCTCTTGCGGTTCACTTGCGGATTGCTGTGCACGTTTCAGCAGTGCCTCAGCCTCGTCCATCTGCCTATCCTGGCGAATCAAGAAGTCCGCGAGCAGCATATAGCCGATAGGGGACTGATCGGCGCTGATAGAGTCGCGTAGGGTGGTTTCAGTTAGCTCTGTAAAGCGTTGCTGCTGCTCCTCGTCCTCCTCTTCCTCATACAGTTCGCTCACCTGTTCATAGATGAGCGCGAGGTCACGCAAGGCTTTGCCCCGATATTCGGGGGAGTGTTGCGCTAACTGTTGCAGGTACGCGGCAGCACGCTGTGTATCGTTCACCAGCGTCGCATATTGCACCGCGCGCTGGTAGATTGTTGGGTCACTCTGTGGCTGCAGCGCGATCAGCGCATCGTAGTAGTACAGGCCCTGGGTGGCGAGGCGAATGGCTTCATCCATCTTGCCCAGAATATCGGCAAAGCTTTCGTCCAACTCCTCATCATCGTCGTCCTCTTCATCTTCCAGTTCCTCGTCTTCCAACTCCTCATCGTCATCGTCCTCGAAGAGATCGTCATCGTCGAAATCATCCTCCTCCAGGCGTTTGTCTGCGATCTCAGCGATTTCGGCTAGGCGCTGTTGCATCTCATCAGTGGAGAGTCGCAGGAGAGCAGTTCCCTCGTCAGATATATCCTGGACGAACCATTCCCCGTCTTCCTCAATGAGTGTATAGCGTGACCAGAACCAGCGTCGTCCGGTCTCCGGGAGAACAAGGGTAGCCTGGGGAAGCTCTGGCAACGCATAGTCTGCTTGAGCATCGTTCAGTTCGAGCGACCAGGTGATATCGACCTGTACGCTATCGCTCTGCTCCTTATCGGACGGAACTGGCTCTGAGAAGAAGATGCGCAGGTTTTTGGGAGAGGTTGCGTTGTGCCATTGCTGGCGACGTGCGCCCCACTCTTCCGTTGAGAGTCCTTCGCGAAGAGGGCTTGTGCTGGCAAGCGTCTCAAATATCTCTGCATACTCGCCTTCAGTCCATACCTCAAGGAACTCAACGGCGACATCAACGTACTCCGGTGAGGACGCGAAGAAGGGATTGCCTGGGTTCGAGAGCAGTGAGTCCAGCTCGGAGAGAAAGGAAGATGTCCTGATCGGATCTGTCTCCCCATTCTCATCCGCCTCGTCAGCAACGAGAGACGAGCGAGGCGAGGGATTGTTAAAGAGTTCGAGTGCCTGTGAGATTGTTGGGCCAGTTGGCGGCTCCCATTCGGCGTATACCTCTTTTGACTCCAGGCGAATAAGTGTGCGGCGAGCCTCTTTGCGTACCGTTTTCACAGTGCTGAATGTGTTCATTGCTGTTGCAATATCGGCCGCATCGCTATTCTCTTCTCTTGCCAGGAACTTGAGATAGGAGATCTGTTCTTCCTCTGAAAGGCTAGCAAGGGGAGCGAGGACCGCTTCGGTCTCACTCACATTTTTGCTGTTGTGTAGCGCCTGGGCAGTTTGATGATATTCTCCCTGATAACCAGACAGGGATGAATCTGTGTGCTGATTATCAGCCAAATCCTCTTGCTGAAAGTCTGACATTATTCTATCCTTTTCTTCACCAAGACAAATTATTTCTTTGAGCTGGTGATGTATCCTTTAACCTTTTGTACCATCTCGGATGCGGGGTCGATCTCTTCGGCTTTCTCGATCTCACGTCGCGCGCCTCGTCGGTCTCCCATCTCTAGAAGGACGGAGGAGAGCAGGGCATGTAGATATGCCGAAGGCGGCTGTGTTTGCAGCGCTTTCTCCAGAAGCTCTTTTGCTTTAGGATATTCATCGCGTTTTGAGTAGAGGGCGGTCAGTTCGCTGTACAGGCGCGGATCATCGGGTTCTGTCTCCAGGCCGTGCAGGTAATCTTGCTCTGCCTCTTCAAGGTTGTTAAGGAGACGGCGGGCAAAGCCACGACTGAACCAGGCTCCGGGGTAGGCGGGATTGATCTCAAGCACGCGCGTGAAATGCGGAATAGCTTCGGCCATGCGTTCACAACTCATCGCGATATTAGCGAAGCCTGCCTCAATATTCGCCTCTTCATCACGGGTCGGCTGAAGCATCTGCGCCTGCTGGAACTCGGTCTCAGCCTCATCATAACGCTCTCTGTTAGCAAGAAGTTCGCCGAGTAGGATATGCCCAAGGGCCGTATTGATAAGCCCAATCGCCTCACGTAAATTCTTTTCTGCCAGCTCCAGCAGATGTGGCACTCGTTCTGACAAACCTTGCCTCTGTTGGTATTTAAAGGCCAGACTAGCATATGTCGAACCCAGGCGCGTCAGATTGTCTGCGCGGTTCTGCGGGAAGCGCTGTACTAACCGCTCCAGGTAGACAATGGAGCGCTCGGCATTACCCAATAGCAAAGAGACGCTGTATGCCTCTTCATGAAGTGCAGCATCAAGTGGCAACTTCACAAGGAGAGCATCATAAAGGTGCAGCAGTTGTGGTATACGCCAGGACAGCTCGTCCAGAAGCGCTTGCGCTACAGCCGGGTCATCGGGAGATTCTATTTGCCGATCGAGCACCTCATTGTATTCTTTGATGCGTGCCTGTATCTCCTCGATGGACAGTCCTTGTAGAGCCACACCCTCATCGGTGATTTTCTGAATGCGCCACCCTTCCTCCTGCCGTACAAGCGTATACGCTGTCCAGAACCAGTGTCGTCCAGTCTCTTTATTGACCGTAGTACCCATCGGCATCTCTTTTAACGTACCACTGACCGGTGTATCAACCAGTTCAACTGACCAGCCCACCTCGATCTCTTTCTGATTAGGTGTGGAGCGTGGACCACCTGGAAGCCAGATTGCGCTCTGACGAGCGGGACGTTCGCGGACAAAGCTTAATTCCATCCGGGCCGGGTGTGCCTCCCCGTACCACTTCAGCCGTTGTTCGATCCACTCGGTGCGTGAAAGATTGTCAAGGGCGTCGGATTGAGGCGATAGCAGATCGTGTGCCAGGGCATAGTCTCCGAAGGTCCAGGCACCAAGGAAATTGACGACAACCTCCTGATCTTCCATATCGGGTGGGATGAAGGTGCGTCCGCGGTCCTGACCTGGATCTTGTACTTGAAGGATCAGCTTGTTGATAAGGGAGAGTATACTGCGGTAATCTCCACCGGGGGCAACCTTTTTCCACGTATTGACAGTTAGCGCATCTTCGAGCAAGCGTTTCCCTTCGGCAAGGGTGCAATCGACCAGTGTATGCCCTGAACTTGCCATATGCATTTGCAGATCTTCGATGCGGCGGTTGATATGGCGGCGGCTACCTGTATCAGTGAAGGCATCTTTCACCCCGGCCTCCCAGAAGTCGAGCAACATTGAGATCAGGCGTCCCTCGCCATATTCGTAGCCATGTTCCCAACAGAGGACAACCTGTACCTCGCCCTGTTCGCGTGTCTGTGTGACGAAGCCTTTCCAGAAGCGTGGCTCTGTTGTCACCGCAACGGAAGCAACCAGGGGAGGCGCGGCGGGAGCATGCCACTGTGGGGTGATCTTTGCGTTTTGCAGGCGCAGGAGCGCGCGCCGAGCCTCTTTGCGCACCTCCTTCGCAGGACTCAATTCGTTGATCGCTGCGAGTAAGTCAGCAGCATCCTGGCTACGTTCTGCAACCAGGGACTTGAGGAGTGCAAACTGCGCCGCTTGTGAAAGCGAGGTGATGACAGAGATAGCTGCCTCTGCCTGTTCTCGCTCTACACCTGTATGTAAGAGATCGCTGATCTGATGGTATTGTGTAAGCACGCGCTGGACCGATTCCTGTTCTTCTAGTGCAAGCGCGCTAGGAGTTTCTCTGTCTGGCATAATCCCTTCTTCTTTCCTCTTTCCTCACAACCTGAATCGTTCGTGTCGATTGTACCACGAAGTGCGCGAAGAGTCGAGAAGAAGTTAGCCATTGTACTTATAGATGTGCACCCACGCGACATCCATGGAGACTGGCAGCGTCGTTGTACTATCGGGCAGACCAGTGAGGATATCACCCGAACTGATTGCCATACTGAACCACATCGGCTGCGAGAAGACGCTCTGCGTGATCGTTCCCTGTTCCACGCCATCGACCAGGAAGCGCAGCTTGCCAGGAGTCCATTCGCAGGTGTAGGTGTGGAAATCGGCGGCAAAAGAGCCAGTGGCCTTGAGGACAGAGCTTGTGCCGTCTACGCCATGGTTAGTGAAAAGCACCTCGCTTTTGATCGGAGAGGGTGACTCAAAGATATCAACCTGTGCTGTATTGGGGGCCTCGTTTTTCGGCCAGAGCATAGCGTAGGGTCCGATCCCTTTGCCCAAAGGGAGCCGCGCACGCACTTCATATTTGCCATACGTTTGAGCGAGGCTGAATGCCGCGAGACCGCCACTCGTGTAGGGGAGTCCATTTGTGTTTTTCTGCTCAATAGAAATGTGCAGCATCCCGTTTGCAACCTGCACCTCCTCAGGCTTGTAGTAGCTTTGACCGCCTGTGTGAGATCCATCATACGCGCTCCATGTCGGACTGAGCGTGGTGCCAGTAAAGTTATCACTCAAAATAAGGCTCCATGAAGAGGGATTGCCTGAAGTCACTGTTGGTGAAGGTGTCTGGGTCACGGGGGCAGGGAGAGCAGTCGGCTCTGGTGTAGAGGTTGGAGTGGATGTTGGCAGAGTTGGGACACGGAGCTTGATGCTTGTATCCTCACCCTCAATCGGAATGAGACGCTGTTGCATCCTGGCTTTCTCTATATCGAGTGGCACATGTTCACTCTTGCCATTTGTAGCCAAACGTGCGGTATGCACATACTTCAGACATGCCGTAATAACATCAACTATAATGAGAAGTGCGAGAACAGCGGTAAGTAGACGTATCCAGGATAGACGTGGTAGACGCGGTAGAAGTGGCATAGAAATAACAATCCTCTCCCAAATAGTGGCTTCGTCGGAGTGCATTGGAAACAAATATGTGAGCGCGAAAAAATAGTAAGAGTTTCTCGCTCGCGCAATAGTGTTACTGTAGCATAGTCGAAAAGCTATTCTGCATCATTCGATCTGTAGTAGGAGGAAAGTACGATCTTCTTTACACTTACCCTGCCTGCTTCTAGAGCAATACAATCTTTTAGGCTTGCTGAGTAGCTAGAAAAGACAAACAGTGGTACCAGGTTAAAGCTAGCTCTTTTGACTACCTGCCCAATTTAGTGCGGTATAACCATATGAATACTCATAATTTTTAATAGGCCTATTTTATAAAACAATATACTACACCTATAAGACATACCGCGCTTTGAAAAAGTTCTCCAGAACTGGGGCACGTCGCGATCAAGTGAATTGCACAGTTATCCTTCCCGATGCATAGGAACATCCTTGCAGAGGGCAATCGCCCTCTGCGCTCCCGTTTCTCCAATAGGAGAAAAGAGTGTTTCAGGTTCCAGGAATTTTTGGATGAGAAAAACAATATAAGCAAAAGGAGATAGGGAGTATAATATGATAGAAAAGCGTAAAGGATATGCTGTCAGGGACAAAATATCATTGCCTGAACGTAATTTTGTTCCTCCTACACCATCAAAAAATCCTCCCCTTTCCAGAGCGAAGCGGGAAAGCATAATAAGAAAGCTCGTTTCACATGTACCTCAACGGCTTTTAGGTTTTAGCCTTGTTGGAGGGTGTGTCATGATAGCAGGAATGGTACTTCTTTTCCTGCTGATTCAGGTGCTTCATATAGAAAAAAATCTTGCATATCTTATACAAGCGATTGTGAGCATTGAAACAAACTTCTTTCTCAACCGTTTCCTGAATTGGAAAGAGCGTGATGGACAGATTACTGTACAGTGGCTCAAGTTCCATACCACGGCCGCCCTTACATTCCCCGTCAATCAAGTCCTGTTTGCAATACTTACCTGGATGGGTTGTTCATTACTTGCTTGTTATGCTCATTGGTGTGGGTTTGTCTACGACAGTCAACTATGTTGCGAATGATCGATTTGTTTTTCACCTGCAAGAAATTTCAACCAGGAATACGGAACTTGTACGTGTTGTCTCTCCACTTACACAACTTCCACATGTTGGTGTGGTTATACCTATGCGAGATTCCCAACAAACTATTCGACAGTGTCTTGAATCTGTATTACGACAACAGTATCGAGGTCGTATTGACATCTTCCTCGTCGGTAACTCTCCCCATCATGATGCATCGTGGAGTGTGCTCGATGACTTCAAGCCTTATCCGTATGTGCATGTACTTTATGTAGAGCAACCAAAACATATAATTGGAAGAGATGCAAATATGAAACGTTACGCGGGCGCACAAGCTGCACTTCAAGTGGGTGTAGATGTTGTTGCGCTTCTTGACAGCAAAGTCGAAGCGCCTATTGATTGGATTGAAAAGGCTGTGAAGCTTTTACATGAACAAGATGTGGATGCACTCGCAGGAAAGTCCTGTCGTCAACCTGATGACCAGTCATTAGTTAGTATTTATCAAGATAAGTCGTTGTTTTCTGAATGGCCTCGGTATGGGACAGGCTTCTTACTAAGAAAACACAATTTTGGTCAAACGCAGTGTCTTCCTATTACTGCCAATATGTTCTTTACGAGAAACGCATTACTAAGTAGTCAGAATATCTTTCCTAGTCCTGCAAACGATACAGGATGGGATGATTTTCAAATTGCTCGCAATCTTATTCGACAAGGTGCTGCTATCTTTTGCACGGATCAGTTACGTGTGTATCGAAATCATCAGAGAAAATTTCGTTTGTTCAAGCAAGTTTCCTCTGGTATGGGTGGTATGAACTTTTATCGAGATCATCCAGATTGTTCCTATGCACGACGCAGACTCGCACAAATGCTTCTCGTCTTAGGATGTTGCCTCGCTATAGCTATTGCAGCGTTGTTGCTTGTATCAATAGATGATAAGGTGCTGTGGAATCTAACTGGAATCGTTAGCATTACTTTTATTTTATTATACAGTAGCATAAGTTGTTGGAAGGCACGAGATATTCGGGGTTTGTTGTTTTTGCCTCTCGATGTTCTTCATATAGGTTTATGGGTTGCTGGTGCTATATATGCTCTTTTTCATGGTGGATCCGTTCGTCCAGAAGTTGCGAAGGTGTTTGTGAGGTTACGGTAATCATGTTAAAACTGCTTAAGAAACGTCCTTATGAAATTATGTTTTTTATTGGTGTGATTGTTGTACTCGGTGCTTTACGTTGCCTGGCTATGTTCCGTACTGGTATCGAAATTGATGAACCAATTTATCGCTATGCGGCTGCTTACGCTATGAAATTTGGTTTTCCATCAGTACGTCCAGAAGTGGGGCACAACGCTATTCCATTTTTATACCATCACCATTTTTTCTGTTACTTCTTGCACAATGGTTTCATCTCTGGCATGCTACTGACTTTTTGACCGGGAAGCTCCTCAATGTTTGCATCTCAATACTCTTTTTAGCGCTCCTCTATCTCTTTGTGCACAGGAAAATTGGTAGAATCGAGGCAATTGTAACGCTTGCCCTTGTAGGCAGCGATGTCTGGATCATCTTTACAAATCAAGCAATTTATCTAGAGAATACTCAGCTTGTTTTGATCCTTTTTGCTATCTGGACATATTGGAGAGCTACAGAAACGACAACGAGTGGAAGGATACATCAATACCTTCTTGCTGGTTTTCTGCTTGGCTGCGTTCTGAGCTACAAACAGCTTGGTGGATTTCTTGTCCTTAGTGTCCTGGCGAACTGGTTTTTGCAACGTCGCCACTTTTGGGGTCATATAGCATTGCTGTGCATGGCGTTTATTACCTTCAATGTCTATCTACTTGTGATGCATCTTTCGTTTGGGCAGTTGTTCGATAGTGCAACAATAGTACAGATTGATCGTACAATTGGCTTTCGATCCTCGGCAGGTTTGACATATAGCCCATTAACTGGATTAAGTGCTGTTGTGAATGTGTATTGGATGTTTATAGTAACGGTTCTTGTCCTTGTTGGTGGTTCAATCCTCGTGCTCCTTCGTACATTTCAACACCTTTTTCGTAAAAGGCAAGGAAATACTGTTGTTCTTGCATGGGCACTGGGAGGCATTGTTTTTGCTCTCAGTATCTCGCTTAAGAGTCCTCACTATATGATTCTCTGGCTCGTCCCTTTGTACGTGTTTCTTGTTCAAGAGGGATGTCTCTGGGCACGGACACATCTCGTCTGGCTGCAACGTGAAGCCTGGATAGTATCTGTGACGGTACTTCTTGTTATGCTAAATATATGGAGCTATCAGGCACGCTTTTTTCACATACCCGGTGATACGTTGCTCTCAACCGTTACCTATATTAACCACACTATTCCAGCTAACTCAGTAGTAGTAACAGAAGATTATATTGGTGTTGACATTCAAGCCGCTTATAGCAACATTCGCAATACACAGACTCCGCAGGCTATTTACGCTAATCACGCAGATTACCTTGCTCTCTACTGGAGTACAACAGATCCATTGCCGGAAAGCTTAGGTGCAGTGACACACTACTGTCATACACTGGCAATCTTTAATGGATTTAAAGATCATGCTGAGGTTTGTCAAATTGATAAGGCTGCTTTACAAAAGCTGGTTGTGAAAGCAAATTTACCTTAACAACAATCCGACCAGCTCCCGCTGCACCACATCCTGCCTCACGCCTCTACTACCGAGAAGCTGGCTGATGACTCCTGTCTCTTCGGAAACGAGTCCCAGGAGGATGTGTTCGGTGCCAATGTAGGGATGCTTTAGAAATTGCTGTTCAGCTCGTGCTGCACTCATGACGTGTTGTGCACGGCGATTGAGACGTTTACGAGGGGGAGCGAACAGTCTGCCCAGCTTAATAGGCGTAGGGAGGTGCATTCTGATGCGTTTGATCCGGCCAATCTTATGCTCTTCCTGGGCAAGCGTTGTTTCGATACTCTGTTGAAGCTCTGCAACATTAGTGCCGAGCCGCTCGAAAATCCTGGGTGTCATGCCTGCATTTTCTGAGAGCAGCACCAGGAGCAGATGTTCTGGGCCGACATAGAGGTGGTGGCGCTCCCAGGCGAGCTGCTCAGCCTGCTGAAGCGTTCTGGATGTGCGTTTGGTGAGAGAACAATCGGAGTAGTTCATTGTTTTGCACCTCCTACTGCTTTGTCAAACGTCATTGTGGTCTCCTGCCAGGAGAAACGACGGACGCGTATGGGAGCGTGCTTGCCCCGCTCCCATACACAGTTCCTCATCTTAAACACGGGCCGGTGCGGATTGTACACCAAACGCGCTCAGGAGCCTGCGCAGGCGAACTGGCAGCAGGCCAAACTGTGCAAAGGGCTGTGTGCGTGCCGACATGATAATAAAGACGGGAAAGGCCGCGCAGTAGAAGTACGAAGGCAGGCTGCGCCAGGCCACGAAAAGCGGCAGAATAGCGAGCAGCATGGCTGCCTGTGGGCACTTCCGGCTGATGCGCCAGTAGCAGAGCAGCGCCAGGAGCATCACCATCGCTTCAAGCAGGGTGTAGACCGTCGTCGGCAGGAACGGAATCAGATGTGTTGCGCTGAGATTGATTAGCCCTACCCCCATTGGGAACATGGGGTCGGCAATCGGAGCCATCACACCCGCTAACCAGGCGTGGGGATTCCACAGAATGAATGGCAGATTGATCGCCAGACCCAGCGCCCCTGCAATGGAGAGGCGATGCATGGCCTCTTTAAAGCCATAGTTGCGCCAGACCATGATGGCATAGAACGGAATAAAGTACCAGGCAATCTGCTTGCTCGCCAGGGCCAGGCCAAAGAAGACCGCGGAACTCCAGCGTGAATCGCGCAGCCACCAGGCCAGCACAACCAACAGCGTGTAGAAAACATCGAGATTGCCGCCGAGCACGGAGGTCCACATTGGCACGTTTGCCAGCGATAGGAGTAGGACCCATGGTCGCAGTTCGGGCCGTGCAACCTTCCAGGCAAGAGCGACCAAGGCCAGGTAGCAGAGTAGATAGAACGGCAGCACATTATAGTTCTGGATCAGCGCAAAGGGCAGCAGCGTCAAGAACGAAAGCGCCGGATAACTCACCTTTGCCTCGAACTCAGGCACGTCATCGGCCTTCAGCGAGGTATTGAGAACCGACTGTAGCTCAGCCATGCTTGGATAATCCAGGCGGTTCGCGAACTGACCCTGACGCAATGGTGTTGTCCAATTGGCCTGAATGTCGAAGCGGCGCAACAGCTCTGGAATGTTCGAGTCCGTGTATGGATTGCGACCCTGCGTGAGCAGAACCGCTGCATTCGTATCGAGCGAGGTGCCATCGTTGGAGAGCTGAGGTGGAAGGATGCTCATCATGACCGTGTAGCCGAAGATCACGGTCCCGATGATCGTGAGAATGAGAGTCAGGACCAGCGTGAGCCGTTGCCAGAAGCGCGGCTGCGCAGGAAGATCCATGTCCTGTCGCCCTTTGGGGCGAGGACGAATCGCGCGCCACATCGCGTAGAAGCTGCCGAGCAGCAGGGCAAAGGGAATCAGCGAGCCGAAGGGCTGGAGCAATGGCATGTAGTAGTCATGATCAATCTCGTTGAGAGATTGAAGAATAAGGGCAATGCCGATCCAGACCGCGCGATATTGCATTTCAGCGAGTGAACGACCTGCGGGCGAGGCGTCGTTACTGAAGAAATAGCGCATCCAGGAAAAAGATAGAGGTGCTTTTTTCTGTATAGGTAGTGTTTCTTGTTCATACAAGGCGTGTTGCGTCATATTTTAGAATACCTCGCCTCATGCTCGGACGTTATTTGAGCAAGTTATAGAGTTGTGAGAAAATTCGGAAAAGAAAGGTAAGGCCGAATGTGTGTGAGAGAGGAGGCTCCCTGCCTACCTGTTCACAGTATCGAGAATGCAAATGTATATGTGTGTATTGTTGCTGCCGTTTCTGTCGTCTGCGTTGCGTGTATTTTTTGACTCGAATTCTTACAACGAAGAGAAAACCTGTTGCGTCACAAATAGACAACAAGGAATGGAAGAAGAGGCGAATAGTACGTTGCGCTGGTGTCAGAGTTCCAGGCGGTAATAGAGTTCGCGGTGTTGGAGCGAGAATCCCAGCATTTCATAGAGGCGAATGGCGGGCAGGTTCTGGTCCCAGACATGCAGATCAAGCTCCTGCAAATGCAGTTCCGTGCGAGCGTAGTGAATAATATGGTCCATAAGCTGTTTAGAGAGACCAAGCCCACGTGCATCAGGATGAACGATAACGCGTTTAATATACCCTGTCTGTATGCCCATGCCATCACCAGGAATCATCAGTTCCGCTTTTGCCTGTATTTTCTCAAAGCGTTCCAGAAGGAAGATCAGTGTTCGCTCATGGGTAGAGGGGTCGATTGAGCCGAAATATTTGTCCATCTCGCGATGGATATGGCGAGTCGGGGATGTGCTGAAGCTATCAAGATAGTCAATCTGTTCAATATCACTGGGCGTGGCGAGGCGAATAACCAACGCCGTTGTTGGCTGGTTGTTACTCATAATGTAGATTTCCTATTCGTCTATTAGTATAGTCGGTTGTAAGCGTAGTACGCTAAAAAGAGTTTCTCTAGAAAATCGACTACAACGGTCTTCTTCGTGGCAGCAACAGAATGGCGACCAGGGCTGCGAACGAGCAGCCAAGGATGAGAAACGAATAGACGATGGCCTCACCGTCTTTCACTGGAGCGGAGAGATTGCTTGTCAGCATTGACAATCCCCACCACAGGAAGCCGATAAATACCAGGAAGAGCATGATAGTGCTGGTCAGTTTCTTACTCATGGGAAAATGAATCCTCTGAATGTCTTCTATGCGCCTCAGCGCTTTCTCCCTTTTATATTACACTAGTATTATAGCATAGCCAGGGCCGTCTATGACAGAAGCAAAAAAGCTTATACATAGCCAGGGGTTACCGTCATTGTAGTGGCAAGGAAGGCATCACATGCTCTAGTCATTCGACATGCTTCTTGATTGTTCTATGCGCATCTGAGCTTCCAGCCAGTCAACCGCATCTTTCGCTTCGCGCAATCCAACGCCTCGTTGTTGACGATAGTACTTGATCGCCTGGAGCTTCTGTCTTGAGCGGATCAGCCCTTGCAGTTTGTCAGGATCTATCAGGTCCGGCTCTACTTGCGATATCTCTACACTCATGCGCTCAACAGCTCTTTTTGCCTCGGTAAGGCCAGCACCGGTAGCTTCGTGATATGCCTTGATCGCATGTATCTGCTGCTTTGCCCGAATGTGTCGCCAGACTTGCTCCATCTTTTCCTGACCTCCATTCTCAGCATCGCTATCTGCAGTCTCTTGTTCTCGTTGTCGAGCAATTCTCTCAACAGCCCTTTTAGCATCTCTCAGGCCAACACCGGTAGCTTTACGGTAAAGCTTGATCGCCTGGATCTTTTTCCGCTCCTGAAGCAAACGTTGGATAGTCTCGACAAGATGCAGCTCTGTGTTATTCTCGTCCTGAAAATTCTGCTTTACCTGCTTCTGACCTTTGCTAAATCTAATACTCGATGTAGCAAATTCTATAGTCCCTAGCAGGACCTCAAGAAGATCATGCATACCTTTCTCACCCTTTTATAACAGCCATTTATTACAGATTGCTATAAGCTTCAGCTTAAATTATACTGTATTCGTTGAGTTTTTGTCAATATGACCGCTAAGCAAATGGCGAAAGAATAGATGCCTCTGCTAGTAGGGCTTATGGCCTATCTCTTTGTTCTATCGTCCAACGCTTCACCTACCATATAATGCATAATAGCGCGAAAGCGACCCCAATCGCTCCATTTAGCTCTCAATTCAGGGCTCTCATCTGTGGAGAGCTGTTCGAGGAAACGTGCCTGGTCGAGCAGTTCGCGCGGTTCAATCTCGCGGAAGCCCTCGATGCGTTCGTGCTCATCGACCTGGCCCAGCGTCCCACCCACTTCATCGAGCAGGAAGGCGAAGCTATAGAAGATAGGCGTCTCAGAGTCAGCAGATCGATAAGCGGCGGCTGCCAGAAAGCGCTGCACTGCAACTTCCAGCCCTGTCTCTTCCTGCGTCTCGCGCAGCAACGCATGGAAAATGCTTTCACCATGGTCGATCCCACCCGTGAGCAGGCGATAGGCTCCCTTCGGATAAAACGTCTTGATCATCGTCAGCAAGCGTCCGTTGGGGCGACGAACAACCATGCAGACCTCGCCATAGCGATCAGTTTTGTTCAGTGGATCAAAGTAGGTATTGGTGTGGAGATTGACGAGTTGTGTCAGTGGCTGTCCATAGCGCTCTGCTAGCTCGACGATCTCATCCTGGACCGTCTGTGGTAGTGCAGCGAACATGTATTTCTATTCTCCTGATGAGTGCTTGTTGGCATAAAAAAAGGACCATGTGCAATGGCTGAAATTAGTATAGCACAATCATGGGTCTCTCACCCACAACTCCCTTTACGTTTGCTCTTTGTTACATGTTGCAGGGGAAAGGGGTTATTGATGTCGATTGGAGCAGGTTGATAGGGTCTGCTATTGCCAAAAGTGACAATGTGACATGTAACATTCTGAAAAAGGCGATTTTGGTTTTTAGTTAACCTATTGGTAAGTAAGCTGGGGATTGAGCAGGGCGGGTAGCTTTCTGAGGCAACGGGGGTAGTTTTCGCCCTGTTTATCTCAAAATTTCCCCTTTCCGTCGTCATCAGCGTATCTCTATAGTTAGAGACGTGTTTTGTTTCCTTTAGAGAACGAACAACTTCTTTGAGAGAAGGACGTACTACCGAAAGAGGCTGAGTAGTTCCTATTTCTAAAAACCTATTTTGAGCGGATGGAGCAAGAGATGCCACGGTCACTATCAGAAGAGTCGCCACCCAGGGTAAAGCCGACGAAGCAGCGGATTGCACGGCTGTTCGGCTTCGCTCGCCCCTACTGGTGGCAGCTTGTCATCATTATGTTGACAACATCACTTACCAGTGCACTTACCCTTGCCTATCCCGCACTGACAGGCAAAATTATTGATAGCGTGACGCAGCGGCAGGCCGATGGTTTGCATGCTATTATCTTCTTGCTCCTCGGCGTCACACTGGCTCAAGCATTTATTGGCTTCTGGCAAAATTTCTGGATGACGACTATCGGCGAGAAAGTCGT
>DAOUDD010000079.1:0-21897 GCA_034431765.1 Ktedonobacteraceae bacterium | reverse complement strand
GCACTCAAGGAGGTGATCGAGCGTGGTGCCACGCGTAACGCCCGGCTCAATCCGCGTAGCGCTTCAGGTGAGGTAATTCCAACAACGCTCAATGCTTCGGCGCTGCGTGATGCTGACGGTAAGGCAATCGGTGCGATTGGTATCCTGCGCGATATGCGAGAGCTGGACAAGGCACGTGCTTACGCCGACAGCCTGATCAAAAACGCACCCGATCCAGTGTTTGTCTCGGACCTGGAGGGGAAAATTCTGACGGCGAACGACGCGGTGTATGAACTGCTGGGCTTTCGCCCCGATGAGGTGCTGGAACAGTCATTATCGCGCTTCATCAGCCCTGAGGAGACACGCGAGTTTCTGGCGGCGCTCAAAGAGGTGATCGAGCGCGGTGTGACACGGAATGCGCGGCTCAATCCGCGCAGTGCATCGGGTGAAGTGATTCCAACCACCCTCAACGCTTCGGCGCTGCGTGATGCTGACGGCAAGGTGATCGGTGCGATTGGTATCCTACGGGATATGCGCGCTTATGAGAAAGTTTTGAGCGATCTGCAAGAGTCAAAGGCAGAACTGCAAGAGAAAATTCTGGACCTGGAGAAGTTTGAAGAGGTGGTGGTTGGACGCGAATTGAAGATGATTGCCCTGGAGAAAGAGATCGAGAATCTCCGCCGTGAGCTGGAAAAGATGCGAGGCCAGGCAAAATGGACATGAAGGCAGCTTCGCTGCAGGATTTCTCTAAAAAGGATTCTACTCAGCCTTCTAGCTATAGAGATCTTTCTCTCGAAGAACTCCAGGAGGCGTATGGGCATCTGTTAGAAGAGAAGCATTCTCTTGAGATGCGTGTGCTCAAGAGCGAAGAGCGGCGACGTGCTTTTATTCACATCTTGAACGATTTGAATACCGTCAACCAAAAGTGGGCAGATCAACGGAAAGCGCTCATTCACATCCTGGCCGACTATGAGCATGATCGTAGTCGGCTGGCAAAACAGACTGAACGCTTGCATAATTCTCGCCGTGCGCTTATGCATCTCTTGCAAGACTCGCATCAGTCAAATCTACGTCTGGAAAATAGCCGCAAGGCGATGATTCACATTATGAGCGATCTCAAAGAGACTTCCGAGGAGGTGCGGCGGCGCGAACAGGAGTTGCGTGAGAAGCAAGAGCAGTTGGTGCAGGCTGGAAAACTGGCAACTCTTGGTGAACTTACAACTGGTGTTGCACACGAATTGAACAATCCACTCAATAATATTGGCCTGTTTGTGGGCAATGCAATTGATCTGATTGAGCTGGGAATGGCGGATGCCGAGCATGAGCGTATCCTCCAGGAGCTTGCCAACGCGATGCAGCAGGTGCGCAAGGCAACTGAAATTATTTCGCATCTGCGCACCTTTGGCCGTGCTGCCTCGGTAAGTCGTGAGCCTGTTGTCATTACTCAGGTCATTACTCGTGCAATCTCTTTGATGCAGGAGCAGTTGCGTTTACGGCAGATTACAGTGAACTTCCATTTCCCAGATGAGGATGTGACGGTGATGGGCAACGCCATTCAATTGGAACAGGTTTTTATTAATCTGCTCACGAATGCACGGGATGCTCTAACAGATGCGGCTCGTAAAGAGATTGCTATAACCTGTAGAATTCAACCTGAGGCTAATATGGTTGATATTAGTGTGGCAGATAGTGGACCTGGCATTCCTGAAGGGCTTGAACAGCGTATCTTTGATCCTTTCTTTACAACAAAAGAGGTTGGTGCCGGTACGGGTCTCGGACTGTCTATCACTTATGGAATCATCAAAGAGCACCAGGGAACGATAACAGTCGAGAATTATCCTGGTGAGGGAGCGGCTTTTATGATTGGCCTTCCACTGTATACTTCTGCGAAATGAGCGGTGTGTTGTGAGAATTGATGCATACATTCTTCTGGTTGATGACGATCCGGCGCTCCTGCAGGCACTTCCTCAGGCGCTCTCGCTACGTTTGCCTGGAACAAAGGTGAATACCTGTGATTCAGCCCTGTGTGCTGTAGAACTGATACGAGAGCACGAATATGACGTGATCGTGAGCGATATTAAAATGCCCGGCATGGATGGACTGGCGCTGTTGGCAAAAGTGCAGGAGCTACGGCCTGCAACTCCTACATTGTTAATTACTGGTCACGGAGATCACAACCTGGCTATTCAGGCCCTGCGTGGTGGAGCATACGATTTTATTCAGAAACCTATTGATCGTGATTATTTTGTGGCGGCGTTGCGTCGTGCAATCCAGACGTATCAACTCCATCGTCAGGTTGTTGCCCAGCAACAGGAATTGGAGCGTCATGCACGTTCGTTAGAACTCATTGTGCAGGAGCGTACACGTGAGCTGATCGAGGCAAATGCGGTCAAGGATGAGTTTATCAGTATGGCTTCGCATGAGCTGAAGACACCTCTCTCCAGTTTAAAAGGTATGACGCAGTTGTTACACCGTCGTTTAACCCGCGCAGGCTCAACAGACGTAAAGAGTCTGGCCTCGATGGAGAACTCGATTCGCCGTATGGAAGTACTCGTCAATGATCTGCTGAACGTCTCCTCTATCGAAACCGGCATGTTTTCCCTGTACTATCAGTCTTGCAATATTGTAGAGCTGTGCCGCAACCTGATTGATGAATACAGCGCAGGTGTAAATCCTCCGTCTACCATTGTATTTGAAACAAGCGAGCGGGATATCGAGGTAGAACTGGATGTTGAGCGCATCGGCCAGGTACTTCTCAATCTGCTGGCAAATGCGCGTAAGTACTCATCAGTAGACGCTTCCATTGTCGTGAAAGTGCAGCGTTTGCAGGAGACATGTGCCATTTCCGTGCGTGACAATGGAGTCGGTATTCCTGCCGAAGTGCTTCCCCACATTTTTGATCGCTTCTATCGTGTGCCCACTATTGAGGTGCAGACAGGATCAAGTGTCGGCTTTGGTCTTGGGCTCTATATCTCTAAGCAGATTGTCCAGCGCCATGGTGGACAGCTTGCCGTGAAAAGCACTCTAGGGAATGGGAGTACTTTCTCCATAACACTTCCGCTTAAAGCTCAGGCGCTCGACACAACTGATAGACGTGAGCAAGAAAAATCTCAGCAGGATCGCATAAACTTCTTATAGAATTGAGATGGTGGACCGTCTGTTAATTAAGAACGAAGCTGCTTATGCGTCCTGTTGCAGAGACGTTTAGGGATAAATTGTTGCGCTATCATCACGCTTGACAAGTTGGCCCCGTGTCAATTTCCAAATCTCGCCAGCGAAACACCTGCTGAAGCAGATCAACCAAAAATGAAACCTCTACACCTCTTTGATACGTGAGAGAAGCAGAGCTGAAGAACAGTACAACTTCTAGTTGTGGTTGTTTCACCTCGAACTGAAGTGCAGAAGCATGCTTTTACAAACGTGGAAGGATAGATCTATGAGTGAGACATTTGAGAGTCAGGGCGACAAAAGTTCACAGCGTGATCTCTACGACGAGGCTCGTGCAAAGGGGACGACACCTGAACGTTTGCAAGCACAAAGAGCGCAAGAAGATCCGCTTCCTCAGGCGAATGCGCAGCAATCGGCAGCCGCTCCTGGACAACTTCGACCAGGTGCGCTTCAGGATGGGTATCAGGTAACCGAGGGACGCGAGTACGAGAGGGCGAATCCCGTTCCTGAGCAGACGGAAGGTTACGATCCCGCTCAAAGTGGCGTGCGTAGTGCACCAAACACACCCGGTGCTCCAGCAAATACACCGGGACGTGAGGAGGGTACGGCCTGGTCGGAGCAGATGCAGATGGGTCGGACTGATACACCAGAGCGCAAAAATCCTGCTGAGTAACCTTGATACAGGGATTGCAGATGAATAATCGACAATGATACATCCAGCATGAAAAGAGGTATATATGCAAGAGAAAGCAAAAATTCAACATATTCCGGTTAAAATGTATCGCACTCAGGACCGACTGACCATTGCTGCACCCATGCCCGGTTTGCAGCCAGAGGATATCCTGGTGCGCGTCAACGAAAGCGGTACGCTCTTGATGCAGGGTGAAATCCGTGGTATGCTCAAGGATGTCAAGGAACTGCTTACCGATGAATGGAGCATCGGTGGCTATTATCGCGAACTGGAACTGCCTGATAAGGTCGATGGTGAGCATGCAAATGTGACATACGGCAATGGCGTACTGGTAATTGTCTTCCCATTGAGTGAGGAGACCCGCGCCGCTGATCTCATGATGGTGAAAGTCGGAGTAGATCGTGGTGAGCGCAAAGGCAATGCCGGTCACGAAAGTACTGAATAAGTGACCCAATAAGGCATTGAGCACAAAAAAGTAGAGATACTGTTAGAATGTATCGGGTGATGGAGTTCACCCGATCAAGATTTTTCCTTGATCTAACCGCAACGTCGCTGATGGCTCCTGATTATGCTTTTGCTAGCGTTTTCGGGAGTTTTTTTGTTGAGCAAAGTTGGAGGAAGTGCTCTGTATGGATGTATCAGGTGTACTGCAAACGCTGCTAGTCGGTGTTGCAGGCTCGTTAGGGGCTGTTGCACGCTATCTGCTTGGACGTTTTGTTATTGAACGCACACGCTCGCAATTCCTACTTGCTACACTGCTTATCAATATCACGGGGGCTTTTTGTATCGGCTTGCTCTTCTCCTTTGCTGCTAGCAAGCTCATCAGTCCACTACTGCAAATGCTACTCGCAACTGGTTTTCTCGGCGGCTACACCACTTATGGAACAATGCATTGGGAGGCGTTTGGGCTTGTACGTGCAGGTCGTTTACTGTGGGCCTGGCTTTACTTGCTCGGAAGCCTGCTATTGGGTTTATTTGCAGCTCTAGGGGGTATGCTGCTGGGGAGGTGTCTGTAGATGAAGGAGATGCATTCTTTCACACAGAGAATAGGCGCTGTTCTAGCAGGCGGCTTCTTGGGAGCTATTGTGCGCTATTTGGTGAGTATTGCGCTGCAAAATATCTTTGGAAAGGGCTGGCCTGTAGATATTCTGCTCGTGAATATCAGTGGTGCACTTGTGCTAGCTTTTATAACCACGTTGGCTGATAGCAATGAGTCCGTTGGTCCAATAGGTCGCCTCTTTCTCAACGTGGGGTTTCTAGGAGCATATACCACTTTTAGTAGCCTGGCACTTGGAGATATTCAGCTCTTTATGAATAATCACATCCTATTAGCTTTGCTCTATCTTTTCTGTAGTCTTTTTGGCGGTATAGTTGCTATACTGCTGGGAAAGTGGTTGGGAGAACTGTATTTGCAGCGTGTGCGTAAAGAGCAAGTTACTTTGCCGGCAGTATCATCTCCTACCCTATTGGTAGCTAGACAGAGTGAGCATACAGAGCATATAGATGTAGAGGATGACCTGCTGACACAATAGCAGAGCGGGCTGTGCATATAGTGCAAAGAGGCTACTTTTGGCGTACAATTTTGCTAAGTCACTGCTGCATTGATGTGAAATGGAACTCGTGCCCCTGGTGGGAAAGAGTATGTCATTTCTGAATGCTATGTTAGTGGAAGATATTTCTTACTGTTTGAGCAAAGGAGCGTTGTGATGAATACTCTTCTTGGTATTGACCTTGGAACGACCGGTGTGAAGGCGGCCCTCTTCAGAACTGAAGACGGACGTGTTCTGGCGGATGCCTTTGTGAGTTACTCATTATTTCATCCTCATCCAGGTTGGGCTGAGCAAAATCCCGCTGATTGGTGGCAAGCGACGCTTACCGCCATTGGCAGTTGTCTGACAAAAGGAGCAGCACATGGCGCGGAGTCAAGTTCAGTACGAGGTGTTGGCCTTTCGGGTCAGATGCATGGTGTAGTGCTGCTCGACCAATCAAATGTCGTGCTTCGACCCTGCATTATCTGGGCTGATCAACGAAGTGATACGCAGGCGCGTTGGATGACCGAGCGTGTTGGAGCGGATAAATTAATTGAGTATGTAAGCAATCCGGCCCTGACAGGTTTTACCGCTCCCAAGCTATTGTGGGTACGTGACAATGAGCCAGAGATTTTCGCGCGTGCTCGTACGCTCTTGCTGCCCAAGGACTACATTCGCTACCTGCTCACAGGGGTGAAGGCAATGGAGATTTCTGATGCTGCTGGTACCTGCTTGCTCGATGTCAAACATGGTAAATGGTCGGAAGAGGTGCTGCATGCAATAGGGATAGACCCGGTATTGCTTCCACCTGTAGTTTCAGCCGCTGGAATCTCTGGCACAATTACAGCAGAAGTTGCGGCGCAGACCGGTCTACCGGCTGACATTCCTGTCGCGGGAGGCGGTGCGGATAATGCCTGTGGCGCAGTCGGCAATGGTGTTGTAACAGAAGGATTAGCGCTCGTATCCGTCGGGACAAGCGGCATCGTCCTGGCTCACTCGAATGCTCCACATGTTGATGTCTCTGGACCGGTACCCCGTGTGCACACTTTTAATCATGCCGTCCCTGACGCCTGGTACCTGATGGGAGTGACGCAGGGAGCTGGTCTCTCTTTACGCTGGGTACGAGACAACATTGGCTTGCCGGAGCGGGCACTGGAGCAATGGACAGGGACTGATGCCTATGAGTATCTCGCGCAAGAGGCTGCATCTGTGCCTGCAGGAAGTGAGGGTCTACTCTTTCTTCCTTATATGCAGGGAGAACGCACTCCTCACCTGGATGCGTACGCACGGGGTGGATGGATTGGGCTAACAGCAAGTCATGATCGTCGTCATCTGATTCGCTCGGTCATGGAAGGCGTTGCGTTTAGTTTGAAAGACTGCTTCGCAATTATTCGAGAGCAGGGCTTGAGGCTAGAGCAGATGCGTGCAACTGGAGGTGGTGCGAAGAGCATCTTCTGGCGACAGATTATTGCCGACGTGCTTGGAATGGAATTAGTAATAAGCAACGCGACAGAGGGACCTGCTTTTGGAGCTGCACTGCTGGCTGGTGTTGCAGGAGGTGTGTACCGCTCGGTGCAGGCCGCCTGTGATCAGACAGTACGCATTGTCGAGCGAACCGAGCCGCAACCAGAAACTGCAGCTGCTTATGCTCAAGCCTACGAGACGTATCATGCGCTCTATCCCGCCTTGAAACCGATTATCAGCCGTCCTGTATAGAGGAGAGAGAGGAGAGATGCAGACTTATCTCCCCTCTCAAGTAGGAAAACCATTCGTGGAAGAGAAGCCGTATTTCTACTGTGGAAGAGCGGGTGAAGCGAGCAGTGTATCAAGTGTCTGACGCTTGATACGATAGCCACGCCGTTTTCCTCCGTGTGGTAATGTCACAGCCTCCAATGCTCCAGCGCTGATCCAGCGCCGTACCGTTGTACCATCGACACGCAGATGTCGTGCAACTTCGCTCACAGTCATAAGCTCATCGGAGCGAGAGATAACATCTTGCTCTACGCGCCGTGAGATATTGGTTGAACCTTTGCGTCTTGCCATGATTTGAACCTCTTTCTTTTTTGTATGTAAAAACGTTCCGAACAAGTGATAAGCATTGAGGAAGAGAATAACCCTTCACTAACCAGTATAACACATTCTTATAAGTTATTTTAGTGAGAAATCCCAATTGAAGCTGAGCATGTGACAGATTTTTCTCTCATTGTTTGAGAAGTAAGAAGATTTAGAGTGATTCTTTTGTTACAGACGACCTTTCACTACTGGAACGAAGAATATTATGAATGTTGTTTCTCTCATCAGGAACATGTGAAACAGCAATTTTAGAGGCTAATAGATGTTTGTCTTTACAAAAGAGAATAATATGTCTCTGAGAAAAGGCATGTTTTTCTCATGCATAAATAGAGGATACAGATTCAGTATGGATTCCTTATTCAAACACGGAGAAACCAGAGGAGTTCAATCGAGCAATGACCGAGTTTTTAGGAGAGGTTAGACAGCTTTGTAGTATCGTTACACAACGATTTTCTAAGAACGAATCTAATAGGGGTGCAGAAAGCTATTCTGCACCCGTTTTTCGCCTTAAGAAGAGTGTGATGCTAATGCTGGCTGCGTCGAGTTGTAGTGATGCTTTGCCGCCCAGGTACAATAGGCGCAAAAACGACTCGTGCTAATGAGACAATACCCCAGGCAATGAGTGCATATATCAGCATGGCGATAACGGTAGAGACTTCAAAGAAACTAACTCCAGCCCTACCAATTGGTGGATCATTGAAAATGCCATTGAAGGGACCCACGAATATATGACTCAAGCCGTAGAGGAAGCTAATAAAGCCGTTTTCCTGATTCGCACCAAGTAGGCGAAAGATAAGACGAAGCAGCATGATGACTTCGAGCACACCGAGAATAAAGTAGACGATGGTCGTGACCCAGTAGCGTATGTTCGCTCGGCTCTGATTCTTATCCTCAAACACTTCCGCACGATTCTCAACTGCATGTCCGCTTGGATCAACGTAGCGCTCATGCTGACTCTGCATATATGCTCCACCAGCATTCGATGTGCGTATCGTATTATCGGCTGCCTCATACTGTCCCTCATAAGAGTTCTGTTGCGGCTGCTGTGAATAATTTGGCATACGCGGATCGGGTGGATACGGCTGATTACTCATAAAAGGCCTCCTTCTCTTTTGCTGCACAAGTGGTATCTCTTCTATCACGCAGCATGGAACAAAAAAGTGGCAACGACTTGTTTGTGAGAAGACGTATTTACTCCGGTTTTACCACCGTCTTGTAGTAGTCGCACAGATCTGTCACCGAGCATTGGTTGCAGCGTGGCTTGTCGTACACGCAGACGCGCTGTCCATGCCGCAGCAGGCCCTTGTGAAAGTTATAGATAGTCTGCGCGTCCTGAGGGAGCAGGGCCTGAAGGAGTGTGTGCGCATTATCGGCTGTGACGCGTGATCCGATCAGGCCGAGACGAATGGAGACACGGTGTACGTGTGTATCGACAGGGAGAATAGCTTTGCGTGCGCTAAATAAGAGTACACACCCAATTGTTTTGGGTCCGACTCCCTCGAAGCGCCCTAGCCATGCTGCACCTTCCTCCACTGGAAGCTCACGGAGAAAGTCGAGGTTCAGGTTTCCTCGCTCCTCAGTGATCTGTCGCATAATCGCCTGTAAGCGTGGGGCTTTCACCTCTGGCCAATTGACATTTGCAATTGCATCCTGCACCTCTTCGGTAGGGGCATCTCGTACTGCTTCCCAGGAACCGAAGCGTTGTAGAAGACTTGCATAGGCTGTCGCTGTCTGTTCATCACGCGTGCGATGTGAAAGAATAATATCAACCAGCATGCTCATCGGGTCTTTCTTTGACCAGCCTGATACACCATATTTCTCGGTGAGACGATAGGTGACCTGGAGAGCTTTTTGCGCAAGGGCTTCTATGTCAAGGGTAGGATATCCATAATCGTTGGGGTTACTACTACGTCTTGCCATCCGCTTCTCAATGACCTCACTTTGCTTATAGCTTGTTTTATTGCTCTCAATAGTCATTTCACGTATCTGCACGAGGAAACGATGCATTTTGTTCCCCCTGTAGGGCGGGAACGTTTCACTGCTAGCTCTTTACATCCCTTTCTATTTTGAGTATCATATAGTTAGATACTTAAAGTGGTTCTCATCTGTCGTTCCCCTCTTCTTGTCAGGTTTCTATCTTGCGTTCCTGATATCTTTTGCTTTGACTGTTATAGCGGCAATAGTTGCAGCTTTGCGTCCTGCACATTGAGCGATGAGCGGATACGTTCCTCAAAATGCTACCATCTGGCACCTCTTGCGAGTCATTTCTTCCTGTGATACTATAATTTTTGAGATGCTAAAAAAAGATTTTGGGAAATAGGAAGCATGCATAAGCCAATTCAAGAAATGGCTCCGCGCCTGAGTGATTGTCTCAAGCTAATTTATGCATTGCAAGAGCGCGGTCAGAAAGTTTCAACATCTGCTGTAAGTGAAGGTCTGGGAGTCAGTGACGCGACGGCGACGATGCTGTTTAAGGATTTTGCAGCCGCCGGCTGGGTCGAACATGTTCCTTATCGTGGAGTTCGCCTCACTCCGTTAGGTGAACGAAAGGCAATGGAGGTGATTCGTCATCATCGCCTGCTCGAACTCTACCTGGCGCGCGAACTTGGGTATAGTTGGGATAAGGTGCACGAGGAAGCTGATCGTCTTGAACATGTCATCTCTGAGGAGTTTGAGGAGAAGCTTGACCAGTTGTTGGGCTATCCCACTATCGATCCACATGGTGATCCTATTCCAAGTAAAGAAGGGGTCATGGTAGCACGTACTGGCCTGAAATTGACGCAACTGCAAGTTGGACAATCTGCGTACGTGCTTCGTATCAGCGATCAAAGTCCTGAGAAACTGTGCTATTTAGGGACGTTAGGACTATATCCTGAAAAAGAGTTGCAATTGCTTGAACGTGCCCCCTTTGGCGGGCCTCTGCATATCTGTGTTGACGGGAGCGAACATGTGCTGGGTGTTGAGCTTGCCGAGCAGATTATCGTGTCTTCCCCGCTTGCTGAGGATGTTACAAAATAGCATCTTCCTTCCATAGCTACCCATAGGATATAGCATTCTCATCTATGGTATTCTTCCTATAACTATGCTAAGATTTTGCTAACATCTACATAGACTGAAGCTCAGCAAGGAGAAGACATCTTTGGCAACTCACGAGAAAAGATATGTAATTATTGGTAATGGTGTAGCTGGTACAACGGCGGCAGAGCACTTGCGCAAGCACGATCCCAATTGTAGCATTTCTCTCCTGACAAATGAACCCTATCCCCTCTACAACCGTGTCTCACTTCCACGCTTCCTCCAGGGGGTGATCGTTGAGCAGAAAGTGATGATTCGTGATCTTGCCTGGCACGAGCAGCGCAACATCCAGCTCGTGAGAGAGACGCTTGTCACAAGTATCAATACTGAGGAACAAGTGGTACTGACTGAGAATGGGCAGCAGTATCCCTATGATGCACTCCTCATCGCAAATGGTGGCTGGGCAAATCCTTTACGCGTTCCCGGCGCGACTGACACTACGAATATTTATAACTTTGTGACCCTTGACGATACGAAAACGCTGATCGAGCGGATGCTGCAATCGCGGACTGCGCTGGCTTACGGCGGAAGTTTTATCTCCTATGAATTGTGCGATGGTTTCGCGATGCGCAAGTTGGAAACGACCTGGCTGATGCGCGGACCCTACTGGCTGCGCAACTCCTTGGACCATGAAGGAGGAGAGGTTGTCGATGCTATCGCTCGCAAATTCGGTGTTGAGGTCATTCATGGAGACGAAATTGCAGAGGTCATTCCGAAGAATGGTGTTCCTTGCTCTGTCAAAACGAAAAAGGGGCGGGAAATTCAGACGGATATGATCGGTGTTGGGCTTGGTATTACCCTGAATACCCATATTCTGAAGAATACCCCTATCGCAGTGCAGCAAGGGGTCGTGGTTAACGAATATCTAGAGACAAATGTACCTGGTGTATATGCTGCTGGGGATATCGCAGAGTTCTTTGATCCTACAATTAATCGCCATCATACGATGGGAACGTGGGATAATGCTATGGCTCACGGTAAGATTGCTGCAATCAATATGGCCGGTGGTCATGAACCGTACATTGATGTGCCTACGTACACCAGCCCGCTCTTTGATGTCAACATCGCGGTAGTAGGAAGCGCGGAGTCTAGTAATCCAGAGCTGGAGACGCTCGCTCGTCGTGAACCGGGTGAAAAAGGGAATGACAATTATCGCCGACTCTTCTTCCGGGAGAACAAACTCGTTGGTGTACTGATGATAGGTAGCCCAAAAGGTCGTAAAAAGTTGGTAGAGATTGTGAAGAATCAAACTCTCATTGAGTCTCCAGCCGAACGTGAAGCGCTCTTGACATTGAGGTAGCAGAACTGGTATAAGAGAACTTCAAACAAATCTCCCACGTAGTTAACATTTTTGTTGAGGTAACGATCTTTCTTAATAGAGGATATCATCGAGAGATGGTATCCTTATACTGCCTTCAAGTGCCTTCGAATCGCTACATAATGGCCTTTCTGGATAGATATACATCTTATAGTTGTCTTGTTCTTGATATGTGAACTTTTCATTATTCCATGCGTTCTATACAAGAGAAAAAGAAAATAGCTCTTAACGAGCTTATGGTGAGGAGAAGTCTAGTGGCTCTGCTTTGTTCTTCTTGTGGTAAGACACTACCAAGAGATGATGCTCGATTTTGTAATGAGTGTGGTGCTCCCTTGCGCTCTGTCCCTCCAAGTGCACATAATTCTGCTGATCTATCTCCTTCGCGTCCTCCTAACGCTTCTACGAGTACGCCGTTGCGTGAACAGATTGCTCAGCAGCCGTTTTCTCGTCCAAATTCGGAGCAAAGTGCGAATGCTACAAATCATTCTTCTGAAATAGGCCGTTCAAGGAATACATCATCCTCTCAGTCGCCATCCTCTATACACCCTGAGGCGATAGCTGAAGGCCATGATCAAGGACCACGACCTCGAAACTCTTCCTTAAATAGGAGTTCAAGGGCAAAACCAACCATCGATGGAAAAGGTGATGCTCAATTAAACGTTTCCATTGACTGGCCGCAGCCAATAACACATGTGAGTGTAAACGAATCTCCGAAACAACAAACGGAGCAGCCTCTATCACAAAACTCGCATAATGGAGAAGTAAATACGCTCGTTGAGCCAACTGTGGTTCCTGAAACTCCCTCTTCATTAGATGAGCTGCCAACCAATATACTTGTGCCTGTAGCACAGCCCAACGATGATCCGCAAAATCCTCCACGTCCGACAGAGGAGGACGTGGAGCAGGATGACGATGTTAAACATCTTCCTGGTGCGCCCGTAACAGCATTGCCATCCTCCGAAGAGCTTTCTCCAGTGGAGCCGACATCTGTGTCGGCAATCGCTGATTCACCAACATCTATTATGGCTTCTACTATAAAGCCGCAAGATGTCGAGGACGTTCAAACACAGCTTCTACCTGCCGAGCAGAAACGTCCCATACCTTCTGCTCAACCTGTATATCAAGGAGCTGCCCCTCCCGAACAGGCTGATCTGGCTACTTTTTCTCCACCTCCCTCAGTATCGTCAAGCCCTGCTGCGTTAGCTACCAACTCTGTTGAGGATTCTAATCAGGTGCAAGCTTCTGTGCAACCCTTGGATTCTGCACTGGCAGTTCCTGTAACAGGGAATGCGCCTCAGCCTATTGCTGCAAGACATCCTGGCTCCAGTTCATATGGACAAAATTTATATGAAGTTTCTTCTCCTCGTGCACGTTTGCCACGTTTGGCTCTGCTTGGTCTGCTTGCGTTTCTGCTCCTTGTCGGCGTAGGCGGTTGGATTGTGCTGGCACGTCCATTTAGCGTAGCCGATGTTACTCGCCCTGATCAACCCTATTCCAATGCGCGCCTTGGGTTTGCTCTCCACTATCCAACGGAATGGACAGTGCATGAGAATCGAGGGAAGAGCACGGTGGCATTCACCGATAGCAGTCAAACGGATGAACTGAATGTTGCTGTAATTGATGGTGGAAAAGGGGATGTCAAGCAATATCTTCAGCAGCAGGCATCTAGCGCCGGTATGACAAATACACAGGATAGTACAACGCTCTTTTTTGCAGGTAGCACCTGGCAGCAGGTACAGGGAAGTGTACAGGTACAGGGCGCGAATTATACTCAAACGTTGCTTGGTACAATGCATGGCAATCGTCTCTACGTCCTTACTCAACGTGCGCCGCAGGATACGTACAAAGATGAAGAGCGGTTGGTATTTGCGCCGCTACGTACCTCATGGCAGTGGAGCTAGTTTCAGTATCCTCAAAGCGATCGAACAACGGCTGGTTTTGAATTGTACACTGGCTTGCCTTTCACCAGATGCAAGTCTATCTGAGTACCTCGAAAAGGTCAAGTAGTTTGGCACTAGGAAGATTAGAAGCGGGAAGCAGGACGTATCTATATACAAAGGGAGATATGCTATAATGGACACAGTTCCCAGGGAACTCTATCCAGAGTTTCTTTTGTTATCTGAAGAGAGCTTTTATTGCAACAAAACAAGAGGTGAAGCGAGCGGGAACGAAAGCACAGAAAGGAGAGTGCAATCGTTACACGACTGCACAAAGATACATTATTTATGGATGATATTCATTTTGAGCGGCATTTTCGCACCCCCTATTCAGAGGGATACTATATTATGCAGGGTAGCAGCCTGCAAAGCAATAATCGTTTGGGCACAGTAGATATTCATTTTACCTCAACGGCTGTGCATGGGACTCTGGTGCTTGAGCGCGAACTGGACGAAGCTGATCTGACCAAGTTAATAGAGCAGATTGATGAAGATCTTGTTCTTTCCGCAGATATGCCGCGCGATGATTTTCTCGTAAGTGTCTATGTTGGCAAGGACGTTGGTTTCTACAGCGATGAGTATTTTGCGGAAGACAACAACGACAATGCCGATTTCGAGGACGAGGACTTGCGCTAAAATGCTGATATACTTTCTTCCTCTTTCGTCTATGATCTGATAAGCAGTTTATAAAAGGCCGCGCCGCATAGCGTACTTGATGAGTTCTGCGCGGCTATGCATATTAAGCTTGTCCATGATATGCGTTCGATGTGTATCCACCGTTTTAGGGCTAATGATGAGCTGTTCCGCAATCTGATTGTTTGTATAGCCCTCTGCAACAAGTTTAAGAATCTCTCGCTCTCGTTCTGTCAGGCTGCTATAGCTGTCACGCTCCTCTCCTGTACGTACGCGTTGCAAGTAGTCACCAACAACAACAGATTGTGCTGTAGGAGAGAGGTAAAATTGCCCGCTTTTGACAACGTGGATGGCAGTTATCAGTTCTGTATCGGCTGCCTCTTTTAACATATATCCAGAGGCACCCGCCTGAAGCGCTTGAAAGACATATTCATCATGTTCGTGCATTGTCAGCATAAGCACTCTCACATCAGGTAGGAGCCGCTTGATCTGTCGCGTCGCTTCAATGCCATTAAGGTCAGGCATAGTGATATCCATCAGGACAATATCTGGCTGCAGCCGCTGTGCCTCTTGTATGGCTTGTTTCCCATCCTGAGCCTCCCCTACTATTTCCATATCTGGTTGTGCGTTGAGCATCATCTTTAATCCTGCGCGCAAGATAGTATGGTCGTCTGCGAGCAGTATACGTATCTTCATAAAAACTCATCCTCACACTCTTTGAGTCAAGTGAATACGAACGTGGTCCTCTAGCGAATATCTTTCGGCAAAGAAACATTTTCTTTAGTGTCAGCTACGTGTATTTTATCTTGCATTTCTAATAAATGAAGTGGGATACGTGCGCGAACTGTTGTTCCCTGACCAGGTTGAGAGGAAATTTCCAGTTTTCCACCAAGTAAATTAGCCCGCTCACGCATACCAACCAGTCCCCAGCCATGTTCCTGTCCAGGACCCGGTGTCTGTTGCAATTGTTCCGCGTTAAAGCCACGACCATCATCGTGAATGATTGCTGTAATATATTCTGCATCTTCTTCGAGGTGAACCGCAACTTTGTGCGCATGTGCATGGCGCGCTATATTGGTAAGCGCCTCTTGCACAATACGGTACAGCACCGTCTCCATCTCAGCAGGGAGTCGTTCTTTCAGACCAGTCGCTTGAAAGTTGACCTCAAGGGAGAACTTTTGTTGATACTCTTTAATGTACCAGCGTAGGGCAGGTAAGAGTCCCAGGTCGTCAAGCGCGCTGGGGCGTAAATCAAGGCTCAGACTACGAATAGCGCGCAATGTCTGATGTGCAAGGCGTCGTGTTTCAGCGATGCGCTCCCGTGCCTCCGCTGAAGTGATTGATTCTTCAAGGAGAGCCAGACTGATAAGCAAGGACGTAAGCACCTGTGATGTCTCATCATGCAATTCACGGGCCACACGCTTGCGCTCTTCTTCCTGCGCATTGATGATCTGCGTCGCACGTTGTCGATTGGATTCGTCAATAGCTTCAAGCATCATGTTAAAGGTCTGTGCTAATTGGTCAGCCTGAGGTTCGACACCTGTAAGCGGCGCGCGAAGAGAGCGCTCACCTGACTGGACCCGATTCATGACCTTGCCCAGCTCTAACAGCGGGCGAAAGGCAATTTGCAGCAGTACAAAGTTGAGTGCAATACTTACTAACCATCCAACGGTGACGAAGATGATAAGGATAACGGGATATGGGCTGGTCTGTAAGCGAGTCGCTAACCATGTGCCAACCGTTGCTCCAACGAAGATAATCAGGCTATTGAAGATGAGGACTCTGTAGAACACAGGAATGCGCAGGAGCGGGCGCAAGAGACGATTATTTTGCATATCATCCCCAAAATTCCTCGGTGAAGTCAGTATCAAGTTTTTCTCTTTATCCATAAACGTTGAACAGGAGTTAAATTTTTATAGTGATTGTAATTGTATCGGCTCTTCTCGGTAACGTCAAACAGGCACAAGAAGACGTTGTAGAGTGGAATCAGGTAGAGCGCAGGAAAAAATCAGGTGAGTACCTGATGTTTCTGAAAGTGGAGCGCGTTATCTTATTGTTTACAGCACTACTTCGACTCTTTTGCTGGAGTATTCTAGAAGAGAATGTTGCTCTATCTCCTTCTGTCCTTACGAGTATACGGTTGAAATCAGGTGGGGTTGCAGTGTGTTGAAAGAGGTACTCTTCCATCGAGTCTCTTTTTTTCAGTATAATTTTTATAAAAGAAACTCGTAGGAAGCGCAAGCTGTTCGTAGGCCATAAACGGAGTAGCGGTTCTTGCTTGAAGTGGGAGGGAAGTGGTCTTTTCCTTGCAAAGGGTGTGATTTTGTGGGAAGGGGTACCCGTTGGAGTGCGTATATGCTATAATCAGCACCGCATCGCAAGAACTTTTGCAAATATATCTTTTCATTGAATTCAGTCTTAATCCTTTTGAGGAGGCATAGTGAGCTCTACCAATAAAAGCTTGCTCGACGTGGCAACACAGAAGATTGTCGAGAGCCAGGTCTGGCGTTCTGTCTTCCGCCACGGCTATCCCGACACTCCATTAAATCAATCATTAGTGATGATGGGAAACGTATTTCTCCATCTTCATCCCGTGAAAGTCAGTCGCCAGGCAATGAAGATTACCTACACATGGTGTATGGGTGGTATCTCCTTCTTTCTGTTCCTGCTGCTCACCATCACGGGTGTTTTCCTGATGTTCTACTACGTTCCTGAGACGAATGTGGCGTATCAAAACATCAACCAGTTGAGTAGCGCAGTTTCCTTTGGCCACCTGGTGCGCAACATGCACCGCTGGGCAGCTCACTTGATGGTGGTCTCTGTGACGCTGCATATGATTCGTGTCTTCTATCATGGCGCATACAAGCCCCCACGAGAGTTCAACTGGGTGGTCGGCGTGCTGCTGTTCTTTGTGACTCTGTTCTTGAGCTTCACCGGATATTTGCTCCCGTGGGACCAGATCGCTATCTGGGCTATTACCGTCGGCACAAACCTTGCCCCTTATACTCCATTGCTGGGCAATTCGGCATACAAGGTGCTTGTTGGTGGTGGAGCTGTCGCTCAGGCAACGTTGATTCGCTTCTATGTTGGTCACGTTATTCTGCTGCCACTAGCCTGTGCCATTCTGATGGCAGTGCACTTCTGGCGTATTCGTAAGGACGGTGGTGAGGCCGGTCCTCCTCCTCCCTCGCGCCGTGAGTTGGAGTCTCGTACGGAGAGCGTTCCCACTAGTGTAGCGCGTTAGTTGGAAGGTGTGTTGTTTCCGTTCTTAAGACGAAACATTTGTCTGAGAGGATACTGCTATGTCGATTGAACAGCAAGAACCAAAGGTGCAGACACAACTGTCGGCGACCCAGCGGCGTTATCGTACTCTCGCGGTTGTGCGGCAGGAGGCGATCACGCGCGTGGAGAGACCGCTTGAAGACTCGGTCTTTGTCTGGCCTCATCTGCTGGTGCGCGAGTTTTTCGCTGCCACTGCTGTCACTGTGATGGTAACGCTCCTTGCTCTGGCTATTAATGCCCCTTTGCAGGACCCGGCGACACCAAACTCAACGCCGAACCCCGCAAAGGCCCCCTGGTACTTCCTTGGTTTGCAGGAGCTTTTGCACTACTTTAAGCCAACAACTGCCGGTGTCCTGGTTCCAGGGCTGACACTGACTGCCCTTGCCGTTCTTCCCTATGTTGATCGCAACCCAAGCCGTGCCTATGCTGACCGCAAGCTAGCTATCATGACCTTTACGATGTTCCTGGTCTTCTGGGCTGTCATTACACTGGCTGGTAGCTTCTTCCGTGGTCCAGGTTGGCTCTGGGCTTGGCCTTTCCCACGTGTCTACTTTGATCTATAGGCGAAGAAAAACGCTAGAGGATGTTTCCAACTATGGATGTGAATGTTGATCGGTCTGCTATCACGCCTCAACAATATGAGGTACTGCATGGTGGCGGCGCTGAGGCGGCTGAGATCGCACAGCAACGGCTTTCACGACGCCGTTTCCTGCGCCGTTCAATGCTGGCTGTCTGGGGGGTGTCTACTGCGGCAGCTGTTGCTGGGGCGCTGAATATGCTCTATCCAGGTCTATCAGGTGACTTTGGCTCAACTCAGACGGTTGGCTTGAAAGCTGATTTCCCGGCGGCTCAGCCCTCTGAATTTAAAATTGATCTTGCCGGCGTTTTCCATAAACCGGTAGCGCGAACCTACGTGATTCATATGGCTCCTCAGACAAAGTTTCTGATAGAAGGCTCGAATCTCACTGCACAGTTGAGTTCCGAGAATGTGCTGAAAGACGCAGATGGCTCCTATTGGATCGCGCTGTATCAGAAATGCGTGCATCTGGGCTGTACAGTTCCGTTCCGTGACAACTGTGTGAGTTTCAAGTGTCCCTGCCATGGTTCCCACTACCATGTGACTGGTGAATATCTGGATGGACCTGCACCTCGTAGTCTGGATCGTTTCCAGGTCGTGATCAATGGCAATGAGGTTCAGGTGAATACAGGTGTGCTTAATAATACTGTGCAGCAGCCTGAAGCGGGAACGCGTTTGCTTACCCCTCCTGGGGATTGTACGGCATAGCTTTCCAGGAACTGGATTTCAAAACTAGAGCAGGCCTGGTGCAACTGTCTCTACGGGTTCTTGTAGACCTGTAGAGATAGTGTATCTCTTGAGCGAAATGCTGTTGCTGACGTTCGCATTGGGCTTTCTCCTGTGCGAATCTCAAGGCTTCTAGCAAAAGGTTGTGTATTATGGAACATTATCTACAAGCTGCGATTGGCCTTATCCTTCTGCTCGTTGTCGTCGGTGGCTTGCTGTTCATATACTATTCTCGTACCAATGCGGTTGAGAAGACGGGCTATGGTGCTCTGATCATGTTAGCTATTGTCTCTCTAATGATTCCTGTTTTGTGGATCTACGAGGGAAACCAGCAGGCGTCAGCGAAGGAAAGCCAGTTTGCTGCGTCTGCGGAACGTGGAATGAGGACGTATGCAGCTAACTGTTCGAATCAATGCTTTGCTATCGACCCGAACAAGAATACGGTCATTAATCCTACCTATGATGGGTATACATTTAACGAACTGAACAGCCGGCTTGATCCCGATATTCGCCGTATCATCAGTGCTGGAAACTATAAAGAGGGAGCACCGCGTCCAGCCAACTTCAACGAAAATGCCCTTCCACGCGCTGAGCAGTTTGGTGGCGGGCTGCTCTCGAATGATATTGATGATATCTTGAATTTCGTTCGTAGTAGCGACAGGCAATATCTACAGAAGAATGGCTACCCGACAAAGAATTGGCTGCCAGACCTGCCTGCCTATCTCCAGGCGAACTCAACGACGCAGTATGCTGCTGCTGTATCGTTTTTCAAGAACGGTCAGTTTGGTGAGGCTGCTGATAAAACAGGTCAGAATCAACTGACTATTGACATTGTTGACCCCGGAAAAGAAGGGGTGAATTGTGCAAGTCAGGATGGTTGTTTCCAGTTGCTCAATGTCAAGGTGAAGGTAGGGACACAGATTACCTGGGTCAATAAGGCGTCGAAACAGCATACAGTGACGGCGACGAACGGACAGGACCTCTCCCAGCCCAAGGCTGCTTCGCAGATTTTCGACTCGAAGTCTAAATTCGCGAGTACAAACGGCCTGTTGAGTACGAATGATACCTTTACCTATACTGTGACTCAGAGTGCTTACAACTTTGATCCCAGTTCACATACAATTGTCTACTATTGTACAATTCACCCGAATATGCTGGCGAAGCTGACAATAGTGCCATAAGAAGGACATTTCTGACTTGCGTCCCTGGCCCATCTGAAGACGCGAGTCAGCTATTCTGATCGCTGGTCATGCCGTTATGGGTGAGAAGAGACGGCGTGTCGAAAGGGATTGCGATTCATGCAACAAGTACAACAACGTGAGCTGACAGAGCGGATGTCCTGGGCGCGTGCGTTGATATTCGCCGCTGGCTTCTTCCTAATATCTGCTATCTTAGTCGGTCAGCTCCCTTCAGTCGTGTATGCTGATATGACAGCCGCAACGCTGGTAAGCTTTGAGCAGCTCTGTCTCTCGGTTGGTGTTGTCTGTCTGGCGGGCTTTGCTATCGTGCAGGTAATCATGTTACTCTTTGATCCGAAACCTGTTGTCCCGCCGACAATACTAACAGGTCTTGGAGCAATTTTGTCTCTCGGTGGTCTGGCTCTTGCAATCTGGTCTACAACCACAGGGTGTCTTCCAAACAAGAACCCAGCTTTAGTTGTCTGCAATCAGTATTTCCCGCAAGAGACAACGAATGTACTGCCTTTGCTTGGTGGCAAGTTCCTCTGGTTTCAGCCAGAGTCCATTGATCTGCTCATGATTAGTCTGGCCCTGCTTGGAGTAGGTCTTGCGATGGTCTTCTATAGTGTGCTGGCTCTGCGTGAGCAGCGTAATCCTGATCGTCGCGATCTCGGCACCACCCCTGCTATTCGTTGGATGATTGTGGGGTCAGTGCTGCTGCTAATCGTATTCGTTCTTGCGTACAGCTTTAATGACCCTGCTGCGTTTGGTAAACAGTTGTTTCCTGCTCGTCCATTTGTTGGGTATCGCGCTGTACTGCTCGGCTACACTATCGTCCTTGGTTCTGCAATTCTGCTGGCTCTGGCCGCATTCGCGCTACGCTTGCATTATCTGCTGCGTCCGGTGCGTAAGCGTGTAATGGCTCCATTATATATGGTTGGGGCATTGGGTCTGGCACAAACGGGGGCAATCTTTATTGTGCTCTGGTTGATAGCCTATCCCCTGCTCGCGCTGATTCACCCGTGGACGTTCATTGGCCTGGGCAATTTCCTGACTGTCTGCTCACGTGAGACAGCCATACCTGCCTCCTGTTCGTTCTCGCAGGATGCTGGATATATCGTGGATACGATCGTTACTATGGGCTTTTTCACCGCTGTTATCGCGGCGATCTGGGCCTGGAAGTCGCATCGTAACCTTGTAATCATCGGTGCCTCTGTCACGACCGCTGTAATCGCTGGAAGTGCTCTGCTCGTGCATACCTTGCCTACTGCCTGGCCGACAGCAATGATGCTCTGTGTCTCTCTGCTCGTTCTGGCGGCTATTATGACGGCTGTTTCGCGGCGTGAGTTTGCGCTGGTAGGTGAGAATAACCTCGGCTGCCTGGGTATGTGGCTGGTTGTCGGAACCTGTCTTTTCCTCTACCTGGCTGCCTTTGCTTTCTTCTCAATGCCGCAATTTGGTGAGGTTGAGACACCAACAAACATTCCGTTCACGCCTGGTGGTGGTCGAGATGCGCTCATTATGGTAATTTTGCTCTCCCTATTAGGTGCAATCCAATTCTTCTTCCTGGCTCGCAACCGCTATAAGGCCTAATTGCGGTTACGGTAAGGAAGATTTTGATGAAAACAAAGGAAGTAGCTGTTGCGCAACAGTTACTTCCTTTGTTTTTGGCGTTATATTCAATAAAACTTTAGCCGGGGACGACTTTGTTGCATTGCAAAAAGCTCCCTT
>DAOUDD010000078.1:0-8390 GCA_034431765.1 Ktedonobacteraceae bacterium | reverse complement strand
TCCGCTCTGGCACCCCTGTCTTTTTCGGCTGCACGCTCGACGCCATCTCCTGCTTGTGTGCATGCACCATATTATCTCAGATGGCTGGTCTTTAAATATCTTCTTCGATGAATTGCTTGCGTTCTATCAGGCCAGGGTACAGAAAAGAGCATGTACGCTCCCTCCTTTGCCATGTCAATATGCTGATTATGCTCTGCGGCAATACGAACAGACACAAGGAGATGCATTGGAGCAACAGCTTGCCTTCTGGATACAACATTTGTCTGGAGCACCCAGACAGTTGCCACTCCCAACGGATCATCCGCGCCCTTACACACCTACGACGACCGGAGCTGTTTACTCATTTACCCTGGCTCCAGAACTTGCACATCGACTCAAGCAATTAACCCAACAAGAAGGCGTCACGATGTTTATGCTCCTGCTGGCAGCATTTCAGGTAGTGCTGCAACGCTATAGCGGGCAACAGGATATCGTGGTGGGAACACCTATCGCGAATAGAACTCAGGCTGATCTTGAAGGTCTTATTGGTCTATTCGTTAACACGCTTGTCATTCGGACGCGTTTCTCTAGAGATGCTAGTTTCAGCGATGTCCTTCAGCAGGTACGTGAGACGTTGCTTGACGTGTACGCGCACCAGGACCTTCCCTTTGAACGGTTGGTGGAGGTACTTCAACCTGAGAGGCATCCCGGTATACATCCACTCTTTCAAGTGGCATTTGTCTACCTTACAACGTCAATGCGTTTACGCAAAGCCGGTGCATTAATGGCGACGCCATTTGAACTAGAGACACAAACCAGTAAATTCGATCTCACGCTGGAAGTTTTGGTAGAAGATGGGCGGATTCGAGCCAGCATCGAATACAGTGTAGCTCTGTTCGAGCGTCAGACAATAGTGAGGCTGGCTCAGCACCTGACCACGCTGCTAGAGAGTATTGTCAACTGTCCACAGACCCCTATCGCACATCTACCAATGCTGACGCCGGCTGAGAATGCATTCCTGCTGTATGGGGACAATCTCCGCAATGTAGCTGTTCCACGTGAGTGTGCTTCCCGTCTTTTTGAGCGACAAGCGACGCGCCATCCTGAACGCATAGCTTTACAGGATGGAACACAATGGCTCAGTTATCAGTATGTCAACGCGCAAGCTAACCGCCTGGCGCGTTACCTACGAGCGCAGGGTGTCGGCCCAGAAGTACGTGTGGGTCTGGCATTACATCGTTGCGTTGATACTATGATTGCTATCCTGTCTATTCTTAAGGCCGGGGGCGCGTACGTGCCGCTTGATCCTCGTTATCCTGTTGATCGCCTGTCTTACATATTGGAAGACGCTCAACCCGCCCTTGTGCTTGCACAATCGGCTCTGACAGATCAGTTATTCTCTTTGCCAGCTCTCTGTCCCTATCACTACTTAGACCAGGTGCAGGAGCATCTGCCACAGTATGCTGATACCAATCTGGACATCAATGTAGATATCGAAAACCTCGCCTACCTGATCTATACGTCTGGATCGACGGGCAGACCGAAGGGCGTCCTGGTATCACACCATGGCCTGAGCAATGTTGCATGGGCACAAACACATCTGTTAGAGGTAACGGATCAAGAACGGGTATTACAACTGGCATCGCTGAACTTTGATGCGTCAGTATTCGAGTGGGTAATGGCTCTGCTGAATGGTGCTACCTTGTATATCTGTGAACAGGAAGAGCAGCGCTTCGGCACAGGGCTACTTGATTACCTGCGTCGGGAGCAGATTACTATTGCAACATTGCCACCGTCAGTGTTAGCAAGCATGCCTTATGAGTCACTAACCTACTTACGAACAATTGTTGTAGCAGGAGAAGCATGTTCAGCACAGCTAGTTGAGGATTGGGGACAAGAACGGCGCTTCTATAACGCCTATGGACCTACAGAGGCTACAATCTGGAGCACGGTTGCACGCTGCAAAGCAGATACACACCCCCCAAGCATCGGACAGCAGATTAGCAACACGCAGATTTACATTCTGGATGAAGCCATGGAAGCAGTCCCTCAAGGCATCGCGGGTGAGTTGTATATTGGCGGTATTGGACTCGCACGAGGCTATCAGGGACAACCAGTTCTGACCGCGGAACGATTTGTACCACATCCATACAGCCTGGAGCCGGGAGCACGGCTGTATAAAACAGGCGATATTGTCCGCATGAGAGCCGATGGCAATCTGGAGTTTGTCGGTCGAATAGACCAACAAGTGAAATTAAGAGGATATCGCATTGAATTGGGTGAGATCGAGCTTACACTGTGTCGGCATCCACAGATAAAAGAAGCAGTTGTGACCGTGTATGAGGAGTCGCCTGGTACAAAATACCTTGTTGCTTATGTTATCTCACAGGCATCTGAACGCCTGTCAGAGCAAGAAATCCGCAGGTTTTTGCGTACATCCTTGCCTGAATACATGCTTCCTACTCATATACTAGAGGTCGAGAGCTTCCCACTTTCGCTTAGTGGAAAGATAGATCGGCGTGCTCTACCTGCTCCTCCACTGAGCGATGATTCTATAGTTTCTGATGAGGGCATGCTCATCACGCCGGTGGAAGAACTGCTAGCTACGCACTGGACAGCGCTTTTAAGGAAAGAAAAAGTGGGACGTTCCAGTAACTTCTTCGATCTCGGTGGACATTCTTTATTAGTAACCCAGTTGCGTGCTCGTATACAAGCAACCTTTCACATCGAAATCTCGCTACGATCTCTTTTTGAGGCTCCCACTCTTTTGCAGCAAGCCTACATCATCGAGCAGGCCCGGCGCGATGAACAACAGGCACCATCGACCGCAGTTCCGTTGAAGAGACAGAACAGGCAACCAAAGGACGGTTTGCCGCTCTCATTCGCGCAACAACGCCTCTGGTTTCTGGATCAACTCAAGCCAGGGGAAGCAACCTACAACATTTCGGAAGCATATCAACTCAAAGGGAAACTAGATAGGGGAGCATTGCAGCGTAGTCTGCAGCAACTCGTCGAGCGGCATGAAAGCCTACGCACATGCTTTCCCATTCATATGGATCACCCTATTCAGGTCGTGTTGCCAGCAGAGGAACTGGCGATCCCGGTACACGATTTACGCATACACTCCCTAGAGAGATACCGTTGGGAAAGTCGGTAGGACCTCTAGACGAAAGGGAGAGGAAAAGATAGACTTTTAAAGGAAGAAAAAAGAGCTAGAGACAAGAGGGAAAAGAGATGTCGCTTCATCAAGAGGAAATAGGAACCATTCCGGAGGAAACAACACGAGTCGCAAAAGCAGTGTTTCGTCGAGGGAATCTCTGCCTGCGTCTGCGCGACGCGCTGGGTACCATTTATGACAACCAGGCATTTGCCGACCTGTTTCCCAAGATGGGGCGACCAGCGGAAGCCCCTTGGCGTCTGGCGCTGGTGTGTATTCTGCAATATGTGGAGGATCTCTCTGATCGACAGGCGGCTGAAGCTGTGCGAGCACGGATCGACTGGAAGTATCTCCTGGGACTTGATCTCAGCGATGAGGGCTTCGATTTCACCCTGCTCACGGATTTTCGCGCACGCTTGCTGCAAGGACAGGCAGAAGCCCGCATTTTTGAGCAACTCGTCCAGCGGT
Source organism: Ktedonobacteraceae bacterium (assembly GCA_034431765.1). GTDB lineage: Bacteria > Chloroflexota > Ktedonobacteria > Ktedonobacterales > Ktedonobacteraceae > DASYAN01. Next base: position 4,786 of record DAOUDD010000078.1, on the reverse strand, counting down.
TGAGTGAGCAAGGGTGGATCAAAAAACGAGGCATCCAACGCACTGACTCTACGCACGTGCTGGCAGCGGTGCGCCGTCTCAATCGGCTCGAACTGCTGCGAGAAACCCTTCGAGCCGCCCTCAATGCCCTGGCAGAGGAGGCGGGAGAGTGGTTGCAAGATTGGGTACCAGCGGACTGGTTTGAGCGCTATAGCCGACGGATTGAAGAATGGCGCTTGCCAGCAGCAAAAAATCGCCAAGAGCAGGTGATGGGCGAGATTGGCCAGGATGGTTTGCGATTGCTCACTGAGGTTGTGAAGGCTCCCAATGGAGACGACCTGAGGCACCTTCCTGTCGTAGAAGGTCTGAGAAAGATCTGGGTTCAGCAGTTTTTCTGGCAAGAAGGGCGCTTGTGCCTGCGCAACAAAGATGATCTGCCCCCAGCCCATCTCACGCTTCGTTCTCCCTACGACCACGACGCCCATTATGGACACAAGCGAGATATGAGCTGGTATGGCTACAAAGTCCACTTCACCGAAACCTGTGATGAGGAGTTGCCTCACCTGATTACCCACGTGGTCACCACCGACGCGACCAAAACGGACATGGAACAGACGCGGGAAATCCATGCAGCCCTGGCTGCACGCGAATTGCTTCCAAAGACGCATGTGGTGGATGCAGGCTATGTGGATGCTCCCGAGATCCTTCACAGTCGCACCACCTATGAGGTGGAACTGCTCGGCCCAGTCAGTCAGAACAACCAATGGCAGACCAAGGCCGATCAGGGCTATGATCTGAGTGGGTTTTCGATTCAGTGGGAAAGCCAACACGCCGTCTGTCCCCAGGGCAAAAAGAGTGTCAAGTGGACCCCGGGGACCGATCAACATGCTCAGCCCAACATCTCCATTCGCTTTGGCTTGCAGGACTGCCGCGCATGTGGTTGCCGAAGCTTGTGTACGCGCTCGGCCACAGCTCCTCGCATGCTCACCATCCGCCCTCAGGCTGAGTTTGAGGTCTTGCAAGAGGTTCGCAAGCTTCAGCAGACGGAGACCTTTCGTCAGCGCTATGCAGTCCGATCAGGTATTGAAGGGACCCATTCCCAAGCCGTTCGAGCCTTGGGATTACGTCGTACAGGCTACCTGGGCTTGCAGAAGACTGCCTTAGATCATCAGTTCACTGCGGCTGCGATCAATGTGATTCGTCTCGATGTTTTTTTGGAAGAGAGGCCCTCTACGAAAACACGTACCTCTCATTTTGCGGCACTTTCTTCCAAAAAAGTGTCCTGACGACTTTCCCAACGGTATCACTGTTCGAGAATCAGCTTGCTTTTGACCTGGCCAAAGAGCAAACTGTTGAGTGACTCAGACGCCCCCACCTCATTCACGAAGTAGAGATGGCGCGAGAGCGCGTCCCGCAGGCGTGGGGCAAAACGAAAACCAAGCAACGCCGTCAGAGCAAAGACATGCTCCGTACTGCCACCAGTATCAGTATAATGCTCCTGGATGTGCAAATCACTCTCATGATGACATAAAGCATCTATGACGTAAAGTGCTTCTTCATTTGTCCCGATGATCTGCGGCTTACCAAAGGGAACCCAGATGTCAGCTGCATGAACATAGATGTTGGTCCCCCATCCTGTGTGAAAATATTTCGCGTTCCGCTCGGCATTGGCCGCTTTGACTCCCACATGCATGCGCATGCCATCAGACGACGACGTGGTCCCATCTCCCCAGGCAGACGAAAGGGGCGCTGCAAGCACAAAGTTATCCAGATTCGCCTGCCCCGCGAGCAGGGTCTCCTCTCGAATATGCCAATCAATGGACCAGGAAAGCTGGCGATAGGTAAAGGGACAGGACTCTGCCATTTTCTCCAGCCCCAGATTCATCCCCATGCCCATCAATGCGGCAACGAGTTCGAGTTTCTGGGCACCTATTGGTGCATCTCGACTGGTGAGGTGTGTGAAGTGGCGCAGAAATCCGGTCCAGTTATCAACTTCCAACAGCAAATCAGCCAGAGGAATATGCGGCAACAGTGTGTACACGCGTTTTTGCAGGCGCTCCACTTCTTCAGGAACGGCTTTTTCGAGCGATGGAAGATGGAGGTGCCCTTTTTCATCCAGCACCAGACTGCCCTCAATCTTGCCAATACTCTCCTGCAAGGCCGTGAGCTTCTGAACAATCTCTTGTTGTTTCGCTGCTAGATACGCCTCTGCATCCTTGTTCACGACCAGCCGGATTTGCTGTTTCTCCGTGAGTTGCTCAAACTCTGCTGCTGGTAACAAATAGTTTTCAAAGGGGCGATACCGTCGGCTGCCGGTGACAGCCACATCCCCTGAGCGTACACGCCCTTTGAGCGCCTCAAAGGCTGCCGCTTCGTAGAAATTGGGGGTAATCGTGTCTCCCTCTAACGCATGTTTGCGCCACCGTTGGGTAAGGTGGCCTAGAGGGGCATTCATCTTCACTTTGCCTACTTTTTGCTCTTTTCCCGTGACACGACGGCGGAGTTTCGCCAATGTCGAGACGTATTCGAGCGCTTGTAAGGACGGCTCACTCTTCCGAAAGGGCTGGAAATCGAGCACTTGATAGAGCGAAAGTAAGCTCTGCCGCATTGGGGCGTACCGCGTTGAGATTAAATCCAGCGAGTCCAAGTCATCCAGTCGCAGGAATTGTTTCGCAGAATCCACGGTCGCCTGTAATTGTGCTTCCGGCACCTTGTCGAGCAGGGCCTGAACGGGATCATTTCCCTCCGTGCGCGCGAGCAGGAATGCTTCTGCTGCTTTGGTAAAGATGCTCAAGTGACTATTCATCTTCCGCGAGTTGAATCCGTAAGTGCTTCTCCTGACGGCGCTCTCCTTTGCGCAACAGCTCACCCAGAAGTCGATCAAACTGATCGAGTGCCTGATCAGTGAGATCTTGTGATAACTCAAAGAGATGGGTCACTAACAACGCCTGGCGTCGATCTTGCGGCAAATTGAGGAGGGGCTGCGCCTGATATTTGCTACATTTCCGTGCCAATTGCAGAATTCTATTCTGATGCAATGTTGTCGGTAAAGCAGGAAGCGAGAGTTCCCGCAGGAACAAAAGACGCTCAACCAGTCGCTTGATACTTTTCGGTGAAGCGATGCCAGGAGCCTGCCGCAACCAACTGAGACGGGTTGCTCCGCGAATGCTCGCATCTGCATAAAGTAGCCTATCCAACCTGGTTCGCTGCTCCAATGTCAGCGACAGAGTTAACGTGTGCAAGAGCCGTCGCTCTGCCAGTTTCAGAACGATCCAGACCAGCCGTTCTACATGGATCATATTGGGTGCGAGAACACCCTCAGTGCGTAGCCGCTCCAGCGCGGTCTCAATCAGTGGAAGCGGACGATCGCTTTCCATCGCATCAGGAAGGAGTGCCCTGGTCAGCAACAAATATTCCCGCCAGCCACACGTACGAAAGCCACATTCCCGTCGGAGTTCATCCAGATGCTCATAGAGCGTATTTTCTCGGTCGCCATAGCTGGTAAAAGCGGAAGCGGGGACATCGACTTGTTCAGCTATCGCCGTAAGCACTGCCCTGGGAACCTCCTTGACTTCCATAAGGGTGCGGCCAGGATACTTCAACAGGGCCAGTTGGACGGCGAAGCTAGGCCGATTAGACGCTCGCCTCCGACGATTGATCAGTTCTCGCTCTTTCTCTGTAAAGGTGTAGTAACGGGCAATCTCCCGGTCAGAGAAGTCAGAGGGAATCTGTGTCAGGGCGTGGCGTTGTTCTGGGTTGAGGTAGGTTGGAATCTTGTCATATCCAGGCACGGTAGACATCTCCCCACTTTTGCCTTGTTTGTATCATACTGCCCGCTGAGAGTCAATAAAACCGCCTGCAATGGGAAAAGAAGCCCATCTAGTTGAGGATTAACGGGGAGAAAACCTAGCAAAATCACCTCGACGAATCCTTAGCGGGGAAAACGGGGGGTAAACATGTCGGGACCCCTTATTGGACGGGATATTCCACTGCACCTGTGGGGTGTGAAATTACAGACGCTCAAAGCAGGCGTTGTATTACCAGGTGTTGTCTCCCTTGACACAGGGGCATGGAATGGCCTCTTTGGACAGGAGCACGAGCGACGCCGTGCCAGTGGCATGACGGAAGTTGAATATACTTGGCGTGTCTTACAGCCGAGATATGAACAACGTGTTGCGGCTGCATTGCATGCCCCGCAGCAACTGCCGCTCTACTTTGCAGAAGAACATCATCGGACTTGGTTTCACCTGCAGCGCTCGTCCATAAGGATTGCGGATGTGCTTGCTCAAGAGGAGGAAGAGGAACGCGTTCTTATGCACGACGTGATGGCTCCGTATACGGAGTTATGTTAAAGAGACATATCTGCAAACGAAAAAAGAAGGCGCTTCTTTTTTCGTTTTTGGGTTCGTAGTTATCCTGCTTTCTTCTCATAAGTGATTAGTTAAACATTCCATGTTGATAAGCCTCTTGCGTACATTGTAATGATTGGACTAAAGGGGGAAATGCAGCCATCGCTTGTCTGATTTAGTCGAGATGGAACTTATCTGCATTTTGGACAGGTAGAGGGAAGAAAGAAAACATGTAATCTGCTGCATCGAGCGCAGGTAGCAGCCTCAATCATTGATTCGCAGAATCTCAGGATGGGCTAATATCCTAGCGATTTTAGTAACTATTCAGAAGGGTGGTGCAAAAGTAGCATCTCGAGGAATGAAAGCACACTGTTCGGTTCTGCTAAGCTCGAAGACTCGGGGACATGCATGATATGCGTCTTCTACATGAACCTTCTGAATAGTTACCGATTTTAGGC
>DAOUDD010000077.1:0-42806 GCA_034431765.1 Ktedonobacteraceae bacterium | reverse complement strand
TGTAAGGTCTTTGATATGCAGCCCCAGGCTGGTGGTATGCTGCGTTACGGCATTCCTGAGTATCGTCTACAAAAGGACATGATGGATCGCGAACTGAGTCATGTCTGGCAGCTAGGCGTCGATTTCCAGGCCAATGTCAAACTCGGCCAGGACTTCACCATCGATGATCTTTTCGCTCAGGGCTTTGATGCAGTCTTCCTGGCAATTGGTGCATGGACGAGTAATCCGCTTGGTGCACCGGGTGAGGAGGCCGAGGGGGTTGTAAACGCTATCGCCTTCCTTGGTGAAAAGGTAGAGGGTAAGCCTGTACCGGTGAAGCAAGGTGACGAAGTCATCGTCCTTGGTGGTGGTTTCACGACGTTTGACTGTACACGAACTTCGTTGCGCCTCGGGGCTAAAGTACACACTGCATATCGCCGTGGCCGTACAGAGATGACCGCGACAATGGAAGAAGTGGAAGATGGTGAGGCGGAAGGCGCTGAAATCATTCTCTATGTACAGGCAACGCGAGTGATCGAAGAAAATGGCAAGGCGAAGGGGCTTGAGTTTCAGAAGAACAAGCTTGGGGAGCCTGATGCTAGTGGTCGTCGTCGTCCAGTACCTATTCCAGGCTCTGAATACGTCATTCCATGCGACACAATCATTCCAGCATATGGGCAGAAGCCGGACAAATCGGTTATAGACGAAAAGTCTGGTGTGAAGTGGACCAAGTGGACCACGATTCAGACCGATCCACATAATCTGATGACTGACCGCAAGGGTGTATTCGCTGGTGGTGACTGTCAGATGGGAGCTAAGACCATCATCGAAGGTGTGGCGCAGGGCAAGTTGGGTGCTCGCTCAGTTCATGCATACCTGATGGGTGAAGATATGAAAGAGGTTGGCCGCCGCCTCGAATTGGAGGAGCGTCGCCCGGATCTCTTCGATATTGTGCCCTACAAGCCAGTCGCGCCCAAGGTCAAGATGCCGATGTTGCCCTACGATAAACGTGAGCGCAACTTCAACATCATCGAGATGGGCTACCTGCGCGAGCAGGCCGAGCGTGAAGCGGCACGTTGTCTCCAGTGTGCATGCCCGGCAGCCGGACAGTGTGACCTGCAGAAGTACAGCATCGAGCATGGTCTGGCTGACAACCGCTTCCACGATGGTGAGCCAAGCGACTATCACGACTACGACCTGGATCTCTCGCACAGCTTCATCCTGCGCGACCCCAACAAGTGCATCAACTGTACACAGTGTGTGCGTGTCTGTCACGACGTGATCGGCCCGGACTGCTACGGTATGTTCGGTAAAGGTTTCAACACCATTGTCTCCACGCCGTTCAATGTCACTCTGCATGACACTGACTGTGTCTCCTGTGGAGCCTGTGCGCAGGTCTGTCCTACCGGTTCGCTCATGATGGCCGAGCGCACGCTCTCGCGCTACGCCTTCGCGCTGGATCGCTGTATCTTCTGTGGTGACTGCGTGGAAGTCTGCCCGCACGGAGCACTTGGTGAGACCCCCAACTTCGAGCTATCCTTCTTCCACCGCTTCGGCGAAGATGTTACCCTGGAGAAAAACGATCTGGCACATGCGCCCAACTACCTCGTGCGTCAGCGCCTCCCACGCGGCAAAAAAGATCTGCCCGTCATGAGCCCGCTTGTGCGTCCATTGCCCGCACGCGGCATTCGTGAGTAATGTGGTAGTGTAGCAAAATATGAGCCAGATCTCTTAACAAGGGGTCTGGCTTTTGTCTGTTATTGCATAAAATGGAAGAATATTTTATGTAATCATTAAATGATTTGTGTTGTTTTTGTTAGTAATACGCCATTTCCCTTCTAAACAAGAAATCTCATGAATGCTGGTTGGACTAATGGGAAAGAAAGGCTCTGTATTGCTCCATATCATGCCATTCAAGATATAAGAAAGAATATTAATAACCCCGCCATGAGTGACGACAATGAGATCAGGAGGGAGTTGCCGAGCCAGCATCTTTTCACATAGGTCTTCAAATGCTTGTGTGATGCGTAGGAAGAATTGTCTGGGACTTTCTCCGTCAGGATAAGGCTCATCCATCTGCAAGGAGGAGGCAAAAAGTCCTGGATACACTTGCTCTGCAAGCCTGTTGGGCATACCTGCAAGCTTGCCGTTATTCATCTCACGCCATAGAGACGAACCTTGAAGAGGTAATCCTGTTTCTTGTGCAATATAGTTCGCAGTTTCCCAGGCACGTTCCAAATCACTACTGATAAGGAAACCCAATGGTTGCCAGGAGTCTCGGAGATGGTTTGCTAGCAGTTGGCTCTGCATTCTCCCTTCGTTTGTTAATCCGCGTTGGCTCCAACCTCCACGATAGCCAACTTCATCTTGTCCATGCCTGACTAGCAATATTCTCATCGTAAACCTATTCTTTGTATTTGCTGCAACAAATTTCCATACTCAAAACTCTCAGGCGTGGTTGTGTCGATTTCAATGAGCTGACCTTCGAGGGCGAGCGGTGTGCAACGGCCTTGCAGCAGCCATTCTTTGTTTTGTGCCAGCCATTCCAAGTCGGGGTGAGCACTGTGCCGTTCTGCCGTCCCTACACGTGCCAGGAAGCGCTCTAGAAGAACTTTTCCATCTGCCTTACAGAGAATTTGGAATGGTTCAAAATCAATAGCCTGTTGTAGGTGAAGGAATTCAGCAGTTCTGAGTTCAGGCTGACCAAAAAAGTGCTCGACGATCAGCGATTTGCCTGCTCCTAAGAGTGTGCCCACGATAAAGTAGAGGAGGGAGAAAGAGGCTGTACCTAATAGGGGAGAAGGTTCGTAATCGGAGCGTTTCAGGGCATCGTACAATGTCTCGTATATGCTATCTCGTGCGAAAACTGGTAGATGTAAATCTGCTCCTAGTTGTCTTGCTAGCATTGTCTTTCCCGTACCGGGCAAACCATTCACGATAATCAACACCGGCTTTCCCATGGGGATGTGCTCTCCTTACCAGATTAGCGGATCAGGGACAAAAATTTCGGAGTCTCCATGTACAAGAAGTGTTTCCAGGAAATGAGCACGAGAGTCCTGATACAGAATACATTGTCCCTCTGCCGTTTGCCTTCCAGCCCTGCTTCTATAGATAATGCGTCTGGTGTTCAATGTATCCACCTTCAAGCCGCATTTTTCGTAAAAACCCTGATTTTGGGGGAAGCAGAATCCCAGACCTACTGTGTCGGAAGAAAGAAGATACTCTCTCAGCGTACATACGACCTGCTTTCCGTAGCCCTTTCCTTTCTCGTTGGCGATGACCTCTCCTATGTCAAGCAAAGAAAAGATTTCATGATTGCATATTACAGGATAAACAGGTCTTAAAAATGCAGAGGCAAGGATTGTTTCTCTTTCCACAAGCAGAAAGTACAGCCAGTTGCCCATCTCAAACTCAGTTGGCAGGCGGACGCCAAACTCGCGTTTGGAAGAGACTTCAAGTTGTTTATAATAGTGATCGGGGAGCTTATTCCCCATCATTGTCAGAAGCGTACTCATGAAGAAATCATACCATAGGAAGCAAAGATTTTATGCATCATTGGAGAGGTACAACTGGCGTATCCTCTTACAGCGTCTTCTCCGTATCACTCATAGAGCAAGGCGTATTTGCACTGATGCAGATGCGGTAGTATAAAGATATATCAACATAACGGTGAAGGGAGTAAGTCACATGAGCAGGCAGCGCGTACTGCATTTCCCAGAAGGCTTCTTATGGGGAACCGCTTCGTCAGGATATCAGTGTGAAGGGGGTAACTCGAATACACAATGGTATCGCTGGGAGCAGCAGGGGCACATTTTGAGCGGCGATTCGTGTGGGCTAGCTGCCAACTGGTGGCAGAGGGCCGAAACGGATTTCGCGCTTGCCGAGCAGATGGAAAATAATGCTTTACGTCTCAGCATCGAGTGGAGTCGCGTCGAACCTACAGAAGGGCAGTGGGATAGCGCGTCGATTGAGCGTTATCGCGCCCTTCTAACTGATCTACGTCGCAGACACATAACACCCGTGGTGACGTTGCACCATTTCTCTGATCCGCTCTGGTTTACTGACAGAGGTGGATTTAGCTCTGCTGACAATATCTTCTTCTTTACGCGTTACGTCTCCTACGTAATCGAGCAACTGCATGATCTCTGTGCTTTCTGGGTGACAGTTAACGAGCCAAACGTGTATGCATTCCTCGGCTATCAGACGGGCGCGTTTCCCCCCGGTGAACAAAATCTATCGCGAGCTATGCAGGTGTTGCGCAACCTTATGCAGGCACATGTGGAGGCGTTCTACATTATTCGCAATCTGCAACCGCAGGCGCTGATCAGTTATTGTCTGCACTATCGGCTCTTTGATCCTGCCAATGCGTTCTCGTTGTTGGATCGAAGTGCAGCAAGCTTACAGGAGACCATCTTCACCTGGGCACCATTACAGGCGGGCGAGACGGGTCATTTCACCTTTCCAGTCAGTCCCTTTCTTGAGCCAGTTGTCCATGCGGGAGGAGCACGCGATTATCACGGCGTCAACTACTACACACGTGAGATGGTACGCTTCAGTCCGTTTTTTCCACGAGAGGCCTTTGGGCGGCGCTTCGTCCGCTCTGGAACTGTACGCAACGATCCTGGAGTTGATAATACCTTCGGCGAGATCTATCCAGAGGGAATTTATCGTGTGCTGAAAGAAGTCTACCGGCGCACACGAGGCAACAAACCGATCTACATTACAGAGAACGGTTTTAGCGATAGCCGTGACGATCGGCGTCCGCGCGCTCTTCTAGAGCATCTGGCGCAGGTGCAACGCGCGATTCGCGAAGGGATTCCTGTGCGTGGCTACTTCCATTGGAGCCTGGTCGATAACTTTGAATGGAACAACGGTTGGTCCGCTCGCTTTGGTCTGATCGAACTGGACGAGAACACACAGGAGCGTATCCCACGCCGTAGTGCCAGCATCTTTGGTGAGATCTGCCGTGCCAATGCCATTACCGAGAGCATCGTCGAACGTTACGCTCCAGAAGCTATAGAGAAGATTTTCGGACCGACAGATGGAGCGGGGCGGGAAGTTGCTGTTTGATCCTATTCTCTGTAAAACCACTCGTCCGGCAACAGAAAAATGGCATCTTGTCACATATGAGTTCTTCGTGCTACACTCTTTTATGAGAATAAAGAGCTTGAAGCTAGCCATACATTATATATCACGAGGTTAAATAAATGCTTAATGTAACAGGTATCTCTGAGATGCGTAAGTTTCTTTTTGGGCGCAGAGTCTTTTGCTCGGACGGGGAAGAGGGCGTGCTGACCTCTGTCGGATTCGACGCATACCGTATGAATTATCTTGGTATCCGACTTGGACGTTTCTTCGGTCATGTAGTCTACGTTCCCTTCTCAAATGTCGTTGAGGCAAATGGAGACGGCGTGACGCTCAACCTCACATGTGAACAGCTTGCCGCAGCCAGCAAGGATGCTCCACGAAGTGCTTTACTGGATGGGAAAAGTGTTGTGCAGAATACAGAGACTTCTGCGAAAGGGACGTTGCTCCTGGTCGCGGTAGATCCACAGAGTGCTGAACTTGCATATCTTGCTGCACGGCACCTACGTGCTGGACAGGATACGCTGTTACGCCGCGAGACGGTAAAGAAGATTGAACCTGGGAGCATTACGATTTCATTGCCTGAGGCTGTGCTTGTCGCCCTGCCACCATATCGCCCTGATAGCGAGCTGCAGCAGGATGTAGAAAGCATTCTTTTCGATTTAACACCTCTCCACGTAGACTTTCGTGGTATGACGGTCCGCGTGCTGGATGGCGTCCTCTATCTTGATGGCAATATTTCCAGCTCACTGCGTGGCGAGATCGTCGAGGATCAGGCCGTTGGTGTGCAGGGATTGCTGGGGGTGAAAAATCGTCTGATCGGTGACGATCAGCTTGCCAGCGATGTTGCCAGTGCTCTGGGTCGCGATCCCCGTACCCGCGATCTTCCCATCGGTGTCTATCCACGCCTGGGATCGGTACGTCTGAGCGGAGCCGTTCATAATGAGCAGCAAAAAGCTGCTGCTGAAGAGATTGCAAGCAAGATTCTCGGTGTTCGTTCCGTCGTCAACGACCTGATAATCGATCCCAAAACAAATGTGTTGAACGTTATGGCCTCTGCCGCAGGTGGGGAAGCAGAAGACAAGGTCCCAGGCAGATACATACGCCACACAAAATAACCTTCATATAGCCGGAAAATCTGCGGTATGAGATGCTCAACCATGACTAAGGAAAATCATTGGCTCATGAGTTTATTCGTTGTCTTATCCCTGATTCGTTAAAGCTTGATCCAGGTCGCGAATAATGTCCTCGATGTTTTCGATACCCACCGACATACGTATACAGCCCTCTGTAATACCCATGTTGCGGAGTTCAGTAGCATTGAGCGTGCGATGAGATGACATCGGGGGATAGCTGACCAGGGAGAAGACATCTCCGAGTGTGGTCGCGGGCAGGCAGAGCTGGAGCCGATTCATAAAGGAAAACGCTGCCTCACGCGTCTGCTCTTTTAACTCAAAGGCCAACAGACCACCATAGCGTTCGTTTCCTATCAACCTGTCTGCAATATCATGTTGAGGATGATCTGGAAAGCCTGGATAGTGTACGTGCGCAATCGCGGGGTGGCGCTGTAAGAAATACGCAACCTGCAATGCATTGGCACAATGCCGTTCCATGCGCAGTGATAGCGTTCGTAAGCCGCGTACCATCAGATGCGATTCAAATGGGCTGAGTGTTGCGCCCAGCAGCATACTATAGTCACGCAACTGGCTCAAGAGCGCGTTTTTGCCACTGATAACAATCCCACCTGTACTATCTCCATGGCCGCCGATATACTTCGTTGCGCTATGCACAACCATATCAAAGCCATGTTCTATCGGGCGCACAAGATAGGGAGTCGTGAAGGTACTATCAACTATTGTAACAGCGCCGATCTCACGTGCGATACTACTGATCGCATCCAGATCTATCACCTTTACAAGCGGATTAGACAGCGTCTCGACATAAATAACATCTGGCTGCTCAGCACGCAGCAATTCTAGAGCTTCTGGTTTACAAAGATCGAGCAGGACAAGTTCGGCTCCAATGGTTGCGAAGAGCTTACGTAACAACGTAATTGTTGGCCCGTACAGATCTTGTGAGGCTACAATTTTTGCCCCGGTGGTAAATCCTCCAGCCAGGAGAGCAGCGTGAATGGCTGCCATACCTGAGCCGCAGGCAATGGCACCGACACCGTTCTCTGCCTGTGCCATCACCTCTTCAAATGCAGTTGCATTTGGATTTCCTTGCCGTGCATAGACAAATGCTGGAACTCCTGCCGATGTTGTTCCATTGAATGCTTGATCCAGAGCCTCTGCACTTTCATGAATATAGGTTGTACTTGCATAAATAGGGCGCACTGTAGGAGTACCGCCAGTACTGCTTGCACAATCGCGCTGAGCACGTCCTCCATGTACAAGCTGCGTCTCGATACTCCAGGTTGACTCTGTTGGTGAAGATAACGAAGATGTGGTGGACGCGGAAAGAGATGTCGCGTTCTGGTCTGCCATGCTTATCCTCTCGTTGCTGGTAGTTGGAATAGGATTATTCCATAAAGCCTCTCTGCTGCCACGAAAAAAATGTCTAGTTTTTACACGTTTTTCGTTGCATATTTGAAATATAGATAGAGGGTACAGCTTAAGTAGTTTTACGGTGTGCACAATCTATTAAGATATGAAAGCGTTGCCAGTAATTCTGCTGGTGGAGGCAGTACTTCCTCATTCTCGACAACCCACTGGTTATAAACTGCCCCATAGCGATCTGCTAGCACAATACATGGCTTTCCTTCTTTGCTCTGCGTATCCCATTTTGTGTAGTGCGAGATAGCACTTCCTGTAAGATCCGAGAGCAGCGGGAAGGGGAGGCCAAGCCGCCGCTGTAGCTCTACATTAACGGAGACATCCTCAGGTGTAACGGCAAGCACTGTACAACGCTCTGCGCGAAAGTCAGTATACGCGCGCGCAATTGTTGTTAACAAAAGGTCTCTTTCGTCGGTCTTTTCCTGAAGAGGAAAGAGGAGAAGAAGGTGTTCGCGCTGTTTGTACTTCCATGGACTGTACAACAGTTCATCCGTTCCAGGTAGCGAGAATGCTGGAAGTATTTGGCCCTGAAGAAGTCTGTACTGTGTATACTGTGCGCTTCGCTCGGTGTTTGCCATTGTGTTCCTCTTAGTGCTTCTCCAAAAACCTGGGTGCCGGGCACGAACCGTGATCAAGCGGCGCTGGTTTTCGCAGAAGATCTTAATAACAATAGAGCGCTTGCTTGAAGCGCATTGCCTTTTCTATATGGTACGTTATAGCAACCGCTTTTGACTAGCTGTCTTTCTTCGCTCTGGAACACTGAATCGTTGTTGCGGGAACTTGCCAAAGCTCTTGCTGCTGTCTATACTAACAGAAGATATCTAACTAGTATAGTGTAGCAGTGGGAGAGCGAATGAAGAAACGAGAAAGGCTAGAGCACGTTGGAGCGTTGCTGGTCGTGGGAAGTGGCAAGGGTGGTGTGGGCAAATCAACGGTGAGTGTGAATCTAGCGCTCGCTCTGGCACAACGTGGCGCACGTGTGGGGCTTCTCGATGGTGATGCCTACGGACCCAGCATTCCTCTTATGCTCGGCGTACGCCGGCGTGCGGACAGTAAGGGTGCTGAAGCCGTCCTGCCATTGGCAGAGTGTAGAGATCTCCCTCCAGAGAAAAAGCTCAAACCGCTGACCCGTTACGGCATAAAGATTATGTCCGTCGGCTTCTTTATCGGCGAAGAGCAAGCTGTTGCGCCTATGCCCGATGTCCTGGGAATGTTGATTCGCCAGTTGCTCTACTCGGTCGATTGGGGCGTGCTGGATTATTTGCTGATCGATCTGCCACCAGGGACCAGTGAGCCGCAGGCTACGCTCTGTCGCGAGGAGGCAATTGCTGGCGCAGTGCTGGTCACGACTCCGCAGGAGATAGCACGGATCGATACTGCCAAGGCGCTGGCAATGTTCAAGCAGGTGCAGGTTCCGGTGCTGGGCATTGTCCAGAATATGGATGGCTTCTCCTGTCCGCACTGCGGTGAGCGCGTTGATATTTTTCCTCCCAGCCAACAAACTCGTACACAACTGGATGCGTTGCCTTTGCTAGGTCGTGTCCCACTTGATCCCGCCGCCGTCGTAGGAAGTGATCACGGGCATCCAGCAGTGATCAGTATGCGTGATACCCCTGTCGCACACGCTTTCTTCGAGATAGCGGGTCAGGTTGCCACACTTGTACCATTTTCAAAAGAGGAAGAGCAGAGTACTCCTACAGATCCAGAGAAAGCTGACGAGAAGCCACAAGAGAGAGAAGAGAAGTCGAATGAAAGAAAAGATTAAAGGCTTCCTGGCCGGTCTTATTTTTCGCTTCATTGCCTTGTTCACATTGGGACAGATCTCGCCCATGCTCAGTGCGTGTGTTATTGTTGAGCGTGACGGCAAATTCCTCCTGATCAATCGTGCTGATGGGCTGGGTTTTACTCTCCCTGGTGGGATCGTGCGCTACAAAGAAACCCTGGAGCAATGCCTGGTCCGCGAGGCGCAAGAGGAGACTGGCTATACTGTACGGCTGACGGGCTTGGTTGGCATCTATTCTGACCAGAAACGCGACCCACGCTTTCGTGCCGTCTCGATTGTCTATAAGGGCATAATCGTCTCGGGAGTTGAACGTGATTCAGGCGAAGGGAGCATCTGCTGGCACGAAGCTAGTGAAATGTTCGGCCATATGGCCTTCGATTGTGAACTGATGCTTAAGGACTATCTCAGTAATTTTCAAAGACTCTCTTAATGGAAATGGTACAATAAAGAAAAATAGATAAGATGATATGTTCATAGAAGAAGGAAGAGGTTATGCCAATCTGTCCCATTTGTGATGACACGGGTCTCATGAACTCCGATGCTACTAACCCCAGCTTCTGCTACTGTGCTGCTGGTAAGCTGGCGCGGCAACAATGGGAAGCCGGCTCAAGTAAGAAGGCGGGCAAAGCAGGTACGCATCCAGCAGGTTTCATCGATATTAGTCAATTAGATCAGGTGAATGCAGACGTTGACGCCATGCGTGCCTCCTTACTTGGTTCAGCAACGAAGGAAGCGGCATCTCCCACAAAGCATCCAGCCGTGCAAATGCTCTACCGCATTGCCCATGCTGGTCACGAGGTCTCAATGATTGAAGCTGCTCAGCTACACGATCTGGCAAAGACGCTTGAGAGCTTCTTTGACAACATGGGCATGATTGGACGAAAAAGATAGCGAGAAGCTCTCTTACTGTTTTGTCCCGACGTGTAGTGCCACAATGCCGCCACTGAGCCGGTAGAAGCGTACATCGCTCCACCCTGCCTCTTCCATGATCACCTTCAGTTTAGGCGCTGTAGGAAAGGTTGTGAGTGAGTTGGGAAGATAATGGTACTCTTCAAACGCTTTGCCAATTAGCGTGCCGAACAGAGGCGCGAGCTTATAGAAGTACAGGTAGAAGAGGCCGCCGAAAATTCTGCCCGGTGGATGACTGATCTCCAGACAGACGACGTGTCCACTCGGACGCACAACGCGCAACATCTCACGGAACCCCTGTGAGATATCGGTAAGGTTGCGCACCGTAAAGGCGGAGCAGCAAGCATCGACACTATTATCAGGCAGGTCGATATGCTCGGCATCGCCAATACGCAGGTCGATACGTTCCTCCAGGCTCATGCGTGCGATTTTGCGCTTTCCCTGCTCCAACATCTCCGGTGTGATATCCATGCCGATCACGTGCGTATCTCGTCCCGAATGTCGAATTATAGAGATTGCCAGATCACCTGTACCTGTGCCCAGATCAAGCGCGGTCTCGCCTGTTGCCAGTGCGAGATAGCGGACGGCGCGCCTGCGCCAATAGATGTCCAGGCCCAGACTCATCAAACGATTCATCAAGTCGTAGATCCGTGCGATACGCCCAAAGAGACGCTGGACATATGGACGCTTACCACCAGAGGCCTGAAATTTTTCTTCTAAAGATGAATGTGTTGTCATAAAAATGCCTGCGCTTATGCTAGCGATTGCGGCGAATCACAAAATCAATCAGTTCATCCAATGCATCACGATTGGGAGAAGCAGGGAAATGATGCAACGCTGCGCGAGCTTTGTCTGCGTAGTTGTGTGCATCCTCAAGGGCAAGTTCGACGCTATTGCTCTCCGTTACCCAATTCACGATTGCCTGAATATCTTCGTCTTTGCTCACCTGCCCATTGAGAATGTGCTGTACCTGCTGTTGATGCCCGTTGCGTGATGTTTCACGGAGCGCATAGATGAGTGGTAGTGTGACCATGCCCTGGCGCAGATCGTTTCCTGCTGGCTTGCCAATCGTTGTCTGATCCTCTGTATAGTCGAGAATATCGTCGATAATCTGGAAAGCAATCCCCAGATTCTGGCCATAATCGTGGAGCAAAGCAATCTCCTCATTTGAAGCCTGACTGACAATTGCGCCCCCTTTTGAGCAAGCAGCAAAGAGACTGGCGGTCTTGCGCTGAATTTTTTCATAGTAGGCTTCGACAGTAAGGTCAATGCGGCCCGCCGACATCATCTCCATGATCGTCCCCTCGCAGACGGTTGCCACAGTATCAGAAAAGAGATGATCAATGCGGCTGTCCTCAATGTCTGCAATCAGCCCGGCGGTTTTAGCGAAGTAGTAGTCGCCAAGAAGAATAGCAATCTTATCTCCCCACACCGCATTGACAGTTGGATTACCGCGTCGTGTTACTGCTTCATCAACGATATCATCATGGATGAGCGTTGCCAGATGTACCATTTCAAACGCAACACTCAATAACAACAGCTTATCAAAGTGATACGTTTTGAGTTTTCCTGCGAGCAAGGTCAACGCAGTGCGCAGGCGTTTCCCCGGTGATGAAAGCGCATGTGTGGATGCGGAGTTGAGAAGAGGTAACCCTGAGGTGGCCCTTTCCTGAAAAGTGATGTCTACCTTTTCAAGATCCGCCTGGATGCCAGCAAAAATGCGGCTCAACGTGGCCGTCGTGTTCATGTCCTTCTCCATGTTTGCCTGTCTTCTGGCACGTCGGAGGTAAGATCTTTCTGAATAGACAGATCACACCGTATTTGCCAGATCCGTGCAACATTTCTTTTGAAGTTTTCTCTTTACAGATTATAGCGCGTCAGGTCCATTCGTTCATAGAGCAAACATGAACCTGTGGAGCAAAATCTCTATCCTGATCGGTGAAAGAAACTTCAACCTGTAAAGTTGCTCTCCCATGCATTCCTGCTGGATGCCTAAAAGAAACTTTTATATTCTAAAAACTGAGCAGTTACAGGCACTTATACGTCAGCCGTGATATCGAGTTCGACCAGATCCTCTTGAACGTAGCCGGCGGTTAAGTTGAACTCATCGAGCGCATCAAGTGCAGTTCGGTATTCAGCCCAGGTCAGGCGACGATTCAAGAGCGGGTCGTTGACAGCCTTCCAGGCTGGAAAGTATTGATCCATCAGGCTGACAGGCGTATCAGGACCAAGTTCCTCTGCGATCCAGCGTAAAACCTCTCGTGTACCAGAGATATCTTCCGGCATCACCAGGTGGCGAATAAGCAGGCCGCGTCGCGCGATCCCCTCCTCATCCATCTGCAATGGGCCGACCTGCCGATACATCTCTTTTAATGCAGCATGGTTGAAATCGACGTAGCGCGGCATCTTCGAGGTACGTAATGCGTGCTTGTTATCCGCGTATTTTGCATCTGGTAGGTAGATATCAACAACACCATCGAGAAGTTGGAGTGTCTCCATGTTTTCGTAGCCAGCGCAGTTATACACCAGGGGGAGTCGCAGGCCTTTTTCACATGCAATCACCAGGGCTGCGAGAAGCTGTGGCACAAAGTGGGTTGGTGTGACAAGGTCCAGGTTGTGACAGCGTTTTTTCTGGAGGTAGAGCATCATCTCTGCCAGACGCTCAGGCCCTACACGGTGCCCTAGCCCTCCCTGACTGAGTGAGAAGTTCTGGCAATAAGTGCAACGGGCCTGGCAATAACCAAAGAAGATAGTGCCCGCTCCACGTGTGCCACTAATTGGCGGCTCCTCGCGGCGGTGCACATTCCAGGAGGCAACGATAGCTTCAGTACCAGAATGGCAGACACCTGTTTTGCCTGCAATGCGATTACAGCGACAGTTTTGCGGACATATCGTGCAACTACGCAGGATTTCCCATGCGGCGGCAGCACGTTGTGCGAGTTCTCCGCTTTCATAAAGAGTGAGATAGCTGGGGTAGGACATAGATACACTCCGCTCAACACCTATGACTAGTGTTCTTTTTTGCTCACGAATTGTGTCCAGTTTTTGAAAACTGGACACAATTCAGAACAGGAATATGCTTGCTCCTTCTCGCGTTACGAGTTAGGCCACTTGAAACCTCGTTGCGATGGTCGAGGTACACCATCGTTGAGATTCACTGTTTTAGCCTTCTCTCCCTTCTTACGACGCACTGCACTCGCAGTACGCGGCCCAGGCTTTGGCAGAACTTTAGGGCGAGAGACTTTCGGTCTCTTCACAACCTCTGCACTCTCAGCATCTGGTTGCAGAGAATTTTCCTGCTCCGGCGCTTCTGAGATGTGTGCAGAGACTTGCGCTGTTGCAGTATCCTGCTCCACTTCGCGTGGTTGCATTTGTGGATTGCTGTGAAGCTGCTCAACCAGGCTTTCTGTATCATGCGCAACCTCGGTCCAGAACTGCGCGTTTTTGCGCTGTACTGGCCGTGGTCCTTTGATGACACGTCCATCAGGTAATGGCGTTACGTGTCGCTCTGGTTTATTGTCATCAGACCTTCTACGATTGTTCGAGTACGGTTTTTCTCGAAATGAGCGTGGCGTTGCAGTATCATTGTAGTGTTCGTAATCACCCTCAAAACGTTCCCGTTCCTTTGGGAATCTCCCATTACCTGTACCTCGTTCATTTTCGTATGATCTTTGACGATCATAGGGTTTTGGGCCGTTGGGACGCTCGAAAGATTGTTGGCGATTGTATGGCCTGAAGCCGCCTCTATCTCCAGATGGTCTCTGGCGATCATAGGAATCGGGTTGGCGAGAATAAGGAGCTGCACCATTTTCTTGCTCACGGCGAAATGGTGGGCGTGGTGAATATGTATTTCGTGTGCCCTCTTCCTCGAAGTCTCGACGGCGTGAGAAATGTGGCGTTCGCTGCTCCTGACGAAAACGATCAGAATTTCCGAAGTTCTGACCGCGAAATGGTGCTCGATCTTCGTTGTCCCGCGAGTTATGAAAACGAGATGGACCACTTGCATTTCTATCGTAGTTGTTGCCTTGCCGATACGAGCGGTGCTCTTGAGGTCTCCGATTATCCGCATCGGAGTAGCGCGAACGGGGACCCTGCTCTCGATTGAAGGGGCGTTCAAAACGTTGCTCAGAAGGGCGATAGTTGTCCTGGCGGTACCCATCGCTTCTATACGAAGAAGAACCGTTCGGAGAGTGTCCCTGGCGTTGACCTTGTTGCCAGGGTCTTTGTGGAGGTCGTCCATCATTAGCGCGTGTGCGTGGGTGATAATCTGGATGCGTGTTCGTGGCTCCATCTTGCCAGGCGCGATCTACCGATGCTCGATTGGGGCGAGACCGTGTAGGACGAGCGTTGTCCTCTGCCTGATAGCGACGTGGGGGCGTATCGCGAAATGAACGATTTCTATCATTTCGCTCTTGCTTATTGAATTCTCTGGTCATATTTCCTTTCACTTACGCCGTTTGGGGATGTGCTTTTAGTAGCGGGAGGTCATACGAGCCTTCCCGGTAACAATACAGGTGTAACTTCGCGGGATCCCCAGGTGGATAGGGACAGGGTAGAAAGAGACTCGAATGAGGGTACATCCCAGCTCTTGCCAGAACTAGCCTGTATCACTACCAGTTCCATGAAATCTTCATAGAAGTTGTCTGATGGTCAGGGGCTTGTGTTATACTCGCCCTTTGGAGACTCAGTGCTTTTTACAGCGGAAAGCACTGAGCTTCGATGTCCATCCAGGTGCATGTTGCTTTTTTACTTTGTTGAATACAATAGATGCAATATACAACAGAGACACGGAGCCAGAGCGTCTTCTGTTCCATTGCTGTCCACCTCAGAAAGTAGTATATCATACCGCTTCCACTGGGACCAGTCCCGTGTAAAAGAATGGGATTGTTGCGTGGGGTGATATGTCTGACAAAGATGCACTTAAGCTAGTGCGCTTCTATGTGGTCTGTACGGTAGCCAATCATTTTGTAGACAAGCCTGGCAGCGAGAAAGTCGGCCCGTTCCTGTCCCTCCATCGGACACAGCTCGACAACATCCATACCAACCACTGTTGTACGTTGACAGATCTCGCGGAAAAGGTCAAGGACGGTGTACCAGGAGAGACCACCAGGTTCGGGTGTACCCACGGCAGGCATCTCACTGGGATCAAAGGCATCCAGATCAATAGTCACGTACGTATGTGAACTGAGACGCTCCCAGGGAATCTTTGCAGTCCCACGAGCCATCTGGTAAGCCCAGACAATCGCCACATTCGGCTGCGTTTTCATAAACTCAGCCTCCTCTGGGCTGAAGCTACGAATACCTATTTCAAGCAATGGAATTCCCATCTCAACCACGCGTCGCTCGATAGAAGCATGAGAGAGTGGCGTTCCTTCATATTCGTTACGCAGGTCTCCGTGTGCATCAATATGAATAACAGTGAGATCTGGATAGCGTTCGTGAACAGCAGCGATAACGGGTGCTGAGAGAGAATGTTCTCCTCCCAGTGTGAGCGGAATCTGTCCAGACTGTAACACTTCACGTACCGCATTCCCGGTTGCCTGTAGTGCGCTTGCATGATCCATCCCGCAATAGTCGAGTGCTGGACTTGTGTAGACACCCGCTTCAATAGGGCAACGATCCAGCTCTTCATCGTAGAGTTCCATCTGACTAGATGCATCGAGAATTGCCTGTGGTCCACGCTCAGTCCCCTTCAAATAGCAGACGCTATATTCAAGAGGAGCTGGAATAATGGTGATCCGAGCAGTCTCGCGTTGGCAATAAGGAGCGTCGGGCGCACCAAATTGTGTAATCTGTGTATCACTCATGGATAGTATCTTTCTTGCTATAATGTACAAAGAGCGAACTGTTTTCTAGCACTTTCCCTTGTTGAATTTCACATGGTTTTATACTATTTTAATAAATTGGATGCCTGATGATTATAGAAATAAGAAAATAGTAAGCACGTCAATAAGTATAGAATCTCGAAGCAGAGAAAGTGGAGAGACTTCCATTGGTATGGTTGTCTCTCCACCTCCATAATCAAGCAACTTGAGCGCGAAAGTACACTTCGCTTTCTTCTTGTTGCCCTTAGCGCACCTCCGCAGGGACGCGACCTGCTTTGAGCATACGTTCGTTCATCGCCTGCTCATAACGAACGGGATCTGGCTCCTCCGGTCGCAGAGAACGGGTTGCACGGACGACGAAGTGAGCCTCGACATCATCGGTCTTGAAGACTTCTTTGGCGAAGGCGATAGCGTCTTCCTGACTGAACTCCTTGCAGGAGCAGATGTCGATATCAACCTCACCGTACTCAGGCCAGGCGTGCAAGCTGACATGGCTCTGCGCGATCACGACAAAGCCCGAAAGGCCGGCATCCAGAGGGTTTGAAGTCTCGATGTCGTAGAGGTGTACGGGGCTAACTTTATCCATTCCAACTCGGCCAGGATACTCGTCCAGCACACGACGCATAAGCGGCTCGTTGCTCAGGATCTCCCGATCAATATTGTACAGTTCCAGCATCAAGTGGACAAGCATTGCAAATTCCTCCTAATGTGTTCTTCATTGTGCAGGTTAAAGCCCCGTTACACCCTCGTCAACATGGCAGTATCCTGCGCTATGCCTGTATGTCGCCCCTTTGAGACACTAGTTGGTATTATACATTAGGTTGTCAAGCTAATGCCAATGTACCCGCAAAATTTGTACCTAATGGCAAGCTCTTTTCCATCTAAATGCCACACGCTAATCTACCTAAAGGGCAGAAGTCTGTCCACCTAATAGCCAGCTTGCTCTCTATCTAAATGGAAAGGTGCTTCCCATTAGGTGGAAGTGTTTTCTGTGATAGAGTTGTTCTTGTGTCAGGATAACAGTTCCTTGCAGAAATGACCCGGTTGTAGGCGTTATAGTTTCGTAAAATGTTATATAAGAAAAAGTAATGGTTGAAATGTATTTATTTCTTGTATAGACGCTAAAAGCAATTTGATTGTGCTACCCTTGTAAAATATCCGTGTTAGTGATACACTCGCATAGAAGAAATGTGGTCAGGGAGGAACGAAGGTGTCACAATACGCACAGCCGTATGATAATTCGTTGAAAGCTTTATTAGAGGATCAGGTGGACGAAGTTTTGCAAGCTCTTGCATTAGGCTTTGAGGTAGAGGCAGAATTGAGCGAGGAATTGCTCAAGCCACCTCTACGTGCTGATCGCGTCTATCGTGCTCGCTCAAATGGGCAGCAGGTTATTCTGCACGTTGAGTTGGAGACGGGCGCGAATGGTGCAATGGTTTATCGCATGCTAGAGTACTTCGGCATCCTCTATCGCAAATATCAGATGCCAATCAAATCGGTCGTAATCTACCCATTCCGTACAAGCATTCCTACTTCACCGCTAGAGGTAAATAGTGGAGGGGAGGAGATACTCACTTTTCACTTTCGTGTAGTGGCATTGTGGTTGTTAGATGCATTAGAGTGCCTTGAGCAACGAATTGTTCCTGTCTATGCACTGTTGCCAACAATGCAAAATGCAACATACGAAGTTCTAAGTCGTGCTCTTGACGAGATGAAAAACTATTATAATGACAAAAAACGTAAGTTAGCTGAACAAGTCTTGCTGTTCGATACATTTTTGCAACGCAGTACGATGGTTTCTTGGGAGGACAAAAGAAGATTGGAGGCACGTTTAGATATGTTTGACAATTTAGTTGAAGAGAGCCGCCTCTTTCGAAAGAAACTCGCAGAAAAAGTTGAAGAAAGGGCCGCAGCATTAGAAGAGAGTAAATATGCAGAAGGTCGTGCAGAGGGTCGCGCAGAAGGTCGTGTAGAAGGGTCTGTCGAAGCGCTACATCAGGTATTAGTTGAACTTGTCCAGGCACGGTTCCCCTCACTCACTAACGCTGCACAGGAGCTAACTGGGAAAGTGAATGCCGCTAGTGCTTTGCATTTGCTCATCACCCAGCTTGCGAAGGCTGAAGATGAGAAGATAGCTCGTTGGCTCCTTGATACTCCCTAATACAGAGAAGAGAGCGTTCAGACAAGTGCTCTCTTCTTGTACCTATTCGATCATCGAGCGGCGAATCTCGATGACCTGGTCGCGTAGTTGAGCCGCTTTCTCGAAGTCGAGCTGTTTGGCAGCGTTGCGCATCTGCGACTCCAAATCTTTGATGAGGCGCAGGGCTTCGTCTTTGGGAATGCCTGCCAGTGCTACCGAGATCCCTTTACCATCAGCGGTCGCCTCAGCGTTTCCGCTCATTGCCTTGATGCGCTCAGAAAGCGTTTTGACCTCTTTGGTAATACCGCGTGGTGTGATGTTGTGGCGCTCGTTATAAGCTACCTGGAGTGTACGACGACGGTTGGTCTCGTCGATAGCTTTCTGCATTGATTTCGTGGTTGTGTCTGCATACATGATGACGCAGCCTTCAACGTGACGAGCTGCACGCCCGATCATCTGGATCAGCGAACCCTCTGAACGCAGGAAACCTTCTTTGTCAGCATCGAGAATTGCGACGAGGGAAACTTCAGGCAGGTCCAGTCCTTCGCGTAGCAGGTTGATGCCGACTACAACGTCGTAGACGCCCAGGCGCAGATCACGGAGAATCTCGACACGCTCGATAGTGTCGATCTCCGAATGTAGGTAGTGCACTTTGATGCTGAGTTCTTGCATATAGTCAGCAAGATCCTCGGCCATCTTCTTGGTCAGTGTCGTGACCAGCACACGTTGACCTCGTGAGACGCGTTCACGGATCTCTGCAAGCAGGTCATCAATCTGTCCTCGTGTTGGACGCACAGAGATTTCGGGGTCGATCAGGCCAGTTGGGCGGATGAGCTGTTCGACAATCGCCTCGCTATGTTCGTATTCGTATGGTCCCGGCGTCGCTGAGACGAAGAGAGCTTGATTTAGCTCTTTCTCGAACTCTGTAAAGGTCAGTGGACGGTTATCCAGGGCCGAGGGGAGGCGGAAGCCGAAATCGACGAGTACCTGCTTGCGTGAGCGATCGCCAGCAAACATGCCGCGTACCTGTGGTAGAGCAACGTGCGATTCATCGACAACGAGCAGGTAGTCGTCGGGCATATAGTCGAGCAGCGTCCAGGGTTGCTCTCCAGGTCCACGGCCAGCAAGGTGGCGCGAGTAGTTTTCGACGCCGGAGCAGAAGCCGGTCTCACGGAGCATCTCGATATCAAAGTTGGTGCGTTGTTTCAAACGAGCGGCTTCCAGCAACTTCCCTTCCGCCTCAAGCACCGCCAGGCGCTCCTCCAGTTCTTGCTCGATCAGCTCGATTGACTTGTTGAGGCGATCTTGCGTCGTCACCCAGTGTTTGGCGGGGTAGATGTCGAGCCGTTGTCGCTTGCCCAGCACCTCGCCTGTCAGGGGATCAATCTCGGTCATGCGTTCAATCTCATCGCCGAAAAATTCGATGCGTACCGCGACGTCTTCATAAGCGGGAAAGATTTCAAGTACATCACCACGCACACGAAAACGACCTCGAATGAAGTTTGCATCGTTGCGCTCGTATTGAATCTCTGTGAGATGACGCAAAATCTTGTCGCGTCGCCGCTCCTCACCAACCTTGAGCGTGAGCACGACCTCACCGTATTCTTCTGGGCTGCCAAGACCGTAGATGCAGGAGACCGAGGCGACGATAAGCACATCGCGCCGCTCAAAGAGGCTGCGTGTCGCCGAGAGCCGTAACTTCTCGATCTCTTCGTTGAGCATACTCTCTTTTTCCACGTATGTATCTGTACGGGGAATATACGCCTCTGGTTGATAGTAGTCGTAGTACGAGACAAAGTACTCGACGGCATTGTTGGGGAAGAACTCTTTGTACTCGCTGTAGAGCTGTGCGGCCAGTGTTTTGTTTGGGGCAAGAACAAGCGTTGGGCGTTGCACCTGCTCAACAACCTTGGCAACGCTATATGTTTTGCCACTGCCCGTTACGCCCAATAATGTCTGATATTTGTAGCCGCGCTCGATGCCCTGAGCAAGCTCGGCGATTGCTGTTGGCTGGTCGCCAGTGGGCTGGAATGGAGCTTCTACTTTAAATGCTGGCATGCTTTGCGTCCCTATTACTCTGCCAAGGTTCACTGAATCGATAGCACACTGGCCTTTCTGGTCGAAGCCATGTTTGGGAGTGGGGCAAGCACGCTCCCTACGCGCTGTTCGTCTCTGCTCTCGTCGATCACAATAAACCTTGCTATAGCACTATAACATACTGTTCGAGATGAAATGGTACACGTCTAACGTTGATTCTGCAAGGAGATAGAATATTTTTTCCAATTACGCTCTATTATACCATCTTTTCAGATGGAATGTCTGAAGTTGTAGTCAAAAGGGGAGGAATTGGGTCTCTCTTGAACTGGTTTTCCTTTTTGGAACGTGATAAAAGAAAATAGATAGAGAAGCAAGCTTTGCTTATGCTTCCTATGCTTATGCAGTGTATGCATCACATCCATAGTTATTCATTGTTGGATGGAGGACTCAAGAATGTCTTTCTATAAGAAGAGCTGGAGCGGTATTCCACAGCGTGCCTACGTTACTCTGCTGGGACTAGTGCTCTTGCTTGCGCCTTTAGCTAGTTGTAGCCTGCCAGGTAGTTCAGGCGGCACTGGTACGGCGGAAATTTCAAATCCTTTGCAACCCACGCCACTTAATCTTAACATCCCAGCAAATGCATTAAAGTCTCCTGTCATTGGGCAATTAAAGGATGACACAAAACTACACGTACGTGTCACCTTTAAGTTGAACGAAAATAGTATGCAGGCCGCGCAGCAGCAAAAGGTGCAGCCTGATCAGCCATCAAATCTGGATAGCTTTGCCAAGAAAGTTGGTCTTGACGACGGTGTATATCAGAAAATCAGGAGCTTCTTTAATCTACGCGGTATTACCTTAAATCTTAGCAAATTGCGCACACATCTTGCTATTGAAGCCAAGGCGAGCACGCTGGCAAAGGTGCTTAAAACACAGTTTGTTGTTCATCAATACAATGACCGAACCTTTTTCGCGCCTGATGCAAAGAATCCCCCGATGGTGCCACAGGTGATGGCGAATGCCATTGATGTAGTGAACGGGCTGGATGACTATAGTGCAGCACCTTCTCACCAGTTGTCGATGAGCTTCAAGTCTCCTGTTTCGAGTCAGACTCAGCGTCAGGCAATTGATTGTAACCCGCAGGATCAGACGCTCTTCCCGAAGGATGTGGCGCATGCATATGGATTCGACAAGCTGTGGAATCAAGGCTTGCATGGAGAGAATATGACGGTCAATCTGGTCGAGGTGGATGGGTCCTACGCTGAAGATATCAACAACTACCTGAGTTGTCTACAAGGGTATAACGGTAGCCTCAAGTTTGTCAATGTGGATGGGAAGCCGCAGGATGCACTTGGCGAGTCAACGCTTGATATCGAGATGATTGCGGGTCTGGTGCGCTCAAGCAATATCGTCGTCTATCAAACGGATGCCAGCAGCGCAGATCAAGATATCTGGACGAACGTAAATGATGAGTTGCAGCAAATTCTCAATGATAACGTCAATAATACAAATAAGGGAAATGTAGTGAGTGTCAGCCTGGGAGCGGCGGAAAACGAGATATCGTCATCCGATGTGCGGGCGATTGATAGCAGCATCCGCCAGTTGGTCCAGGTTGAGCACATGATGGTTTTCGTTGCCAGCGGTGACTGTGGAGCATTCTCCTCCCGTGTGTACAACAATCTTGCGGTAAGCTATCCGGCCAGCGATCCCTGGGCTGTAGCAGTTGGTGGAACGATCTTGCAGATCGATCAGAATCAGAATCGCGCGAACGAGGTGACCTGGTCAGATAGTTCCGTACGCTCATCCTGTAAAAACCGCTGGGGAAGTGGTGGTGGTAATAGTACAGCTTTCAAGCAGACAAACTGGCAAAATGCGCCAGGGGTGAAGAATCAGTACTCGCGGGGTGCTCGTCAAGTTCCTGATATTGCAGCCGTTGCGTATGGCCTCGCTGTCTACTATAACCGTCAGTGGGGGTCGGTTGGCGGCACCAGCGCAGCGGCACCCATCTGGGCGGCTGGTCTCGCACTTATTCATCAGGGCTTGCTAAAAGAGCGGCGTAGCTTTGATGTCTCGCCTGCACTCTTCTACAATGTTGCGACCTCCAGCCGTGGTTTGCACCCGTATAACGATATTACACAGGGTAACAACCTCTATTATCCTGCAACATCTGGGTGGGACTTTGCAACTGGACTGGGCACACCAAACCTGGCAGATTTCTATCAGGCTGTACGCAATACAAAACGGTAACGTAGTAGTTTCCCTTGAGAGGGAGAGAGCAAACCATTCTCTCCCTCTCTCGTTTTGTGTAGCCATCTCTGTTTCTCTTCCTCTTACGCTACTTCTGGGGGAGGAGATAGGCGAGTTTCCCTTCCCCGTGATCTCTACGCAGGTAGAGAATTCGTCCATCTTTGAGCCAGAATGGCGAAATCTGTTGTGCTGTACTGCCTGGAAGATGGATATCTGGACCAGAGAAGACTTTTGTACGTAACGCGCCGTTATCGCTATAGAGCAACACTCGGCTGTCAGGCGACCAGCTCCATCCATTCAGATTGTGCTGTGGTATGATTGACGTATGGCGCTGTGGTTGAGCTACCTCGATAACCTGAAGCGTCATCCTCCCTTGATGGTCGATCTGCTCATAAGCGAGAGAGCGCCCATCTGGCGACCAGGCAACCGAACCAAGGGTGAAATCACCGGCTTTAACAAGTTCGTTCAGTGTCTTCGTCTGCGCATCTATGAGATAGATGGAATGGCTCGGCTGCTGTAAAGCGTCTTTGGTCACAGCGCCCGTCTCGCTGACAGTAAGAGCCAGGTGCTGTCCGTCACGCGACCAGGTCATATGTTGAACAGAGAGCGACTGTGGTACTGTAGCCAGCAGTTGCGTTGTTTTGCCGTCGGGAGGGGTGCTCCACAACTGCGTGTTCCCTTCTCCCCCAATCGTATAGGTGATCTGCTGCCTCTCCTTAGGTGACCAGGTAGCAGCCAGCGCATCGTGCCCGATCAAGTGCATGTACTGCCCCGTTGGAACGAGTGCGAGCAAAGGTGTGGGTGTGCCTTCAGGGACAACAGTTGCGACTAATGCAGAACCATCCGGTGCCCATGCAGCATCCCGTGCGTAACGCATTGCCAGAAAATTGCTTCCAATAGGGTTGCTGATATCAATAGTATAGAGCACTCCCGGTTGATCAGCAGCCTCGTAGACGAGATGCTTTTCAGCAGGATCGAGCGAGAGGATGCGCCCATTATGTGCAAGCTCGGAAGAGACAGGAACGTTATTGCCACTTATATATGTTACTGCGGACTGTGCTGAATTGGTTCTTTGTTGTGAGAAGTAAAATGTTACGCCAACAGCAAGAATTACTATTGCTGCCAGGGCAAGTCCTGCAGCGTAGAGACGTGCAGGGGCTTGTCGCCGTTTTGCTGGTAAGTGACGAAGCAGGGTCTCACGCATCGACGGGGTAAAGTAGATGTGCTTTGACTGTTCATAAAGCGCACGTGCAATATGCTCTCCTAATGCATCTGTGGGGTCAGGAGCAGACTGAAGTGGAGGCGTCCCTGACGCATGTGGTAATCGACCATTAGAAGATGGTTGTTGAGCGCTCTGATCACGCTTCTTCATCATGAGCCTCCGTGTCGTACCACTGCTTCATGCTCTGTCTCCGTGTATTTGTATGTGAGAATTTAAAGGGTCTATAAGAGTTGAGCGTTCGTCTATAGATAGTGAATCAATCTGTATAAAACGACGAATCTTTTCAAGTGCTGATTGTAGGCGCTTGCGTAGTGTATTTTCTGTTGTGTCGAGCACCCTGGCAATCTCTGGCATCGTCATACGGTGATAATAAAAAAGAATAAGGACAGTACGTTGATTTACTGGAAGCTTGCCAATTGCTTGCACAACATCGAGTGTATCCTCAATCCTGCCACGATGAGTATCAGCTTCCTCCACAGCAATATCGATTGATTGCTGTGCAGCCTGTTCGCGGAAGAACGAGGCGCGGCGGGCGAGCTGCCGTCTAAAGCTCGTTGATTGATTTACAACGATCTTCAGAAGCCAGGCTCGCAAGAAATGAGGCTCGCGCAACGTGTGCATGTTCTTCCAGGCGAGAATCAAAGCTTCCTGTACAATATCCTGAGCCGCATCTTGATCTCGCACCAAGAGATAAGCTGTACGGAGCAGGAGGTTGCCATACTGATCTGCAATGAGCGCGAAGGCACGTTCGTCTCCCTCCAGGCAGCGTGCAACAACCTCAGCTTGCCAGGTTGCACTTCTTGCATCCCGCTCTGAAGAAGAAAGTCTTGTTTCGCTGAACGAGACCCCCCCATCTGGTACGTCTTTTGACACGTTTCCCCCCTTATTTAAGATACAGCGCGTGCATGTTTCTTCTGGCTAGAGAGCTAGAGAACGTGTGTAACCTCTTCAAGGACGAAATAATGGGAGAAAACGGATAACATTCTCCTGCCCTATGCTAAACACGATCTCTCTGTCTCCTAAGACTCGACAGTCAGGTACGCACAGCTATGTTTCCTACAAGAGTAGTTTTACCAATATGAAACGAAACTGATAAAGTGGGAGATGAAGAGGTTGCTCACAGTTTTCTAAATGTTTCCCGAAAAAAGTCACATAATTTTACTACTCTATGTGATTGCCATTGTCTATAGTCTGTAACAAGTAATTCCGAGTTATGTACCAGAGCTGTTATTCATCAGTATAAATGCTGAAGAGCAAGAAATGAACTCGGAATTAGATATTGTTGCAGAGTCATACCTTCATTTCTCATGAACATGAGTATGGTAGATGATGGCAAGTTCTGCTGTCAATTATTGCCTGTTCTTGAGGACTTTTGCCATTGACGTGAATGTAATTCACTCATGACAGGCAAGGAATGTATGTAAAAAGAAGGAGTTCTGTTAAATGAAAAAACGTCGATCTTTCGCAACGTCCGTTCAAAGAGCTGCGTTAGCTCTGGGTATCCTGGCCTTTATCGCTTTTGTCTCGGTCACGGCTACGAGTGCACGTGCAGCGGCGGCTGACAACAATGCCTTTGTCCGTGTGGTTCATGCATCCCCTGAAGCAGGTACAGTGGATGTTTTTGTTGATGGTAATGCTTTACTCACTAACTTCGAGTTTAGCAAAGTTACCGATTACGTGCCTCTACCTGCTGGTTCACATGAGATCAAAGTTGCTCCTGCTGGTAAGGGGGCAAGTGCTGCAGTAATTACACAGACGGTTTCAGTTAACGCTGGTCTTCCTTATACCGTCGCAGCTATCGGCACAAAGGACACAGGTTTCTCGCTGCAAGCTTTTGCCGATAACAATCTGGTGCCAAACAATGGGATGGCTCGTGTACGTGTTTATCACCTCTCGCCAAACGCAGGTCCGGTTGATGTGTCTACAGGTGGGAGCAAAGTAATCACCGGTTTGACCTACAAGAATGCTAGCGACTATCTAACAGTTCCTCCAAAGGACTACACATTCAATGTTACCGCGACCCAGGCTAATGCGACAGTCCCTGTGAATGCAACTTTGAACGCCAACACCGTTAACAGCGTCTTCGCGGTTGGTCTGTATAATGGCAATCCTGCGCTCAAGTTCGTTGCCGCCTCTGTGCAAGGTACTCCGATGGCCGGTATGCCAAATACCGGGAGCGATCCTCACGCTGTTGCTCCTACTAACAACGGAGTATGGAGCTGGATCCTGGGCATCGTTGCTCTTCTGCTGATCGGCACTGCTCTGGTTGCAGGTCGTTTCGCTTACGCGCGTAACAAGTAGGCAGAACACTGATCTGGAAATCGAGATACTTTTGCTGGCTCGTGTTCGCTCTAACATGCGGCACGGGCCGTCATTTTTCATCATTATTATTCAATAAGGATGTACTGAGTATGTATAAAATATATCCTTCCTGGTCATTACGCTTTGCAAGGATGTCTATCCTGATCTGCCTTTTTGCATTACTCTTTCTGCTAACTGCCTGTGGAAGTGACAACATTGCACAATCTGCTCAGGAAAGCAAAAGTACAAAACCTGGCACAGTGACAAAGACTCCTTCCCCTACGACAGTAATTTCGACTCCAACTCCGACAGCCACGCCGACTCCACAGTCTGCTCTCCCCCCCCCTGCGCGAATTATCTTGCCTTCCATAAACATTGATGCTCCTGTTGAACCGGTGGGAACAACTGCGGATGGGAATTTGGAGACGCCTCAGCAGAATCCGTGGGATGGTACTGGCTGGTTTAGCTCAGGAACACGTCCAGGTGATACGGGAAGTGCGGTCATTGATGGACATTTAGATCGTCCCGGCGGTGCTCCAGCTGTTTTCTGGAATCTCAAGTTGATGAAGCCTGGCGATGCGGTGAAGGTGATTGATGAACAGGGCAAGATGCTAACGTTTAGTGTGACGCGCGTAGAGTATTACCATCCGACTGAGGCTCCTATAGAGGATATCTTTGGAAATCGGACAGGAAAATTTCTTAATCTTATTACCTGTGCCGGTACCTGGATTCCTAGCGAGAAGCAGACAACATTGCGTTTTGTCGTCTACACAACGTTGGTCTCATAGAGGCTAATGTTGTGTAGACCTTTCTGCTGTTAGGGACGGGGACGGGAAAGTGCATGGTCGTTTGTACCAGGGGAAGTTCCACTTACTCAAGCAGGTAGCTCCCCATCAATTCGCGCCGTAGTGTCGCTTTTTGCTCTTCGTCGATTTCTTCCTTTTTGGTCACAGGGCCTTGCCAGACAGCGAGGGGTGAGGTAAATGCCGTTGAGAACTCATCTATCATAACCTCTTCCAGGAATGTTGGTGCTTCTGACTGCTCAACGTGTTCGTCCGTTCCTGAAGCAACTTCTTCTGGTTGTTCTGCAACAACGTCAACAGCCGGGTTTGTCGGTGTTTCAACGACTTCCTCTTCAAGGGCAGGTAATATGCTTGTAGTGGTAGTGGTAGTGGTAGTGGTAGGAACAGAAATCGCCTCTGCTGAGGGTGTTGATACTGGTATTGGAGTAGCAGCCATAACCTCTCCGAGCGAGAAACGTTTGCCACCAATATCGAGAAAGATTCCCCGTCCCATACGGAGATCCGCTATCTGCTGCCGAAGTTCTCGATTTTCGGACGAGAGTTCGTCCATTACCTGCTTTTGTCTCAAAAGCTCTCTTGCTATGAGGTCAAAGCTTGCGTCGCTCATAGTTCCACTGCCTTTCGCGCTCTATCCTCTGGTGGCTCCGTTAGGAACCTTGTGGGCACTCTTCTTAAAGCCTGGACCAGGAAAATATCTTGTTTGCCTACTGCTGTAAATAAACGAATCGGTCTCTTTTTTATACGTATCGCACACAGTCTGGCGGTACAAAGCTTGAGAGACTGCATGTTTTGGGCAAAAAACATAGCGTTTTCTCAGGAGCAGGTTGCCTGCCAGGGGCTGACCTGCTACCTTTCTTTATACAGACGCTTTAATCGAAACGAAGTAACAAAAAACACGTCCAAATTAGGGCGTAATGCATTGCTTAAGGACCAAAGGGGAAACAAATAGAATATAGATACTTTATCCAGAGCATGTGTGTATATTCCGGTCTTGTCGAAAGAAAATAGCGTGGTACAATAGAGCGAAGAGTGCGACAGAAAACGTGGCAACGTTACCTGGTTGCTCGAAAAAAATACATAAAGGACAGAACAATATGAATGATCGTATTCGAGAGATTTTGAGCTGGTATAACAGCGAAAATCCCGGTGTGCGCGCCAGTCTCGCGCGTATGTTGAATCATGGTCGCCTGGCAGGAACAGGCAAGATGGTTATTTTGCCTGTGGACCAGGGCTTTGAACATGGTCCTGCGCGCAGCTTCGCTCCTAATCCAGCGGGTTATGATCCGCGCTTCCACTTCCAACTGGCGATTGAAGCTGGTTGTAATGCTTATGCAGCACCGCTTGGCTTTATTGAGGCAGGGGCAGCAGACTTTGCGGGCGAAATTCCATTGATTCTTAAGTGCAATAATCATGATGTGCTTAATGATGAGAGAGATCCTATTTCAGCTGTGACCGCCTCGGTAGACGATGCACTGCGCCTGGGCTGTTCGGCGATCGGTTTCACGATTTATCCCGGTTCATCCGAGCGCAATCAGATGTATGAGCAATTGCGCGAACTCTCTCTGGAAGCGAAGTCGGCGGGTCTGGCTGTAGTCGTCTGGTCTTACCCTCGTGGCAGCTCTCTGAGCAAAGATGGGGAGACCTCAATTGATGTGGTAGCCTATGCTGCGCAAATCGCTGCGCAACTGGGTGCTGACATCATTAAGGTGAAGTTGCCCAGCGCTAAAGTGGAGCAGCCAGAGGCACAAAAGGTCTATCAGAAGTACGAAATTCCGATCTCTACCCCGGCAGAGCGTGTCCATCACGTTGTGCAAAGCTCTTTTAATGGCCGGCGTATTGTAATCTTCTCTGGTGGCGCAACCGCCGCTGATGAGCAGGTTTTTACCGAGGCACGAGCTATTCGCGATGGTGGCGGCTTTGGCTCAATCATTGGACGCAACTCGTTCCAGCGCAAAAAGGAAGACGCCCTGAAGTTCCTGAGCACGATCATCAGTATCTATGAAGGGTCAATTCAATAATATCGTCAATATATGTGTCACGTGCTGAAAGAATAGCTGCGGTTCTTGCACTAATGCAGGAAATCAGATTGTCAGAAGCTCTTACATGAGAAGAAGGCATTCTACCAGAACGGTTTGTTCTGGTAGAATGCCTTTCTTTTTCCACTTTTGCTCCTGTACAACGCTGCCTGCCTATGTGATAGCATAAAAGCTACTGTATTGATTATGAATGTGTAGAGAGAGGATCTTTTGCGACTATGGCCCGCAAACTTACACGCGACGATCTCTGGTCATTACAGACAATGGGCGATGTTGCGCTGTCACCTGATGGTCGCAGTGTGGCTTTCGCAATGTACTCAGATGATCGCGAAACAGACCAAACTCGTTGTGCTCTCTATCTATTGCACCTGGATGAGCATGGGTATGCTCAAGGCTCTCCTCGTCAGTTAACGGGTGGCCTGAAACAGGATAGTAAGCCTATCTGGATGCCTGATAGCCGCTATCTGCTCTTCCTCTCCAATCGCAACGGAGATGCTAATCAGATCTGGGTGATTGATACAACTGGTGGTGAAGCCTTTCGCCTTACCTCTATGCTTCATGGCGTGGATGAACTTGTCTGTTCACCTGATGGACAATGGATCGCCTTTACTGCTTTTGCCTCTCCTGGGGATGATCTGGATGTTCTGGTTGGACGCAAGCCTCTCGATGAAAATGTAGGCAAGCAGTACGGAGAGGATGAAAAGTATCGGCTCCGTACGGTGAATACTGTCTGGTATCGCAGCGATGGTCGCGGATTGTCGGAAAAGTATCTGCAAGTTTTTGTTATGCCAGCTCCCACACAGGCAAGTGCCGCTGTTGATCTGACTGCTATTCGCCGCCTGACCTCACTCCCAATTGATCATACACAACCCTCCTGGACGCCAGATAGTCAGGAAGTTGGCCTCTTATGCAATATCAATAAAAATCGTGAGCGCTCATTTACCTGTGATCTCTGGGTGATTAATCGTGAGACAATTGAGGCGCGTTGCCTGACACAGGGGAATCTAGAGATACGCAGCTATTCCTGGTCTCCGAACGGGCAATCGGTCATGATCGTGGGTGTCGAAGATCGACCCGGAAGTTTACACCGGCTCTACCTGGTGACGCGCAATGGCAACATTGGAGACAGAATGCTCGCGGTCAGTCCTGATTTCACAAAAGATGCGTTTTTTGTTGGAGGCGGCGAGTTTGGTTTTCCCGGACCGTACCATCCGCAATGGAGCCAGAATAGTCAGCAGGTCTATTTCCTGGTTACCGAACAGGGTAGAAGTGTCATCTACCGCTTGGATGTTGTGTGGCGCTCAATTACACAGGTAACAACACAGGCGAGTTCAAGCGCTTTTTTCGCGCTCTTGCCTCAAGAACAAGCCCTCATAGTTGCGCAGGAGCAAACTGATCATCCCTGGGAACTCTACCGTGTTCCGTTAACTGAGCGTGGATCAGTTGATGCGGTAGAGACTACTCGTTTAACACATCTGTATGATTCCTGGTTATCACAGTTCGTCTGGGGCAATGTCGAGCGCATAACCTACCGCGGCGTAGAGGACGCCGAGATTGATGGCTGGTTGATCTCTCCAATAGGAGCACGTGAGGGAGTACGCTATCCGTTACTCGTAACAATTCATGGCGGACCCCATTGGGCGTTTGGCGGAGGGATGGATCCAATGTTGCACTATTTTGCTGCGCAAGGGTATGCCGTCTTCTACTGCAATCCCCATGGGAGTACAGGGTACGGTGAAGCATTTATGCAATCACTTCTGGGAGATTGGGGGGGACGAGATTACCAGGATATTTTGCTAGGTGTTGACGAGTGTATTGCGCGTGGCATTGCCGACCCGGAGCGATTAGCCTTGATGGGCTATAGCTATGGGGGATACATGACAATGTTTATTGTTGGACATACGCCGTGTTTCAAAGCTGCAGTAGCACTGGCTGGCATATCAAACCTGACAAGCTTTGTTCTCACCTCTGATATCTCTTTCCGGCAGATTGCCGCAGCGCGGGGTGCGCCGTGGGAAGCTGGCAGAAGCGCTTATTATGTCGAGCGCTCACCCCTCTCTGCAGTGTCAGAAGTAACCACGCCAACATTGCTCGTCCATCCCGAAAACGATCTGCGCTGCCCCATCGAGCAATCTGAGCAATTCTATATGGCGCTCAAACTGCTTGGTAAGGCTCCGGTCGAGTTTGTGCGTATCCCCTCTGCCTGGCATGGAGGAGTTGCTAAGCCGAGTCAGGTTCTCGCGTATTGGGAACGCGTGCTGACCTGGTTTCGCAAGTATATTCAGGTTCGTCCAAAAGAGTATGAGCAAGAGGCTATTTCACACTCTTCGCCTGATAAATAATCAGAGTCTCCAGACCAACGTAGAAGTGAGTAACTGATCAAGAAACCAGCTACTCACTTCTTATTATCTTTTTTGCTTAATTCCAGTTTTCGATGCCGACGTCCTGGCCCTGACTCTCTAACCAGCGCTCCAGATCAATCGCGGCTCGACAGCCGTCACCAGCGGCAGTGATGGCTTGGCGATAGCGATGATCGGTCACATCTCCTGCTGCGAAGACTCCTGGGATATTTGTCATTGTGTGTTCAACTGGCACGATATAGCCAGCCGTATCCATATTAATCAGTCCTTTGAACAGCTCTGTGTTGGGTTTGTGACCGATGGCGACGAACATACCCTGTATGTCCAGCGTCGTCTCCTCACCTGTCTGAACGTTGCGCAGTAGGACGCCAGTTACCGCATGCTCACCCAGTACATCCGCAACCTCTGTCTCCATAATAAAGCTGATCTTAGGATTGCTATGAGCACGATCCTGCATGATTTTGCTCGCACGCAATGTATCACGACGGTGAACAACGGTCACATGATTGACATAGCGAGTCAAAAAGATAGCCTCTTCCATTGCGGTGTCGCCACCACCGACCACAATTACATCTTTTCCCTTGAAGAAGAATCCGTCACAGGTAGCGCAAGCTGTCACGCCACGGCCTTGCAGATGTTTCTCGCGTGGCAGACCCAGCCATTGTGCGCTTGCTCCCGTCGAGATGATAACTGCACGCCCATGGTACTCATTATCCTCTGTACGGATAACGAATGGACGCTGGGAGAAGTCAATGGATGTTACATCTTCCGGCAGCAGTTCTGCTCCAAAACGGCGTGCCTGCTGCTCCAGTTTGTCCATCAGCTCGGGTCCCAGAATACCCTCTTCAAAGCCTGGATAATTCTCAACCTCGCTGGTCTGCATCAACTGCCCGCCGGTTTGATAGCCCTGGATCATCAATACAGAGAGATTTGAGCGTGCTGCATAAATTGCCGCCGTATAGCCCGCCGGTCCAGAACCAATAATAATGACTCCATAGATTTTAGACATATCTATTCCTCGCTTGCCTTATAATTCCTCTTGGTTGTGTTATCCACTCTAGGTAACACGCAAATGACAACTTTTATGCCAGCTATACGCAGCATGGACTTTTTGTCAACTCATCTCACTAGTAATAACACGAGCCTATTCCCAGAGATTATTTCTGTATTCTCGAAGCGGATCGAGCAATGAGTGGTGTGAAGTTGTGCACGAGTCCGCTTATCAACACGAGCACAGTTATCTAAGTATCCCGAAAAGGTCAAGTGATTTGCACTAGAAATCATCCCTGTTGCGAGGCGCGATAGCACTGTAAAGTAGCAGGAGAATAGGAAGGAGAACAACGCAGAAGATAATGTTAGGAATGGTGGAAGAGAACAAGAAACGCGTGATATCTCTTTGAAAGGTAATAGTATACGTAAAATAGGTAATGATATCTGCGGTGAAGAGCAAAATTGTGCTCATAAGATCTGCTGCAAGTAACGCGCCGAACAATGAGGAGTTTCCCTGTCGATAGATGGCATGAAAACCAGTTAATCCGGCCAGGAAACCAACTAAGCTATCAACACCGACAAAGAGCCAGTTGGTCGTAAAGCTATAGGTGCTAGTCGAAAGTACCTGAAGCGCTCCATTGACAAATTCCAGGTGTGGATAGGAGAGAAGTGGAAGACTCAGATCCCCGAAAAAGGCTACGAGGAGGCCAACCCATGGCCCAAAGGCAGTGCTGAAGAAAAGAAGTGTTAGATTGTTAAGTTGAATAAAGTGATTTGTCCCAGCAAAAGGGAGAGAGGCCGTGACATGTGACGAAAGGTTGTAAAGCGCCACACCAACGATCAGGGCCAGGAGCTGTGAGAGACCAAATCTCCACATCGAGGGCTTGTGTGTAGAAAGCTGCCCCCATTGGTGATGTGCATAAGCTGGCTGCGTGTAAGGCACGGGAGGGTATGGTAGCTGACCATGATATGGCGCTGCTAAATATTGAGCTCCTCCAGGTGGTATATGTGGAGAGGAGGGGGTTACGAGCGATTGTTGGGCAGATTGTCGAGAAGGGGCAAATCCTGAAGCCCTATACTGTGCAGGTTCGGTAGAGCGTGGCTGTGCTCCACGTTCAAAAGGAGCCGATATGACAGGTGTCGCTTGCTGTGTCGATGGGAACGAAGGGCGTGGTGCAGGTGTTGTGCGAAGCACTATTTGTTGTTGCCCGGTTGCTGACCTGGAAGAGGGACGGACTGTCCTTGTTTGACTGGCTTGTTCGAGTGCGGATGCAAATACTTCAATGCTGCCAAAACGCTGCTTGGGATCTTTCGCGAGTGCGATCTGCAAAACGTTATCAACTTCCGTTGGTAGCTCTGGAAGCACTTGTTGTAGAGAAGGCGGCGGACTAAAGACATGCTGTGCGCACAACTCTGTGAAAGAACCTCGAAATGGTACCTGTCCGCTCAACCATTCATAGACAACAATTGCCAGTGCATATTGGTCACTGGCAAAGCGGGGATGACCCTGGATCTGCTCTGGAGCCATGTAGGCAACTGTGCCTACGACGTTCTGCAAGCTCTGATGGCGCGAACTCTGTGCAACCAGAGCGATACCAAAATCACTCAGTAAAAGTTCATTGTTGCGGCCTAGCAGCATATTTTCTGGCTTGATATCGCGATGGACGAGTTTCTGATTATGTGCGTACTGCAATGCACCAGCCACTTGTTTCGTATAGTCGATAACTGTTGCAAGAGGAAGTCGCGTACCACGCGGATGACGTGTGCGAAGTGTACCATTGGGAGCGTAATCCATAACGAGAAAAGGCGTTTCGTTGTCCAGGCCAAAATCGGTGACACGAATGATATGGGGATGAAGCAAACGCGCAACGATCTGTGCTTCTTGAGTAAAGCTCTCACGGTCTTCAGCGCTGGAGAGGTGAGCTTGGAGAACTTTAATTGCAACAGGTGTTTTGAGATAGATATGCTCACCCAGGTAGACCTCGGCAAAGCCTCCTTGCCCGAGCAACTGCATTAATTGATAGTTTCCAAGTTTTTGCCCGACACGTCCTGGAGTGCCTACCATAAAACCCCCTTTTCCACTCACGATAAGAAAATATCCTCTTTCATTGTATAGAACGTACCTGCGAACGTCAAGGAATGGTTTTCTTGCGGACAATTTATAGGATTTTCGGGTATAGAGATTTCACAACGTGCTGTGTAACATCTCACGCAACAGAGCATACGTGCAACTTTCTGCAACCTTGTTCGTAACTACAACGAAATTGTTTTCCATTTTAACCAGGGAGATGCTACTATGCAACAAGTAAATCCACAGGATGCTTATGGCGTGTATGAAGGCAATCAACGCTACTCCAATACTAACGAGAACGGTCAAAAGTTGCATGTTGATGATGATGAGCAGTATGCTGACATGCTGGCGCGCAGAATCAAGCAAGAACTGATGAGTGAAAAGGGTTCTCAAAAGGATGAATCTCTTGGTCAGCGTTTAGCGCTAGCAATCGTTTCAGTGTGTTTGACCATGCTCCTCTTTATTGCTCTGGTGTTTGCAATGAGCAGTAGCCTTTCATATACTCCGGCTGGTCCTATAATTGCGGTGAGTTTCATAGTAGCCTGTGCCGTTATCTTCGGAATCAATGTCTATTTCAATCGGGCGGCTACAAAGTCTTATCACCAGTCTATAAACTGGAACAATGCTGTAAATCAAGGTAACAAAAGTAGAGGAGAGTAATCTCTCTCCCCTATTTTTAACAGAAGTGTATAGCTCGGATGTCTGGATAGCGACGAGCTATACACTTCGCCAGAGGTGGAGTACCTGCAAGGTGTCGGTCACGAGTTGCTCCAGGGGAGCGAGCACGATATATTCCTCTGTGGTGTGCTCGTTAACGACTCCGGTTGAGACTGTGATTGCACGAATGCCTGGTCGGAAACCGGCAGTGTCGCTCCCGATGAATGTCGGTTGAAGCTGTAGTGCTGCTCCACGTTGTGAGAGTGCTACCTGGTAGACATGTAGAAGTGTCTCATCCGGGCTGACAACGTATCCATCGCTGTGAGCTGTAAATTTGATCTGGACCCGTCCATTATAGCGAGCGGCCGCCTCCTCAAATCCTTCTTGAATGGCATGTTTGTATTGCTGACGAGCCTCAGCAGGTTCAAAACTGCGCATCTCGCCCTCTAGTGTCACAACACCTGGAATAGCATTGCGTGCCGTTCCTCCACTGATACGCCCGATATTGATGCGGGTCTGATCCAGCGCCAGCGAGCCGTAGGGATAGATAGCCTCTTTGAAGATTGTAAGCGCGTTGCTGGTGGAACTTAGATCTTTGCCGGGATGCCCTGTACGCCCTGTGATGGTGATATCAAAGGCGTCATAGGATGCTCCTTTCGCCACTACCACGCCTGCTTCAAACGCGTTATCAAAAACAATGCCGTCGGTTACGTTCCATGCTGAACCGTCGAAGCCATGAGCACCACATAAACCTGTTTCTTCCTGAACAGTAAAAACAATGACCAGTGGTGGATGAGGGAGATCTTGCTCGATTGTTCGGCGCAACAGCTCCAGAATAACAGTAATCCCTGCTGCGTCGTCCGCACCAAGATTCGTTGTCCCATCGCTATAGAGAATGCCCTCGCGTAAAATCGGCTCATGCCCTAATCCCGGCGGTACACGATCCATATGGGCATTAAGGAGAAGTGGCTTCCCTTCACCGTCCAATGTCGCTATTAAGTTCCCTTGAGAATCAACCTGTGTCTGTAAACCAAGCAGTGTCAGCGTGCGCTCAAGATAGCCGCGCACATACTCCTCATGTCCTGAGGTACTGGGAATACGAATAATATTGGAAAGTGTCTGATATAAGGTATCGGCATAGACGAACATTATTACTTCTCCTCCTGTTCTACTCTACAAAGGTAGAACGGCTGAAACTTCTACTGTGTGACAAAGGTGGCCGTATAAGCCCGAAATTCTGCATACGTTGCAACTGACGAGAGACCTGCTATAATGTGTCCGCTAGAAAAAAGTCCGAATACCTATTAATAAGATTACTATTATTGCGTTGGAGGGGGATTTCCGTGCATGTCTCGTAGCTCAGCAGAAGTCATGGGAGTACCTGATCAGTTATACCATTGGATTCCTGGGGAGATGGTGGTTGTGGTACGTTTGCCGCGACTCCTTATCGAAGATGCTCAAGATGCCCTGGTCGAACAGATACGTGCACAGCTCAATACGTTTCTTGCGCCATATCAGCTTGCGCTAGAGCCTTATGGTAGTTATGGACGCTGGCGAGAGAATCCAACTCTACCACCTGTTCGCCGTCAATTCTTTCTCTTTGGTCTACAGCGAAAGCAGCCGTTAGCTGCGCTCTTCTTTCATACACGGTATACGCACGATCAAGAGGGTGATCCAGTCCCTGGTGCACTTTCTCATATTCAGGCTCATCTGGAGGATTTTGCGCAAACAGGTTTGCACATTCTGTCTGCAATGCCAAACTGGTTGGTCACAGCCGCCCCCATCTTCTACGCTGAAGGTGGTGCCGCAGTACCACCTCGGCCTGCGCCTGTCCTTGAGGTAACTACGCCACCGAATACACTTCCGGGGTGGCGCATGAAATTTGTGGATGAGAATATTTCACTCGACGGAGGTGCGGAGGATGTACTGGTTGCTGTGCTGGATACTGCGCCACATCCTGATCGTATCCTCAGTGCAGCCGCTCGTCCAGAACTACGGCGCAACTGGCTTTTGCAACGCCTGGCTAGCGATTTGCGCCATGAGGATGGCAGCTTTGTTATCGATTATGATCGCTACGCCTCCTCCGATGATGTGCGGACTGGACGAGATGCAAAGGGCCAGGCTCGTTACTACCAGATGCCCGATCATGGTCTCGCAGTCGCTGGCCTGGTTCGTGATGTAGCTCCACGTGCGCAGATCCGTCTGTTACGTGTGCTCAATGACTTTGGTGGTGGCAATCTCTATGGTTTGTTCGCCGCCGTGACCGATCTAGAGCGTGAGATGGTAGCTGGGCACATTCGTCGTTTAATCCTGAATTGCAGCTTTCTTGTTATGCCTGATGTACGGCGTCTCCCGTATATATGGTTCGACCATAGGCAATGGCCCACAACGCAACTGAGCGGAGTGATGCGCGTTCTCAATCATATTGAAGAAGGCGTCCGCCTCCTCTTTGAAAGCTTAGTGGCTCAAGGGGCACTGATAGTGGCAGCAGCAGGAAACGATTCTGTGCAGGCGAAAGAGCAAGGTCTCCCCCCACGCCCACCGCGCGCACCTGCTCGTTACGAATCTATCCTGGCTGTAACTGCATTGAATAGTAGTTACACACCGGCCAGTTTTGCTAACGCAGCAAACATTCCCCCGTACGAATCGGGAGTTGCGACCTTTGGCGGTGAAAGCGCTGGTGCACTCGATGAAAGCGGCTTTCCCGATGCTGTGCGTGCGCTCTACATCTCGCCCACTTTTGCAAATGGAGACGAGAACACTGGTGGCTGGGCCGATTGGTGTGGCACTTCATTCGCAACCCCGATCATCAGTGGCCTGGCTGCACATCTTCTCTCGCAGGGCTGGTCTGCGGCCAACTGTATCACACGTCTCTCTGCAGGGCAGGAGCGTCGCGAAGGTGCAGTCTTTGGCTCACCTCCTGAGGCACGTGAGATCCTGGCGAATATTATTCGCGTGCAGCAGAGATACACGCTTTAGAATAACTAGAAAAGAGATCGCTATCGATGTATACAGCGATCTCTATATCAATATACTTGTTGTCGCACACTATATTTGCGCCCTCATGTCCTCTGGCAACTAGTGATAAGAAAACATTTCTTTACAGTACAGGTAAGTACAACCTTTCTCGCCTCAACTATCTCCTCTGAGCAGATGCAAGTTCTATGAGTTCTTTCTTACTATTGCCTTTTTCTGCAAGCGCTCAAAGTACTTAAAAATAGTAATTCATTTTTGGTTGCACATATGGTATGATTTCGATAATGAGACCAGCCCCTCTGGTTTCTGTAAAAATGGAAGTGTGTTATCAGGTAGTGGAAAGAGGATCAAGATGCTTCCAGATGAAAGTGGTGCTATAGTTATCCCCAATAGTAACTGTTTCCCCGGACGAAATGGTAATCAACCTCATTATGTAATCCTGCATGGAACGGCAGGAGGAGGCAGCGCGGTCAACGTTGCGAACTACTTTGCTTCGGTACAGGGAGGAGATAATCCTGTCAGTAGTCACTATGTAA
This sequence comes from Ktedonobacteraceae bacterium, assembly GCA_034431765.1. GTDB lineage: Bacteria > Chloroflexota > Ktedonobacteria > Ktedonobacterales > Ktedonobacteraceae > DASYAN01. The sequence goes on along the minus strand of DAOUDD010000077.1, from coordinate 4,297 downwards.
TTGGTACTGATGGGACAGTTGTTCAATGTGTGTCTGAACAGGACGGAGCCTGGGCCAATGGCGTTCTCACATCAGGGCACGATTCCTGGTGGAATCCGCAAGTAAATCCTAACAATATCACGATTAGTATAGAACATTGTAACGCATCTACAGACAATTCAAATCCCCTGACAGAAGCACAAAAGGCGGCAAGCTTTACCCTGGTCCAGCACATCTGTCAACGTTGGAATATTCCAGCACGGCCTGCTGATGAGAATGGCGGCATCACAGGTCATTTCTCCATTGACCCGATAAATCGTAGTCGCTGTCCAGGCAATTATCCATGGGAAGAATTGTGGACAGTTCTGAAGGGAGAGGATGAAGTGTTAGACTTAAATGATGCAATAGTGAGAAAATACTTTAAAGATGGTGGAAATGGAACCTGGAAGTGTGTCAATGGTGTAACTCTCCTGGGGGCGAATCTCACATTTTATCGTAGTAAGGGAGGGCCCGCGCTGTTTGGCTTGCCGCTCTCTAACGAGGTGCGTCTGTCACAGTATCCAAACACGGCAATAGTTCCCTGTGAGCGTGTAATCATTGTCTACGATCCTGACCGTAAGATCGACAAACCACCTATTCAGGGACCATGCTACCTGCTTCATATTGATAAAGGTCCTGGAAATCAACTTCTACAACAACAAACGAATAGTGCTGTTCAGGCACTTACTGATAAGCTGACCCAAATCTATAAACTCTCAACACCTCCACAACAACAAACGAATAGTGCTGCTCAGGCACTTACCGATAAGCTGACCCAAATTCATAAACTCTCAACACTCCCGTAACTTCTGGTACTACCTTCCATTCAGATAGGCACAGCTAGAGACTTCCTTTCTATTCCATATGCATAGCAAGCCACTTTTTCTTGTTTAGATAAGCGAGAGATTTCCTTGCTGCTGCATGCGCGTGGCTAGCTATGGAGTAGTGTTTGCACCAGATAGAAATCTATGCGGCGTCGTTTCTGAATACAGTCTGGTCTAGTATGTAAGAGGATACACTTGAGTTGAAAAATCTCACCTTTTTCAACTCAAGTGCACATGTGATACTCTCTGCTATGGTATCTTTATAATCTGAGGCTCTATTGTAGATACTCTCAGCAAAGGAAGAACTCATGGCAGACGAAATGACAGTCCGGGCTCTCTTGGAGCAAGGTGTACACTTCACAGTCGAAACCGGATCAGGACATGCAATTGCGTTGGATGCAGCTGTTAAGAGTGGTGGAGAGGATGCCGGGGCACGCCCAATGGAACTGCTCTTAGCCGCTCTAGCAAGTTGCTCAGGAATTGGTGTGATCGGCATTCTGCGCAAAATGCGCCAGGATGTAACCACATATGAGATCTGTGTTCGCGGTGAGCGTGCTGCGACGATTCCTTATGTTTACACAGCTATTTTTGTGGAACATAACTTTGTCGGTCATAACTTGCAGGAGACGGCAATTCAGCGAGCTATCATGCTTGATACTGAACATTACTGTGGAGTGCATAGGATGCTGTCACAGGTAACGAGAATAGAGCACACTTTCAGTATACAGAACAAAATACTGTAAAGAAACAGGAGAAAAGCTATAACTAGATATACAGCTCTTCTCCTGTTAAGCCTTGCTCTGCTCTGAGTTAGTCGGTGATGGTAAATGTTGTTGTCTGAGCTAGCTTCTCGTCGCTACAGTCCGCTTGAAGACACCAGTAGATTCCAACACTTGCCGGTGTCGCAACGTAGTACTGCGCAATAAATGCACCACCAGGAGCAATGTGATCTATTTTTAATGGCGTCGCTTTAAATGCCAGACGCGTACCTGCATAAAATTTAGCGCCAACATAAGCCGTGTTCTTGTCAAAATCGAACTTATCGCTGTTCAACTTGAAAGTTGCATAAACTTTTTGGTTCTTCTGGAACGTTGTTGCCAATTGCGTTGGCTCAGTCGTTGTTTCATCAATCGCACTTGCCATTTGCAGATTAGTAACAATCGCTGATGCGGCAGCATCTACATTTTGCCCCGAAGGTATGTTCGAGGTTGTTGTCGTCGCTGTAGCCGTTGTCGTCGCAGTTTGCGATACCTGTGCTGTTCCCCGTGTATTTGAGGTAACCGAAGAACCTTTATTTGTGCCATTTGTTGCAAGTCTGGGAACAACAATGATACTACCAACAATAATTGCTAAGACAAGAACAGCGGCAACAACACCAACAATGAGGCCAGTATTACTTTTACGCGTGGCTGTTTGTGGAATGCCAAATCCGCCAGGAGCTGGAATAGGGGGCACTGCGTTATTATAGACATTGCCCTGTTGAGGAGTTTGCCCATATGGTAGTCCACCTGATTGAGGGTATATACCTGGTTGTGCGGGTGGTGGAGTAGCATCATAGGGATATGGATTTTGATTTACCTGGATTTGTGGTGGCGGGGGCGGTGTTCCATATGTTGTTGGTGGATGCGGAGATGGAGTTCCCTGTACAGTTGTACTGTTAGAAGCAGACCCAACATTGTACGGAACTGTAGAGCCACAATTAGGACAATATGCAACTCCCGATGGAAGTTGTATACCACAGTTATTACACCTCATAACTCTCCTCCTGTTTACAATCTCAACACTCTCATTATAAACTTCTATTGAGAAAATAATAAAACAATTTGCACGCCAGATGATTCCTACTCGAACTTTACCACATTATTCGCGTATTGACAATAAAGTATTTTATCGATTCAGGAAAATACTGTTGGGAGTCAACAGAGTAACTTCCCACTCGATAGACATCTCGTGCAGAAGACTTTGCAGTATGAAAATCAAAAGGGCTGGTTTTTGCTTACTGCGCAGCCTCTATAGTGAAACTCGTGGTTTGTGCGAGCTTCTCATCGCTACAATCAGGTTTAAGACACCAGTAAATTTCAGCACTTGCTGAGGTCGGCTTTTTGTATTCAATAGCAAAGAAACCACCAGGGGCGTTATATGTCACTACCAGGGTACGTTTATAGACAAAACTCGTGGCATCATAAAATTTTGCCTGGACATAGCCTATATGTCTGTTGAAATCATACTTCTTGCTATTGAGACGAAATGTCAGAAAGATACTTTGATCTACCTTGAATGTATGATCCTGTTTTGTTGGTGCGGCTGTCTGAGGATTAATTGCACTCGCAGTCTGAATGTCAGTGACAATTTCTTTAGCATCGCTGTCTACTGGACGTCCCGATTGACCTTTAGAAACATTTAACACCGGTAGAAATACAACTGCAAAAATAACATATAGGATAAAGAGCGTAGCAAGAATGCCTCCAATGATAAGCACACGCTTTCGCGTGAAAAAACAGTGCTTAGAGGGATCTGCTGCTGTCTCTCTATTAACAACTGAATTCATAGTAGTACTGTTGTCGCTTCTATAAGGTTGACTCGTCTCGAATGTATTAGAGTGAGCCACTATTTGCCCTGACTTTTGAGCAGGAAAAACTGCGGACCGTGGAGGTAATGAGGATGGTATTGTTTCCTGACGTATGGAGCCAGTTTGTGGCGGTAGATGGAGAACTTCAGCTCTACAGTTTGAGCATTGTTTCGCTTGTGATGTAAGTTCCGTGCCACATAAGCGACAGCGCATTTCTATTTTCTCCTGATCCTGATATTGCCTAAGCTAAAAGAGACTTGTCTCTCTTCCTTCTGATCAAAAGCTGAAAGGATGAAAACATACTGTCTCTCTTTCTGCACACCATACCATGCTGGAACAGAATGTACAATATCCCGTGCTCAAATCATACGGAAAGAGCTATAGCTGCTTTCTCAAGAAAGGTTCCTACAGCAACACAATCAACGTGTCTCTAGTACTTAGAAGCCATGCTCTTTATTGGTGACATCCTCTTGACGCACAATCTGGAATATGCAATAATTCCTCTCGCCGCTTCGAGAGACCGATCCTTTTAGAGATGAATTGAACATGTGTCAGAACTCCTTGACACGCTCTCGTAGCCGTGCTATAGTGTGCATCACTGCCTTTCACGACAATCATCGCTTGACGATGCTCCTGTTGGAAATGGCCGAGTCGTTCGCCACGCTAAGGTGGCTCCTCTGAGATCGTCACTTCTCCTTCTCAGGCATCTCCACAGATTGGGACCGAAGCTTTGTGTGCCCAAAAATCGCTGTGGGTGCCGGACAACGAGGAGCGAAAACGGACTCGGAACACGCACGAGGAACAACGGACAGTCGAAAAACCAGACAACGAACCTCTTGACAAACGACAACGAGTATGCGATACTTCCAGTATCGAACACGGACAA